>NZ_WBKM01000095.1 GCF_015714725.1 Nostoc sp. WHI
TTCCCCACTCCCCACTCCCCACTCCCCACTCCCTTCATGTATATTGTTGTCAGCTACGACATTCCAGAAGATAAGCGTCGTACTAAAATCCATTCGGTTCTCAAGTCTTACGGACAATGGATGCAACTGAGTGTGTTTGAGTGCGATATCACTCCTACTCAGTATGCTAAACTGCGATCGCGTTTAGCTAAATTGATTAAACCCGACACTGACAGCGTTCGCTTTTATTTTCTCTGTGGCTGTTGTCAGCGAAAAGTCGAACGTATTGGTGGAGAACAGCCACGGGACGAAACAATTTTCTTTGCTGAGTCCCCTTCTGGCTAGGTTTCTGTATGTTAAATGCGCGGAAGGGTGGGTGTACAAATTCCACAGTCCCAAAAAAGTGCTTCTATGTCAACTCCAGCAAGGGTTTCACCCGTTAGTCGCCCACTTTTCATCCGCGCAATCTCTGAAATGCTTACTAAAATTGGGTTTCAGCCTTTAAAGTTTCCCGACACTCTTCCCAAACGAATCCTGTAATGCTATGATTGCCCTTGAATCGCGCAACCGCACCTTGAAAACTAAATACAGCTTGGCTTTCAGCCTCCCGCGATTGCAATTCATCAAAATCCCTATTAGGGATTGAAACGTAAGTTCTTACACGGCGAATGTTACCAGAAGCAGATTGCAATTCATCAAAATCCCTATTAGGGATTGAAACTTATAAATGCGCTTCTCTCCAGACTTTCAGAACAAATTGCAATTCATCAAAATCCCTATTAGGGATTGAAACTTGAAATAAACTTGAGCGAGCGTTGAATTGTGTGGATTGCAATTCATCAAAATCCCTATTAGGGATTGAAACAATTCGTCATTGCCCAAAAATTCATCTCGTCACATTGCAATTCATCAAAATCCCTATTAGGGATTGAAACCTTGAGTTCACAAGCAAAGCGATCGCCCTTTTCTAATTGCAATTCATCAAAATCCCTATTAGGGATTGAAACGCGTGAAACTGAATTTCAAAGCAACTTCGGGCGCGAATTGCAATTCATCAAAATCCCTATTAGGGATTGAAACTACCGAGTGGTTGATTCGCTGGTACCGTTCATGCAATTGCAATTCATCAAAATCCCTATTAGGGATTGAAACAATCGTATTATTACGTTTCTGGATATGGCATAGAAATTGCAATTCATCAAAATCCCTATTAGGGATTGAAACTTGTAAGTCTTGCCGATAACGCCTAAAGCTCCACCAATTGCAATTCATCAAAATCCCTATTAGGGATTGAAACCAGTTACAGTAGGAATTGCCGTGCCTACGACAGCAGCATTGCAATTCATCAAAATCCCTATTAGGGATTGAAACAAAAAGTGGATGGGAGAGGATGGAGCGATGAGAAATTGCAATTCATCAAAATCCCTATTAGGGATTGAAACATCAGCCGTCACTCTATTGCCCTGTACTGCAATATTGCAATTCATCAAAATCCCTATTAGGGATTGAAACTACCCTACATCAATTATTTGGTGTTAGTGCTAGCCAAAATTGCAATTCATCAAAATCCCTATTAGGGATTGAAACACAACATGCCATTTATTATCGTTGTAAGCTAATGATTGCAATTCATCAAAATCCCTATTAGGGATTGAAACTTGTACCTTCAAGAGTTAGTATCCCGTAGGAGAGAATTGCAATTCATCAAAATCCCTATTAGGGATTGAAACTAGAGTGTGGCGGGAGTGGGGAGCAAGAGTTATGCATTGCAATTCATCAAAATCCCTATTAGGGATTGAAACTCAAGTGGTTGCTGCTTCCCTAGTGCAGATAGCATTGCAATTCATCAAAATCCCTATTAGGGATTGAAACAAAATACATTTTAATGCCGGGATTTTGAATCAAAAAGATTGCAATTCATCAAAATCCCTATTAGGGATTGAAACGTGGTGCGTTTCAACGGCAACATTTCTATGGAACTATTGCAATTCATCAAAATCCCTATTAGGGATTGAAACCTAAAAATACCGATGGCAAGAACGCAGGTGGTACAATTGCAATTCATCAAAATCCCTATTAGGGATTGAAACTTGGGAGTACCAGTGTTCACAAATCACCCAGTCACATTGCAATTCATCAAAATCCCTATTAGGGATTGAAACTACATTACGAACAGGCTTAGAGTCGTAGACCCGCAAATTGCAATTCATCAAAATCCCTATTAGGGATTGAAACTACCCATTGTCCGTAAATTGAAGAAAATTCCGAAATTGCAATTCATCAAAATCCCTATTAGGGATTGAAACCAATAGAAACAACTACTTAAAAAAACCTCCAGCTTAAATGCTTGGAGGTTTTTTAAGGCTAACACCTAAGAACAAATAGCTTTTTAAAACTTGACAAAATACGTATTTGTTGGCAAGACTTGGGTAGTTCCTGAATTTGTAGCCAAGTCATTTATATTACCTGTTTTAAGTACTGCAAACTTATCAGTAAAGAGCAATACTTCACCATTGCCAGGAGTAACCCAAGCTTGCCGAGTATTCAGATTATTAGGAACAACCAAAAAACTTGCATCGCCACGGTAAGCCGGGATACGTCTACCTAAGAAAAGTTGGCTATCTCTATTGGGAATTGCGTAAGCAGCAGAGGAACCCACAAAAATATTAGTGCCATTAGCATAAATGGTTTTAGGGAAATTACCATTTCCGTCACCCAATCCACTAGATGCAGGGAGTCTTGGAAAGGCTAACTGTCCGCGCTCAACAGTAAAGGTAGTAAGATCAACAACTCCCGTATATACCTTTGTTTCATCGCGCGTCTGGGCAGCATTGGTATACTTGTCGGTAGTAATCAACGTTCCAGTTACTAAGTTTTTACCATTCCATCTAAAAATTGAATTGCCACCATAAACTGAGCCGAGTACATAAAGTTTATCACCAAAAATATGTAGGCGGTTTAATCGGGTATCTGCCATGTCGTTGGCAAGATTAGCAGAATTGTAGCCCCAAAGTTTACCCTGATTATCTCCTGGTAAATTTGGGAGATTAAAAATTCTTGCTCCATCAAAACCCATCCGATAAAGAAAAGCTATTTGGACGGGGACACCTAATCTTTTTTGTTGTTGAAAACCACTGATATAAAGGTAGTTATTCTTGTATTCAAAATCCATTACCTCAGTCACGCCATAAGTATTTTTGGCTTTAAAATTGAGGCTTTGATCGTAAATTGACAGGGTATTCATAGATTGGTGAATAACCAACCCATCAATAAACTTAACTCGCGTTCTTGAATTGGCTGCGTTGGTAACTATTGTTTTATAGGTTCCGTTAGTTTCTATTTTTACTAACCCTGTAGGAACCGCTAAAACATAAGTTGTGTTATTGATCGCTGAACAGCCACGGGCATCATGATTAGAGTTTGGGATTAGTTTTTTTGTCCCATTTTCTTCTACTTCCCATACCCCTTCAGGATTGATGATCGCAACTTTACTACCGTTGGTGCAAGCTGCTCTTGGCGAAGAGATATTGACATAAGCGGCTAAAGCGGGACTAGAGTAATCAAACATATTACACCTAAGATAAAAAAAGACTTCAGTTGGTTAAGACGTTTTCAGCATAGGCCTAACTGATACAGATGTCAAAATATTTTTTGAGCGTAGCAAAATCTAACCGCATTGCAATTCATCAAAATCTCTATTACCTATTAGGGATTGAAACCTGATAAAATACTTTAAATTGGAATCACAAAATTACATTGCAATTCATCAAAATCCCTATTAAAAATCGAAATAATATTAATTATCTAAAGTTAATCGCTTTCCTGCTGATTTAACCATGCTTTTAAATCAGTTATATTAGAAAAATTGCATAGAAAAGGGGCTTAAGCCCCTTGTTTCACCAAACTTGATTTTGCCCAGTTTCACAAAGAATTGGTATTAGTCCATCAAATGTTGCTGAACTTTTGAAACTAATTCATTTGTCCAGTAGTTGGTAAGTTCGGCATCGGCAGCTTCTACCATGACTCTGATTACTGGTTCTGTACCAGAGGCGCGAACCAAAATTCTGCCAGAATCACCCATTGCAGCTTCAGCAAGAGTGATCGCTTGTTGTAGAGGTTGGCAATCTTTCCATCCTAAACGGCGATCGCGATCTATAACTCGCACGTTCCGCAACAATTGTGGATAAGTCTGGAAGCTTTGATCTACCAACTCTGCTAAAGAAACACCCGCCTCTTTTACCAAAGCTGCTACATGCAAGGCTGTTAACAAACCATCTCCAGTCACGGCATAATGACGGCAAAGAATATGACCTGATTGTTCGCCGCCTAGCATTCCCCCAGTCCGCAGCATTTCGGCTTGCACATATTGATCGCCGACTGCGGTGCGAATTAATTTGCCACCAATTTGTTGCCAAGCCTTCTCAAAGCCTAAATTGGCCATGACAGTAGATACAATCAAGTTATCCGGCAACTGTTGATTTTGTTGTAACTGGCGTCCCCACAGGTAGAGAATGTAATCGCCGTTAACTTGTCGGCCAATATTATCTACAGCTAAGACGCGATCGGCATCGCCATCAAAGGCAAAGCCTAAGTCGGCGTTGTGTTCCTGTACTGTTGCTGCAAGAATATCCAAATGAGTGGAACCGCAGTTGACATTAATGCGATCGCCATCTGCTTCATTATGCAAGCAAATTACCTCTGCTCCCATCTGTGTAAATACTGATGGTGCTAACCCAACTGCTGCTCCCCACGCCAAATCTAAAACAATCTTCATTCCCTCAAGATTTAGGGCACTATTCAAGGGTTTTTTCAATGCCTCGCTATAATGCCCCACTAACTCGAAACGTGAGTAATGCCGTCCGCAATTACTAACCCTAGCAATAGGTGATATTTTGCCACGTAGCCCCGCCTCAATTTCTGCCTGCAATACTTGCGGTAACTTCCCACCATCTGCACCAAAAATCTTAATGCCATTGTCTTCTGGGGGATTGTGGCTGGCAGAAATCATCACTCCGCCTATAGCATCACTGATGCTGGTGAGATAGGCAACACAAGGAGTGGGACATAATCCCAAATACCAAACCTCTAACCCTGCTGCTGTTAACCCTGCACTCAAAGCCATCGCTAGCATATCGCTGGAGTTTCTGGAGTCCTGTCCCAGAATGACTGGCCCTACTTTAGTCGCATGGCTACGTAAAACAATACCTGCCCAAAAACCAACTTGTAATACTAGGGGCGCACTGAGTAATTCTCCGACTCGTCCGCGAATACCATCAGTACCAAATAAAGGATTTGCTGGTAGTGGAATTAAATTCAGTGCAAAACTGCTCTCAATCCCTTTGCCCAATCCATCAGCTTCGGAAGCAGAACCCCCAGGAATTCCTGGTGTCCGAGTTATAGATGAAACCATAAGTTTAAACACTCCACACAATCACACTGAAAAATAGCACTTAAGACTTTATTCAGCAATTTTGACATGCTTTTTCTCTTGATAAATTCATTCTAGAGCAAGCTAATTTTACGTAAGAATACTTAAACTTTTCCTCTCTAATTGTAAATTTTCATAAAGTTAGTATTCGTTTTTACTTTATGAGTAAATTTTTCACATTTTAGCTAATTATTCCTTTTATGCCATAAAGTTTAGTCTTGACTTTTATGTGTGTTGGTTCACATTTTGCAATGCTACTCACAAAAAACAAGCAGTAGAAAATATTACCTTTATTTAATCGCAAGTATTTTTCAGCTTTACTGAAAATGAAAGTGAAATTTAGCTAATAACAACAAAAAATCAAAACACCGGAATATAAGCTTCTATTCGCTTAAGCTTGTTACTGTGTAAAAAACTACAAAATTATCCGAGCAGCTTAAAAATTTTTAATATAAATTCTCATCAAATAGTTTTAAGGTAACGGTTTAATGGCTTTTTAGCCATTTAGTGAATTAAAACCTCGGCAGTTGATTTTTTAAAGTTGAGAAATTTAGCATGAGCAGCAATTTAGCAGCCAAATTACGTGTAGGCACTAAAAAAGCCCATACGATGGCAGAAAATGTAGGTTTTGTCAAGTGCTTTTTAAGAGGAGTGGTAGAAAAAAACTCTTACCGAAAACTAGTTGCTAACTTCTACTTCGTCTACTCAGCGATGGAAGAAGAGATGGAAAAGCACCGTCAGCACCCAATTATTTCTAAAATTAACTTTCCCCAACTCAACCGCAAGTATACCTTAGAGCAAGACCTGGGTTATTACTTCGGGGCTAATTGGAGAGAGCAAATCCAACTATCTCCCGCAGGTAAAGCTTATGTACAGCGCATCCGAGAAATATCTGAAACAGCACCAGAATTGTTAATCGCCCATTCATATACTCGTTACCTGGGTGACTTATCTGGGGGACAAATTCTCAAAAATATTGCTGTAACAGCGATGAATTTGTCTGATGGGCAAGGAACAGCCTTTTATGAGTTTCCAGAGATTTCCGATGAGAAGGCATTCAAAGCGAAATATCGTCAAACATTGGATGAACTACCTCTTGATGATGCTATTAGCGATCGCATAGTTGATGAAGCTAACGCCGCCTTTGGTACGAACATGAAGATGTTCGAGGAATTGGAAGGCAATTTAATCAAGGCGATCGGTGTAATGCTGTACAACAGCCTGACACGGCGTCGTACACGCGGTAGTACTGAACTCGCTACTGCTGAATAAGCTAATGTGCGACACAGAGATCCGACCATTAGCTTAATCTTAAGAGTGTTAAAAGCGCTCAATACATTTAGGGGCGATCGCCTTGTGATTGTTTTGGATTTATCAAAGCAAATATAAGGAGATTGCCCCTCAATTATGTTTAATTATTTGGCGTTGCTGAACTAAGGGATGAAATATTATGTATTGAAATCTAAAACTCCTTATCCTCTCTGCGCCTCTGCGCCTCTGCGTGAAAAAATCATCCCGCATTTATGCAAAGTTCGACAAACTAACTTTTGAACAAGATGTCATTGCGACTGACTGCGCCTAACTGGGGTAAAGAGTTGATGGCTGAGTGGGGAGTGAGGGTAGCAGGAACGATTGCAGGTATTTGTAATTGTTTTACAACACTTTGCAACAGTTGGTCTTGTCCAATACGCAAACCGCCGACGTTTGTCCCCCGGTTGATAATCGCAAACCAAACCAAACCGCGATCGCGTGTAGGCATAACTCCTGCCAAAGCGCTCACATCTCGGAGAGTGCCAGTTTTGATTACAGTGGCGGGGGGAATGTGTCTAGAGTGTAGTGTTCCCCGACGATCAAACCCAGACATCGGGAACAAATCAGCCAAATTCAATTGATGGACAGATGCCTCCTTTTGAATAGCCATCAACATTGCACAAGCAGCTCTAGGGGAAATGCGATTCTCTGGCCCCAGTCCAGAACCATTGATTAACTGGATTTCCACTTGTGGCACCTTAGCAAGGTTGGCAGCAGTTGATTGCACTACAGCTGCTCCCCCCACTGACTCTGCTAGCATCTCTGCCATCTCGTTGTTACTGTAAACATTCATTTCCTTGATTAGTTGCTTCAAGGGTAATGAACGATGACGTAGTAACAAGATTTGTTGAGGATTTGGTTGCACCGCAAATTTGATCGCACCTGCAATCACGACTTTCGGCTTGGGTGTTCCCTTGGGCATGATTGAGTGGATGTAAACAGCAGGACGACCCCAAGTTGCATAATTTAGAGTTTGCTTGAGTATTAGACCTGCTAGCATCGGCTGACGTTGGAAATTCATGGCAAAATTGCCAGTAATAATCAAATTTCCCTTTACCTGCTTGATACCCATTTTATTGAGAGTATTACCAAGAGCGATCGCTTCTTCCCAAACAAACAAAGGATCGCCACCGCCAGTAATCACCAAATCACCTTGCACAACTCCTTTGACCACTGGCCCAGTGACACTTACTAAAGTATCAAATTGGTAATCTGGCCCCCAAGTTTTCAAAGCAACTAGTGAAGTAGCAATTTTGGTTAAAGAAGCAGCCGGCAGAGGTGTAGTACCTTGGTGATTTGCCATCAGCATCGGACCCGACTGCATCCAAATTCCCTGACTCTCAGCCAGATTTTGCGCCACCACTTTTGATGTTACAAGCTTTTTTAGATATGCTTGCACCGTCGTCGCCCCAGCTGGATTGGGATCAGGGGCAAGAACCAAGCCAGGGCTAGTTTGCCAAGTCAAAGCATCTAGGGCATCCAGAGGCTTGAACTGTACCCCGGCCATTTCCAGCCAGAGGGTAACCAAACCTGAACCCAATAATTCCAGCATGTTTTATTCCTCTGTTAGGATTTGATACGTTGTTTCCTGTGCCAATATACAAGGTTTTTTACAATAATCAGTATTGAGTCATCATAAATAGTGTATTTCTCATCTGTTAAGTAGGGTAAATCATATTGTTTTCGTGGCTCCTTTGATCATGCTTTTGTAGAGACGGCGATTTATCGCGTCTCTTGCCTGAACCAAACAGTCATTGCGATCGCAGCAAAGCAATCCCAGCCCTTGCATTGCTGCATAAAGCCCTTGGGTATGGCTGCGTTTAGCGCAATAACACTGTGTAATTAATTGTGTTTACTTACCTACTTTCTTTCTGGATGCGCTGCATCCTCCGGTGAAGGAGTACCCATCTGGTTAATTGTGGCAATCATCTGATACAAGCGCCCCAAGTCGCGTTGATTGAAGTACAAAAGCAGGCGGGGTAGTCCAACGGTTTCATCTTGTGCTTCTTCAGGTAATGCCTGACTTTTTTCAATGCGTCCTTGAATAATAATGTCTTTAAAATCAGTATTGAGTTGCTCTACCAGAGCGTTTGATAAAACTGTCTTGAGGCGGATGACTAACTTATTGCTTACATATCGACAGGAGTGATAAACCTGATAAAAACGGGTGATAACATCACAAGCTACATCCAGGTTATCTGTCACCGTGTAAAGGCTGGGGTCTTCAGGACTAACAAGACCTTTTTGCACAAGTTGTTTATCAATGTATTCGCTCCAAGACCGCCAGTAGTCACCACCAGGGTGATCAATTAAAACTAAAGGTACTGGGCCGAATTTACCAGTCTGGCTTAATGTCATACATTCAAAAGCTTCATCTTGAGTGCCAAAGCCTCCAGCAAACAAGGCTACAGCATCACTTTCTTTGAGGAGAAACAACTTGCGGGTAAAGAAATATTTGAAGTGAATGAGCTTAGGATCACCTTCGATAAACGGGTTCGCTTCCTGCTCAAAGGGTAATTGAATGTTTAATCCAAAGGAATTTTCTCGCCCCGCGCCTTCGTGACCCGCTTGCATAATTCCACCACCCCCGCCAGTCATCACCATAAATCCTAATTGGGAAACAGCGCGAGCAAACTCAACCGCCATTTTGTACTCTGGTGTATCTGATGCGAGGCGAGCCGAACCAAAAATGGTGACTTTGCGAACACGTCGGTAATCATAAAAAAGCTGGAAACCGCGCTCCATATCTGTTAATGAAGCCGACAATATTTTCCAATCGAGACGCTCAATTTCACTATCAGCTAGACGAACAATAGTAGCAAGTGCTTGCTGAATAAGTTGCCGATTTTTTAATGTCGGTAAGCGAGTAATCAATTCAGCGATATCCGCCTGTACAGACTCTAATGTGTCAAACGACGCAGATGAGGTCATGATAACTGCCGCAACAATGGCATTATATTTTACGTGAATGACTCACACTCTAGCAAGCGGGATATAGCCCTCTGATGTGCATTTAACACACTCAAAACTAATTTTGAGGTATTATTGCTCATTACTCAAGCTAATATCACCATGTTTCGTGTTCAAAGCTCGGCCGTTCATGCTCAAAGCTCGGTCGTTCATGCTCAAAGCTCGGTCGTTCATGCTCAAAGCTCGGCCGTTCGTGTTCAAAGCTCGGACGTTCATGCTCAAAGCTCGGCCGTTCGTGTTCAAAGCTCGGTCGTTCGTGTTCAAAGCTCGGTCGTTCGTGTTCAAAGCTCGGCCGTTCGTGCTCAAAGCTCGGTCGTTCATGCTCAAAGCTCGGTCGTTCATGCTCAAAGCTCGGTCGTTCATGCTCAAAGCTCGGCCGTTCATGCTCAAAGCTCGGCCGTTCGTGTTCAAAGCTCGGCCGTTCGTGTTCAAAGCTCGGCCGTTCGTGTTCAAAAGAATTGTTACGGAGACTTTTGGTAAAAACGGTAGAATGCGCCCAAATAACTAATGATGCTGAGATAATTTAACTAGACTGCCGCCAATGTGTCGGTGCTTCCATATAATCAGGTAAGCGAGTAGTGCGATCGCCAAGTGCCTTTCTAATCTGCTGCAACTCTAAGTTTTTAGCTCCTGTTAAAATTGTCCCTTCCAGTTTGACATCGCTAAGATTAGCTTCTAAAAAGTTAGCTCCCATGAGGTTAGCCTGAGTCAGGTTAGCTTGATAAAAGGTTGCCCTATGCAGGTTTGCTCCGATGAGGTTTGCCTGATACAAATCAGCTTCCGTTAAGCTAGCTTCTGAGAGATTGGCAAAATAGACTTCTGTTTGCTGGAGTTTGGCTGCATTCAAGTTAGCCCCAGAAAGGTTGGCACCATTCAAGTTAGCCCCAGAGAGGTTAGCACCAATCAGCCCCGTTAGTTGCAGATTAGCTTTACCCAGTTTTGCTCCTTGCAAGTTAGCTAAAAACAGCTTTGCCCCAGAGAGGTTAGCAATTTTCAAAGTTGCTTGTTGCAAGTTAGCTTTATAGAGATTCGCTCCTTGCAGATTAGCTGCACGCAGACTTGCCCCAGAGAGGTTGGCTGAACGCAAGTTTGCCCCAGAGAGGTTGGCGCGATTGAAATTAGCCCAACAGAGGTTCGCTCCACACAGACTGGTTTTTAGCAATTTGGCTTCATAGAGAACAGACCTAACGAGTTTAGCGCCGTTAAGGTCTGCCTCACTCAAGTCAGCCTGTTGCAGGTTAGCCCCACTAAGATCAGATCCACGGAGGTCAGCCTGTTGCAGATTAACACCTAGCAGGTCTGCTCCTCTGATGTCAATATTGCGTAAATCAAGTTTTTGATCTTTCGGGTCTTCGAGTAAATTACGCCTGCCGATGACAGTCAGGGCGGCTTGAATATCGGTGCGTATTTTTGGCACTTCTTCATGGAAATTCTCCTCCAACTGCTGTGTCGGACGCGACCCACCTCTACGCCTACTTGAGTAAACTACTGATGAATATTCCGGCTGTTGCTCCCCTTTTAGCTGCTCTTTTGCTGCATTTTCTCGCACAAAGGCAGTGAGAATTTCCATAATTGTCCAGTGTTCTTTAGAAAAATCTTGAGCAACTCTTTCTAAGGCATAAATTGCGCCTGTCCGGGTTTCAATCTTTTCATGTCCAAGCTGGGTAATTGCCCCCATAAAACGTTCTGCAATCAATCTATCTTGATTTAGCTTTGCATTTTGAATGCCAATTTCGAGGTTTTTCTCAGCTGCGATCGCATTTTTCTGCATCGCCTGGACACGTTTGGCTGCATAATAAACATTAAACATTGCTGCCGATGCCAGAAAAACTATTGCAGTAGTTGTTAATGCTTGGTTTCTATACTGGATCTTTTCCTGAATTGATAATTCCTTGATACTAGATAATGCAAAGAAAATTACAGTCAATGAGAAAGCAAATATAACTGTTATAGTTATCAACCAATTCAACAAAGCGTCTGTCTTTTTAGAAGACATGGTAAAAATTTTCCTTACAACCTAGAATTATTACTTAGATGTTAAGAAAAAATAGTATAGCATTTAGCAGAAAATTATCATAGGTGTCAAAAGACCCGTTTAACTAGGCAATGACATCGAATATAGTTGTACATTACGGTAAAAATAAACCACCGATTCCAAATCATTGAAACCCTCGCGGTATAGTAATTACGAATTACGAATTACGAATTACGAATTACACATAGCGGTATAGTATTTTACTCAAAGAATTTGGCTTCTCTGAGGTTTGCTCCATCAAGTATGGCATCAGTGAGAATTGCTCCATGCAGATCAGCTAGATATAGGTTTGCTCGATGCAGGTTAGCTCCAGAGAGGTTGGCTCCTTTGAGGTTGGCTGCACTAAGGATTGCCCCTTCTAGATTAGCTAAATATAAATTAGCTCTTTCTAAGTTAGCTGCACTGAGGATTGCTCCTGCTAAATTAGCTTCGCTGAGGTTCGCCCCAGCAAGATTAGCTTGATAGAGATTTGTCTGTTTTAGGTTCGCCCCATTTAGATTTGCTCCTCTTATATCCGCGTAACTCAAATCAATTTGCTCATTTTTTGGGTCTTTGTTTGCATCTCTTTTAGCGATAACACTAAGGGCTGCTTGAATATCTACACGAACTTTTGCTGATCGGTTGCTCATTACTTCCTGTTGGGGTCTATGAGAAGCATTTTCTCGGACAAAAGTAGTCAGAATATCCATAATTATCCAGTGGTAATGTGGATGATTATGGGCAATTTGCTCTAAATCATTAATTACAGCCAGACTGGTTTCAATTTTGTTATTCTCCAGCTGTTCAATTGCTATTCTTAAACGTTGTTTTGGCAATTGATACTGAGCTTGTTTAACTTTTTCTTGTAAAATATATATCCTCATGAATGTTTTTGATAGCTCGATGTTATTTGTCGATTAAATATTTTTAATGGCATAACAAGCATTAATAATTACTGTTAACATTCCTCATGCTGGCAGTAGATTTAACAATTTAGTTGTGTATCTGATGGTTTCAAGCATGATCAATAATTGAAGATGCTAATGTAACAAAATAGAGAATATAGCTGTTGAATAAATGCACATTAAAATATATGCTACCTGCCATATTCAATCATCAGTTGTATTCACTACTCTTCATTCTTCACTGTCAATTAACCTTCATCATGATGATTTTGATTTATATCTAATCAGTGATAAATGTCCAACAGCTATTTAATCCTAAATCTAAGTATTTAAATGCAGCTAAATTTACAGATAATAATTAAAGAGCTGGTGCTGATTGGTGGCGGTAACAGCAATCTCTGGAATGTTACCGGATTTTATTGATAAATTTGAACCTTTGCGAAAGTCAGGTTAGAATTTCTAGCAAAGTTCAAATTTGAAGTGGAACTATGAAAACTGCTGAAAAATTGGCTGCCGGTTGGCTACTGACACTCGGATTCATGTTTTTAACGCTATCAGCAACAGCAGCATTAGAAAAATTTGCTCCACGTGAGGTGATCATACTACCCAAAGATGAGCATGATTTTTTAGCACCAAATGCTACTTATGAAGCTGATAATACTGCTGTTAGTGGTCTAATTTTTGGTGTGCCAACGCTAACATTAGGGGCATGGTTAGCTTTGGGATTGTACCGTCAAAGTCGGCATGAGAAAAAAGCGCTTAATCAAGAAGTTAGCGATCGCCTGCAATCAATTTTTTATAAAATGCTACAAGAAAATCATGGCCGCGTAACTGTTTTAGGCTTTGCAATGCAGTCACAACTACCCGCAGCTAACGCCAAACAATTTTTAGATGAAAAAGCTAAAGAATTCAATGCAAACTTTAAGGTGAACGAAGAAGGGGCTGTATCATATCATTTTGATGCCTAATTGATATCCAATAGCGCGTTAAATTCCACACCAACTTACGGCTAAGTCTAATGACGCAGATTTTTTTGACCATAGCTGCCGTTTTAGGCGGTTTGTCAGTGGCTGCTGGTGCCTTTGCTTCCCATGCCTTACGAGAAAAACTTAGTGAGCGATCGCTAGAAATTTTTGAGACTGGCGCTCGTTACCAAATGTATCATGCTCTAGCACTTTTTTTAGTAGCATTACTAATTAGTCGCACCGAGTTTCCTCAACCCACCCTTGTAACAAGTGGATGGCTTTTCATCATTGGCATTGCTATTTTCTCAGGTAGCTTATACGCCCTTAGCTTAACTGGTATTAAATCCTTAGGAGCGATCGCGCCACTAGGCGGCGTAGCCTTTTTAGCCGGTTGGGGTGCTTTAGCTTTTGCCGCTTGGAATCTGAAGTTGTAAAAAGGCTAGGAATTAAGAGTTAGAAGTGAATGAATTAAAAACTCCTAATTCCTATCTCCATTTGTTAAAACCTCAATTTTCTCCTTTTGACATCGTATTTTATATTAATAGACCACAGTGGGCATTAGAATGCCCACACACAAGCTTTTGTAGAACCCGCGCAGGCGGTTTTTTTGTGTGCAAGATGAACCATTATTTATAATAGCCAGGTATCTTTTCCAAAGTGGGACGCACCTAATATTTTTAACAAACAGAATTCCCAAATTCATAAAACTTATTCCCGTAATATTACAGAAGCTACAAATACAAAAAAGCAATAAAATTACTAAATAATAGCTAAGAAATTTCTCATTTATAATATCATTCAAACCGATGAAACGACGCCACTTACTTTGGTATTCGCTCTTGTTTACTGCTGGCTGCACAACAGGAGTAAATTCTAATAATAGCTCAGATAAAATGACAATAACTGCACCCAAAAATCTAAAGTTTTCAGTTACAGATGTCGTTGGTATGGAAGATTTACAACGAGATTATGGACTTTTTCGTACCACATTAGAAGAGATATTAGAGACAAAAGTTGAGTTTTTTCCTGTAGAAAATCCTACAGCGGCAGCACCAGCACTGTTATCGAGAGAGGTGGATATTGTATTTGCAGGGCCTTCAGAATACTTGATTTTGAATGCTAGGGCAAAGGCTATTCCGATAATTGCCATAGAGCGTAGCAGCTACCATTCTATTATGGTAGTTCGTGCGGATAGTAAAATTAAATTATTAGCTCAATTGAAAGGCAAAACAATTGCCATGCGAAAAATTGGCTCAACTTCTGGTCATCTTGTCCCCATAAAACTATTAATGGATGCTGGATTAGATGCAAAAACTGACTTCAAAATTGTCATGTTAAATGATAAAGGAGTACAAGCTTTAAAAAAAGGTGAGGTAGATGCCTGGGTAACTTCATATGACAGATACAAAAATATTCTAGAATCTGAAGGCTTATTTGAGAAAGATTTTTCTGTAATATTTAAAAGCCAATTACTACCGGGTGATGTATTTGTTGGTAGTAATCAGTTGGCATCTAGCTTTATAGCAGATATGCGATCGCGCATGATTAAGCATCAGGATAAACTAATTCAAAGTTTAGCAACTGCCAAAGAAAATAAAAAATATAAAGGAAGTAAATTTATTCCGGCAAATGATGCTGATTATAATATAATTCGTGAAGTTTATCAAAAAATTGGGCAAGGAAACTTCTTGTAATAATACAGTCGATAAATGAATGATAGCTGATAGAAAACGCTATTTTAAAAGAATTTTTATTTTACTTAGCCACGTAACTGATAACTGTAATATCGCTAAAAAAATTAGTTTTGGCTATACCGTGGCGGGTAGTATTACTTTTATAGGCACAATAAGTGGTTTGTTAATTGCATACCGTTATGAAACACTTGCCCAGCAACAGTTAAATTTATCTTATCAACAACAATCTCTCTTAAAAAATTTAGAAACTAAAATAACTAGAGTTAGATTACATCCGCAAAGATTAGTTACTGTTTTGGAAAATTCTATTTGGTTAGAATTTGAAAAAAATAGATTTCTAGATGAAATGAGCCAAGTTAATCAACAGTTATCTAAACTAGAAACTTTTATCAATGCCCATGATCATGATTCGACAATCAACAATACAGATTTGTTGCAATTATTGAATAATTATAAAAAAAATACAGAAATATATACTCAGACAGTAAAAGATTTTTGGCAGCAGATTGAACAAGATAAATTGTCAATCAAAGAAACAAAAGCTGATCAGGAAGAGCTACTTACATTTTTCAAAAAAGAAGTTAATCTCTCCGTTGAATTCGAGAAACTTTCAGATGAATTAATTCGGATTATTGGATATGCTGAAATTCAAGAAAAGCAAGCAAATGCTAATTTTGATAATGCCCAAAAATTGCGAATTCAGGTTATTATTGTAAGTATGCTGTTATCAGCTGCGATCGCAGCTATACTAGCACTATATACCAGTAGGTTAATTGCCCGTCCTCTACAGATAGTTACTGACGTTGCCAGAAAAATCACGCAAGAATCAAATTTTCAGCTTAGAGTTCATGTCACAAGCAACGATGAAATAGGAACATTAGCTACTTCCTTGAATCAATTAGTGGAATGGGTAGAAGATTATACCCAAGAACTAAAGCTAGCTCGCCAAAGTTTAGAGCAACGTGTAGAAGAACGAACCCAAGAACTAGAACTAGCTCGCCAAAGTTTAGAGCAACGCGTAGAAGAACGAACCCAAGAACTTCAAAAAACCCTGCAAGACTTAAAAGAAGCTCAAGGGCAATTAATCCAAACAGAAAAAATGTCTTCTCTTGGGCAGATGATAGCAGGTATAGCTCATGAAATTAATAATCCTGTTAATTTTATTTATGGTAATATTCAGTGTGTCAATGACTATACTCAAGACTTATTTAATTTAGTGAGTTTATATCAGCAAGAATACCCAGATTCGATTTTGTTAATTGAAGAAAAAATCGAAGAAATTGATTTAAATTTTATTAGTAAAGATTTGCCACTTATACTTTCTTCTATGAATACTGGTGCTGAACGCATTCGTGAAATTGTGTTATCTTTGCGGAACTTTTCTCGATTAGACGAAGCTGATATGAAAAAGGTAGATATTCATGAAGGAATTGATAATACTCTGTTAATTCTGAATCACAGACTTGAACCAGAAATTGAAGTAATTAAAAATTATGGGTATTTACCTTTAGTTGAGTGTTATCCAGCAAAACTTAACCAAGTATTTATGAATATTCTGAGTAATGCAATAGATGCTTTGCTAGATCAAAAAGCTGATTCAATTAGAAGTCAACAAATTATTATAACTACATTAAATATAGACGATATTTACATCCAAGTAGGAATCAAAGATAACGGTTCAGGAATTCCACCAGAAATTAAAAATAAACTATTTGATCCTTTTTTCACAACTAAGCCAGTCGGAAAAGGTACTGGGTTAGGTTTAAGTGTTTGTTATCAGATAATTGATAAACACCAAGGTAAAATAGAAGTAATCTCAGAATTTCAAGAAGGGACAGAGTTTATCATCAAATTACCTATTAAAACGCAAATAACCTAGGCCGTTACTTGATGAAAAACGGAAAATTGACAAGAACGAGATGAAGTTAAACGACAAGCATTTAGAGAAGAGATAGCAGCGATACGTTGTCTTTGCGTTAGTCTTCGTTGAAATGAGACTCTACATCCATACGATCATGCAAAACACGAATAATATCGATATGTTCATCGGTTTCCTGATAAAAGATCAAATGTCGTCCGACGTGGTACTTCCGATATCCTGGGCGAATATCATTACAAGTTCGTCCCCTCTGTGGCTCTCGTGCTAAGAGATGAAAGCAGTCGTCCAACATAGCAAGATAACGGTTTCTCTGCTCAGTGCCCCATGTTTTTTGGGTGTAGCGACCGATTGATAGTAAGTCCTGCTTGGCTAATTGAGTAAGGCGAAAGGCAAGGTTATTCACGGTCAAGTTCTGCTAGCAGCCCTGATAGAGAATAGTCAGCAAATCCGCTGTTCTCGCCTTCTGTTAATGCCCGTTGCAAAGCGGCAAGCTTTATTTCTCGTTCTTCTAAAAGGCGTAGTCCAGCTCGAATCGCTTCACTGGCACTATTGAAACGACCGCTTTCAATCTGATTGGCGATAAACGCTTCAAAATGCTCACCCAAGGTAACACTTGTATTTTTTTGCATACAATTTCCTCCTGTATAATACCAATATATAATATTTTTTGGTATTACTCCAGCGTAAACTTCAACCTAAAAAGAGTAAGTATTTCACTTTGCAATATTATCGGGCGTACTTCTTAACCCTAAGAGTAGTAATCAAGATGTAATGATGGAGAAGAGGTCAATAGGACAGCATTCGCTAACGATAATATCGCAAATTTATCAAAAAATCAGCTAATTCTCAGCAAAAAAGCTTATTCTATAAAGCTATTGGAAACAAATACTTTAATCATGTGCCGTTTACTTGCCTACCTCGGTTCGCCTATTTCCCTGGAACATCTTCTGTATAAACCAGAACATTCGTTGATAGTCCAGAGTTATCAACCCCGCGAAATGACCTCTGGGGTAGTAAATGCAGATGGCTTTGGTGTGGGTTGGTATCATAGCCAAAAAGATACTGACCCTTTTATCTACAAAAATACCCTACCTATTTGGAATGATATAAATTTACCCAATCTCAGCCGTTACGTTGAATCAAAGTGTGTACTTGCTTATGTCCGCAGTGCTACACCAGGCGAAGCCGTAGATTTTGCTAATTGTCAGCCCTTTAACCATCAACAACAGTTATTTATTCACAATGGACGAATCGAAAATTTTCGTAAAACATTATACAGAAAAATCCGCAGCATTTTAACTCAAGATTTTTACGAAAAAATTAATGGCAGTACTGATTCCGAACATATTTTTGCATTGTTACTTTCACAAAGTAAAATTAATAAACATCGACCTCCAGAGTATGCTTTACGCACTACATTATTAACGCTTTTAGAGATGGCAAAAAGCTATCAAGTAGAAGCCTCACTCAATGTAATCTTTAGTGACGGACATCGCCTGATAGCCTCTCGTTTTGCTACCACTTCACCGCCTCCATCTCTTTACTGGATACGAGATGATCCGACTTTCCCAAAATCTGTAATAATTGCATCCGAACCTTTATTTATAGGTAATTGGATTACTTGCCCAGAAAATAGCATCATTAGTGTGGGAGCAAACTGTGATATCCGAATTGAGCAAATATAGTGTGAAAGAGTCTATTTTTCAGGATTTCTATGAATGTCGCCTGAAAACTTTTGCACTGTTCCAAGATATAGAAGAAGCCACATTCTGTAGTCAGCCTCATCCTGACTTTAGCCCTGTTGGTTGGCACTTGGGGCATATTGCCTATATCGAGTCTTTATGGTTGCTAGAACGCTGTGCAGGTAGCCGTTGTTTGTTCCCGCAATATAGTAAGCTATTTGCAGCTGATGGTTTACCCAAATCAGAGCGCGTTAAATTACCAAACCTAGAGGAAATCCGTTATTACGTAGACACAGTTAGAGAAAAAGTTCTCGAATACTTAGAAGTAGTTGATATTGAGCAACAAGAACGTCTCTGGCGCTTTTTGATTCAGCACGAAAGCCAGCACTGCGAAATTAGTAGCTTCGTGTTGGAATTGGTGAAAAGTCAAGAGTCAAGGAAAGTCAGTCATGTGCGTATTTTCCCCGCGTTGAGGAGCCACCCCTGTCTGGAGGTTCCCGATGCTCGATTACTCGCTAACGCTGCGCTATCCGTTGAAGGGAGTGGCGTTGAACTGGCGCTCAAGAGTCAAGAGTGCCGAATTCTCCCTCTCGAAATGATTCAAATCCCAGCAGGCGAATTTGAGCAGGGGAGCGACTCAATTAAGGCACTAGATAACGAACGCTTTGCCCATAAAGTATATTTAGATACTTATTTGATTGATCGTTACCCCGTGACTTGTGAACAGTATCGCGTATTTATGGAGGCGGGAGGCTACCAAAATTCTCGTTGGTGGTCACAATCTGGGTGGCAATGGTTACAAACGGAGTCAGTGACACAACCACTTTACTGGTGCGACAATCGCAGTTGGGATAATCACCCGGTTTGCGGTGTTAGTTGGTATGAGGCCGAGGCATACTCGCGGTTTGTGGGTAAGCGGCTACCTACAGAAGCCGAGTGGGAAAAAGCAGTCAGTTGGGACGCACAAGTTAATCATCATCGCACCTATCCTTGGGGAGATGAAGAATTAACCACTCAACGTTGTAATTGCGATCGCTTAATTGGCAAGACAACAGCAGTAAATGCCTACCCTACTGGGCGAAGTGCCTATGGTTTGGATGATACTCTCGGCAATGTCTGGGAGTGGACGGCTTCCTGGTTTAATGGCTACAACGGGTTCCAAAGTTACCCTTACACAGGTTACTCACAAGTTTATTTTGGCGAGAAACACCGCGTTTTAAAAGGCGGTAGTTGGGCAACTCCTCCTTGGATACTGCGTTCTAGTTTTCGCAATTGGTATCATCCGGGTGTGCGCCAGATTTTTGCAGGGTTTCGCTGTGCAGCTGATTAAATAACGGGTTAGTAATAGCACTTAGGTGCTTAAATAGAGCGGCGTGAATAATTCAATGTTTGTAGTAAGGACTTTAGTCCTAATTTGAGGGCTGAAGCCCTCTCTACGAACTCATCTCAAGATTTTTACATTACTTAATCTACTTTGATTTATTCTCACCTACTTACTTACTTGCTGTCATTTTAATGCAATAATTCCTAAAAATAGCTTTAAAGCTTGAGTAATATGGCTCAGGCATGATTTTATTGGCTATGGCTATGTGTTTCACTGATTGGGGTAAAGGTCTGCTATTAAAGGTAATCTATTATGCCAACAATACGGAGGTTAAATGTCGATATCTAAAGCTTTTAACAGCAATGTTACTTCTCAAAACAGTATTGAAAAACGCTTGCAGATACAGCGTTTGGTAAAAGCAACCGAAGTAGTTACACTTAGCGCTGGGAGTGATGTGGTTAAGGGATTAACTCAAATACCTAAATCTTTACCCCCGTGTTACTTTTATGATGACCGTGGTTCTGAGCTTTTTGAGCAAATTTGTGATTTACCAGAATATTATCTCACACGCACAGAAACAACGATTTTACAACAGTGTGCTGACGAAATTGCCAAGATAACTGGCGCTTGTGAATTGGTAGAACTTGGCAGTGGCAGTTCTAGCAAAACGCGCATTTTACTAGATGCCTACCAGCAGCGAGGCTATCCCCTGCACTACTTACCAATTGATGTGTCTACAGGCATATTGGAAAGTAGCGCCAAGCAGTTACTACGAGATTACCCTTCACTACAAGTTTACGCACTGGCGGGAACCTATGAATTAGCCCTTGCACAACTCCTAGCAAGGCAATTACCCAGCAGGATGATTTGTTTTATTGGTAGCACTTTAGGTAATCTTACACCTAATGAGTGTGATATTTTATTTAGTGAAATTACAGAAGCCCTGCAAGTGGGTGAGTATTTCTTGTTGGGAATAGATTTACGAAAGCCGAAACAGATTTTGGAACCAGCTTATAATGACAGCCAGGGAGTGACAGCAGCATTTAACCTTAATATGCTGGAGCATTTAAATCAGCGATTTGAGGGAAATTTTGACACCACGCAGTTTGAACACTGGGCGTTTTACAATGAAAGTGAGCATCAAATAGAGATGCATTTACGCAGTCTGCGATCGCAAATTGTCGAATTACGCGCTCTTAACCTCAAAGTTGATTTTGCACTAGGTGAAACTATCCTCACCGAAATTTCTCGCAAATTTGACCTCAATGCTATCAAGCAACAACTCACCGCACAGGGTTTATTACCTCTTCATGTGTGGACAGATCCAAATCAGTGGTTTGGTTTATTGCTCTGTCAGCTGCAAGCATAAAGCAAATCAGGCGTTGCTGAATTAAGGGATGAATATCTCACGCAAAGGCAAGGCAGCGCGTTGCGGGGGTTCCCACGGCAGTCACTCATGGGGGAAACCCCCTTGGCGCTAGCCTCTCCCCTTGGGAGAAGACCGCGCTGCCTCCCCGTTGTAGCGACTGCCGCGCAAAGGCGCAAAGAAAAATCCATAAAATCATCCCGTATTTATGCAACGCCGCAAATCAGAGTATGCCTTATATATATATTGATGATATTCGTTCTACTCAGCAAGAGAGATTCCAATTGTTCTCTCTTGCTATGGTAGTATTTTCACTAGTTAAAGTTGCATATCATGTATATAATATGTTAATTCACCTCCCTATTAGGGCAAACGAGTAAACTAAACTTTGAGCCTATGATTATTGCTGCATCGAAGTTATGGGAAAAATTCTGCTGAATATGGGAATCCGTGGCTGAGGCTTAGTTGCAGTTATATTGGCATTAGCAGCAGAAGAGTTATTAGCTGCCTCTGGGAGGATAGGTGGTTTGTTATTAGTAGAATCGGCAAAATCACTCAATTGGGTAGCGGAAGGTGAATTTGAAGATGTGGAGCTAACATTATTAGTATTTTGACTGTTGGATTGGTCAGTAGTTTGAGCTTGAGATGGAGTAACCATGAAAATCGAACTCGTTCCTAATACTAGTACTAGCAGATTACAAATATATTGTTGCATGGTGATTATTCAAATTGGTTAATAAACATTCAAAGCTTAAAGAAGTTGTGTTGATTCGCAGTTTAAAATAAAACCGCGATTTTCCCAGATAAATCATTACGCTCTCAAATAAAACCTGATTGCAGCGATTTTTACATGAATAGACTACTAACGTATTCTTCATATTTAAATGCAGCTTAGTACATCGATTCACTAACAAAAACCTACCCCCAGTCACCTTTCATGCAAGGTAATATCATCTTTGCTTGATTGCTGATTAAACCCCAAGAGCCAGAGAGTAGCTTTGTCTTGCCTAATAGTGTGTAGGGAGGGGATTAAAGAATCGAGTGTGATGACTTTAGTCAGAATAACTAATTATCCAGACTTGATATCAGGGGAAGCTAAATTCCCGTTTCCTAAAAGGAGAACGGTGATTATAGAATTACTGAATTGGCCTTAATAGAGAGTTCGGAAATAGATACATCTGGAATACTTGACGTTTTGTCATTAACTAAACCAGCAGTACTATTAATAATTTAGTTCTATTTAAGTTGTTATTAAAAGAGAAATATTACTGAAGTTTTTGAAAAACCTGATTTTTAGCAAATAAGCTATTGGTTAGTATATTTAAGTAACTAAAACAAAAAATATGTAAATCTTTAATAGAAATCCTCAATGATTCATGAAATTCTTGATTGGATGATTTTCACAATTCAAACAGGATTGCTATATAAGTTTAGCTGTAGATACTCTAAAACGGCATCCCGCTACCATTACACGAGCTAGCCAAGAATTAAACAAGAATTGTTTTGATCTATGTCGATATTTTAAGTTTTAGCATCCTCACCAGAAACTTTCAGAGCAGTTATTGGTTATTACAAGTTAGACTAGACCTCTCTAGTTAGTGACGGCGATACTGCACCCCCTATTTTCCTATAAATATATGAAATTTAGAATCTTCAAATATCCCTTCGCACTTATGCTAGTCAGTCTCAGTCTCTTGCAGACAGCTGATGCTCAAACTTCCATAGCTGAAATCTCCAAGCTATCTCAGGAAGTTTCTGTGCTTCGGAAACAGGGGCCAAGCGGGTTACAGGTATTTCTCAAATCCCATGCTAATAAGCTAAATACTGATTCTTCAGGTACAGTTATACCTTCCCCTGCACTTCGGATAGCTTTAGACGAATTATGCCAACAACGGGACTGTTACGCCTCTCGTCTGTACTGGTACACTGATATAGAACAAGCCAAGGCTGCTGCTAGAACTAGTGGTAAACCCATTCTATCTCTGCGGTTGCTGGGCAGGTTAGATCAAGATTTGAGTTGTGCTAATAGTAGGTTTTTTCGGGTAGCGCTGTATCCGAATGTTGAGATTTCTAAACTGTTGCAAGACCGCTTCATTTTGCATTGGCAATCAGTGCGTTCTGTACCTAAGGTAACAATTGATTTTGGCGACGGACGCAAGTTAGAGCGAACGCTTACAGGTAATAGTATTCATTATATATTGGATGGATCGGGTCGTCCAATCGATGCAATTCCAGGGTTATATAGTCCTAAAGCGTTTTTGCGTCAGCTACAGCAGGCTGAAGTAGCAGTAAAAAATTACAGCAAACTTACACCAAGCGATCGCGAGGCTTATTTAAGAAAATACCACAGCGATCGCCTGAATTCTATCCAAGCCCAATGGATTGCAGATTTATCCCGTCTGGGTATTCAGTCTCCTCCTAAGTTGGTGGAACTTCCCAGCAATCCCAGTCAACCACCTACAGCAGAAATAGCAAGCTCTCTGGCAGTTTCTAAGATGATAGTCGAAAGGCCAATGCTAACTGCTCTCCAGTCTGATGCTGAACGGAATCAAAACGCCTTAACTGAAATTACCGACCAGGAAGTTTGGAACAAAATCGCTCAACTCTATACTGGTGATGCCAAGCTAGATCAGAATAGCATTTCTTTGATCAGAGCTAAAAAGTCTCAGTCTGCAAACACTCAGGAAGATAATTTACCGATAATAGTGAGAAAATTTGAAGCCACAATGGCTTTAGATACAGTCAGAAATGAATATATGCTGCACAGCCAGATTCATCAATGGTTCACGCAGGGTAAGCAAACAAGAAGTGTGGAAGCGCTCAATGAGCAAGTATACGCCCAATTATTTTTAACTCCTAGTTCTGACCCTTGGTTAGGGCTTTTCCCCAGCGACAGCTACAGCGCTATTGATAATGATGGCATCCGTTAGAATAATTCGTAATTCGTAATTCGTAATTCGTAATGACGCTCTCTACGAGACGCTAAAAGCGTAGCTTGCTTCTCCGTAGGAGTAGGCGGACTCGCTAACAAAATTCAAAATTGAACAGAGTTATTTATCATGCCTTACAGTCAATTCACCATTGACAAAGTGAAACAAAATTTTCACCTGAGTACTGTGGAAGGAGTCCGCTTTTTCCCCGACTCCATTGAACCTATTACTCCAAGTTACAGACTACAAGGTATTTTAGAGGATTTACCGTGGGCGATCGCAGTAGATACAGAAAAAGCTCGTTCAGAGGTAATTATTAATCCTGTAGTGCTGGAAGTACGACGTATCCTTAATTCCTCAATCAGCGTGTTTTCAGGGGAAGAGTTTAACGTTGATGCGAGTATTGGACTCAACGGTGTATGTGACTTCCTCCTTTGTCGTTCACCTGAACAATTAACAGTAGAAGCACCTGCAATTGTCATTGTTGAGGCAAAAAAATCAGATTTAAAATCTGGACTCGGACAATGCATTGCAGAAATGGTAGCTGCACAGCGATTCAATCAAGCAAGAGTTCAACCCTTAACAGCAGTTTACGGTACTGTAACCAGTGGAACACAATGGCGATTTCTCAAGCTAGAGGGACAAACAGTCACAATTGATTTGATGGATTATCCTCTTCCTCCTATTGAACCAATTCTGAGCTTTTTGGTGTGGATGGTGAAAGCAGGCTAATTTCATTCAAAAATTGATCATTAAAATAACTCCTACTTCTATAATTCATTTACCAGAGATCGTATTAATCAGTTGAAAGAAGCGCATGACTACTAAACCGAAGATTTTCATTGATGGGGAATCGGGAACCACAGGCTTACACATTTACTCGCGCCTCAACCAACGGGATGACATTGAGTTAGTTAGCATTGAAGCATCTAAACGTCGGGATGCAACTGAGCGAGCCAAACTGATTAATGCTGTCGATGTTGTCATTCTTTGCCTGCCTGATGACGCAGCCCGCGAAGCTGTTAGCTTAGTCAGTAGTACTACGGTTAAAATCCTTGATGCTAGTAGTGCCCATCGCACAGCAAAGGGCTGGGTATATGGCTTCCCTGAACTCAATCCAGGGCAGCGAAAGGAAATCGCCAGCGCCCAGTTTGTCAGCAATCCAGGCTGTTATCCTACGGGATTTTTGGCTTGTATCCGTCCGTTAATTGCCAAGGGACTCCTTAAGAGCAACTTTCCGATTACTGTTAATGCAGTGTCAGGTTACTCTGGTGGCGGAAAGAATCTGATTAAGCAGTACCATACCTTCCACGAACAGCAAGCTGGAGCAGAGTCACTCTATCCCTATGGCATCTACGGTTTACAGTTTGGGCATAAGCACGTTAAGGAAATGCATCAGTATTCGGGGTTAGAATCGCCGCCGTTATTTGTTCCATCTGTGGGAGATTTTGAGCAGGGAATGCTGGTACAGGTGCCTTTGCCGTTGGGGACTTTGGATAATCCACCATCAGGTGAGGTCATTTATCAAGCAGTTGCTGACTACTACCAAGGTGAAACGTTTGTGCAGGTTGCTCCATTTCAAGATTCTACTCTTTTGAGAGACGGAATATTTCTGGATGCGATCGCAATGAATGGCACCAACTTTGTTCAGGTTTTTGTATTTGCCAATGACGCTACCAAAGAAGTGTTGCTAGTTGCTCGTCTTGACAATCTGGGCAAGGGCGCATCTGGAGCCGCAATTCAAAACCTAAACATCATGCTGGGTTTTCCAGAAGAGTTGGGCTTTTGACATACTCACCGTCCTGGAGGAGCGGTGATTCTTGACACTTCGATGGGATGTGCTGGCGAACCACCAGTCTGACCTTCCCTCCATGTCCGTTTATAGTCTCCCAATGCCCTATGGCGATTTCTTCCATATCATATAACAAAAGCCGTCCTAAAAGGACGGGGCTTGTATCCCAATTCTTTGGTCATAAAAGTTAAAAGAGGCAAAAAACAAGCTTTGTTTCTTCTTGCTAACTGATAATTATGCTGATTTTTCGACTCGCAAACCAAAGTATGTCAAAACAAGCTCAGTTGAGCCACTATTAACAACTTCGTGTACTTCTCCTGGTTCTATGGCTACGCAGTTTCCCGGAAGCAGGGGGTATTCTTTACCATCAATGTGAATTACTCCCGAACCAGCTTCTACAAAGAATACTTCACACATATCTTGATGCGCGTGTGCTGGTGCGGTTTGTCCGGGAGCAAAATGTGCTTGTGAAAAGTTAGTCAAGTGAGGCAAATCGCCAAAGCGTAGCATTACCTTCTTTTTGATTTCGGGATTGTGAGAAACAGACTCTTCTGGCAAGTTTTTCAGAGAAGTAATAATCATTCGGGTCTTAAATCGTTAGATAATTCCACAATACCCCTAGACCCATCAATTCTTACTCGTTGACCATCTTGCAGGAGCCATGTAGCACCTCGAACATCCATCACAGCGGGAATCCCATACTCACGAGCAACGATCGCACCGTGAGAAAGCCGTCCACCAACTTCGGCTATTAATCCTCCAGCCCTTAATAACAAGGGTGCCCAGCCGGAATCTGTGTAAGGCACTACTAAAATTGTATCGCGGTCAATATCTGGCACGTCTTGTAAATTTCGCAACACCTTCACCCTACCTTCGGCTTGTCCCTGACTGGCTCCAATGCCTTGTAAGATTTGGTCAGAGTAGAGGGCAGAGGGAGCTAAGGGGTGAGGGGGTGTATTGCCGTAGACTAAA
Organism: Nostoc sp. WHI; assembly: GCF_015714725.1. Taxonomy (GTDB): domain Bacteria; phylum Cyanobacteriota; class Cyanobacteriia; order Cyanobacteriales; family Nostocaceae; genus Nostoc. The sequence continues at coordinate 27,212 of NZ_WBKM01000095.1, forward strand.
AGGGGTATTTGAATGAATTCGCTATCTTGCACGAATTGCGATCGCCTCAATTCCACTAACTCATCCAACTGCTCAATTAACTTAGAATCTCCACCCCCAACTAAACGCCGCACTTCATCAAAGTTTAGAAAAAAGATATCTCCTGTTTTCTTGAGTAAGCCGGACTTTAACCAAATCTTCTCTAAAGCCACAAAACTCCAACGCAATTCAGCCAAAAGCCGGGAATAAACTTCGGTAACTCGTCCTTTGATATCCACACGTCGTTGCACAAATCCACGTTTGCGCCTACCAGCCAAGATGCTATTAATCGCGTCTTTAGCGCCTGCTTGTGGTTCGTTACCCTGCATTAACTGCACAAACATCTGCTTGATCATTTGGGGATTTTCCCGCCAAGTGGGAACGGAAATATCAGTTCCCACTTCACTTAAATAGCCGTAATCCTGAAGCAATTCGTTAAATGCTTGCAGGATCTTTTCTCCCTCTGGGGTTTGCTTTAACTGCTCAAACACCTTCTGTGGCTCAAAGGCAAGCAATACCTGCTTGGCATCTGTAGCTATTGCACTGAGCGATCGCAATGCCGCTACCTCTGGGGTAACGCTATTATCAATTTGCTCATCCTTGACTCGAAAAATCGCCTGCCGCAGAGCAGCACTCAAGGGAGCTAATATGCTGTAATACGTCCCTTGACGCAGTAACTCTAAGATAAAGTCAATTCTTACCAACAGCTTGGATGGTTCCAAGTTATCCATATCTGCCTGCGCCAACTGCGACAAGCCAGGAATGAATCGTTTGTGATAATCTCGCTTGAAGTCCTTTTCTAAACTTAATTCCCGCCCCAGCAACCTTGCTAGTCCGGGCAAATTTTCCCAGGTTGACTCCCAAGACGGCTTACTTAATTTAGCTCCTCTAGTTAAAAATTCCAGACTTTCCGACGGCAGTCCCATGCGGAGAAAAATACTTCCTAAGAGGGATGCATTAAAATACGCTCTAGAATAATGCAGAGTAGCTGTTTCGGTGAAATCTAACCCCAAAGCGCGATCGCCTAAAACTAAAGTAAAGAATTCTCCCCAAACTCCACAAGTTAAGGGACGATTAATCGACCATGTTAAGGGGTGAATTACGCCGGGAATAACTTCGGCGGCAATTTTGCGTGTCCAAATGGGCAGCAGAGTGGTAATCGGTCGAGATTGCAACACCCAGAGGGTTTGACCATCATAACTCCACTCTATATCTTGAGGAGTGCCATGATAGCGTTTTTCGAGTCGATAGGCTAAGTATGCAACTTGCTTGATTAATGCTTGGGGGACTCGTCCTTCACCCTCTAATTGGACAGAGGAAGAATTTTCTGTTTCCAGGACAAAAGCGCGATATTGTTCTGGTGTAAATTTTCCCGAAACCACTTGCGTGGCGCTGCCTGGAAGGGCTTCGATGATGATCGCATCACCTTGTTGGGTAATGGGATCGCGGCTGAAAGCTACGCCAGAATAGACACTCTGGACTTGTTGTTGAATCAACACAGCCATTGCTGAGTCAGTTAAGCCGCGATCGCGCCGATATTGGACGGCAGATGGATGATTGTAGGAAGCTTTAACTTGAGCGATCGCTTCTTGCAATGCCTGTGGGCTAGTAACATTTAAAACTGTTTCATACTGCCCAGCAGCAGAAGAGTGTTCTGAATCTTCTCCAATTGCAGAGGAGCGCACCACTAAAGGAGATAATTCTGATGGCTGGAGAAATTCTGTCAACAGTTCAGGATCATCGATTGTGGCGAGTACCCACCCCTTCGGAACTGGATAGCCCCAGCGCTTGATTTGGGATAATGTCGCCGCCTTTTCTCCAACTATGGCAGCATCCAACTCTTCATCTAGAGAAACCATCGCGCGTTGGCGTAGCCCGTCGTAGACATCGCCGCGTAAAAATTCTAACATCGCTTGCGATTCTGTTTGTGCATCTTGGGCTGGCAGGTTCATATCATCAGGAATTTTTGTATAAATCCAGCCCATTAAACCAGCTAAGGCAACAGCAGCAAGCATTCTAGGGATATCGCTAATGTGCAGAAGCGCCACAAATAGAGGAAAGAGAAGCAAAACCCCAAATTTAACTACCTGTTTTGATTGCAGAATTGTAAAACTAATGCCTGCAAAGAAAGACACAAATATTGCCACCAGTGGATCATGTAGGACAAATCCCCAGACAACATTTGTCGTACCTGCCCCTTTGCCTATCCAGTATCTACCGATTACTAGAGCAATAAGGGCAATCAGTTCCCAAGACGAATTAGCTGGAAAGAAAACGCGGCTGAGTAAGATTGCCGCAAATCCTTTGAAAGCTTCTGATAAAACCGCCAGAATTCCGACAAATTTACCGCCGTGATAAAAGGCAGCTGAGACACTAATGTTTCCTGTACCAACTTGCGATAGTTGCTTCCGCTTGAGGGCGTAAGTAATCCATGCAATCAGGGGTAATCCGCCCAAGAGGGGGCAGACAATTAAAATAACTAAGACACCCCAATGTTCAAACATTCTGGATTTTGGATTTTAGATTTAAATTTTCCATCTAAAACCTCAAATCTCAAATCTAAAGTTTTTCTGAAATTTTTGATGGTTATCAGGGCGCTTCTGTTTACTAGTTGCTTAATGGACACTTGGCTACGACGGAAACCGTTTTTGCCAAGTGTCCTTCAGGCTACTAATGATTTTAGTTTAGCGCATAGGCAGCTTGCAGCGCCCAGATTATCAGAGCAGCGATCGATCCCAGAAGCAACACGGTAGAGATAGTGACTGCTTTTGGGGAATCTGCACCTTCAAATTTCATAATTCCTCGATTTAAGTCGGACACAGCTTTGTAATCCTCCTCTATTGCAGGATGAAACATTTATCCGCTTTGATTGTAGTCCTTCTATTTGCGGATGATGTTAAATTCCTAATATTATTTTGTTTAAGCATTGGGAATTGGGCATGGGGGCAGAGGAGATATATTTTAGAATGCGACAATGAGTCTTTGATACTCGTGAATGAAGCTCGGAACTTCGTTAACGAGTCTTTGATACTCGTGAATGAAGCTCAAAACTTCGTTAACGAGTCTTTGATACTCGTGAATGAAGCTCGGAACTTCGTTAACGAGTCTTTGATACTCGTGAATGAAGCTCGGAACTTCGTTAACGAGTCTTTGATACTCGTGAATGAAGCTCGGAACTTCGTTAACGAGCCTTTGATACTCGTGAATGAAGCTCTGAACTTCGTTAATGAGTCTTTGATACTCGTATTCGTAAACAAGGGGCATATAAAACTCTGCCCCGTGTCCAATCCCCCATACCTCAGTTAATATCGTTGAAAAGCAACTCAGTATAAGAGGGTGTGAGTAGGTGAAAGTGACCCTGATGGTAATTTTGGCTGTGGTTGTGGGATTATTTGTGGTGTTAGAAATAGGACTGCGATCGCTCTTTGGTTTTGGTAATCCCCTAATTTACATTGGCGATGAGCAGATTGGTTATTTGTTGGCTCCTAACCAACGTACCCGTCGTTTTGGTAATCGCATTGAAATTAATGAGCATTCTATGAGAGGTAGTCCGATAAAAAAGACGCTTTCACCTTCTCAATTGCGAGTCTTACTGTTAGGTGATTCTATTGCTAATGGCGGCTGGTGGACAGATCAGGTTAATACAATATCCAGCTTGATGATGAGTTCTCTGGCATCATCCATTAACAGTAATTATCAGGAAATAGAAGTACTAAATGCTTCAGCGAATTCTTGGGGACCAAGGAACGAATTAGCTTATTTAGAAAAGTTTAGCAATTTCAACGCGCAGGTAATAGTATTACTAATTAATACCGATGATTTGTTTGCTACTGCTCCCACCTCTTTACCGATAGGACGCGATCGCAACTATCCAGAGAGCAAACCTGTCTTGGCATTAGTGGAAGTGTGGCAGCGCTATATCGTTAAGCAAAAGCCAATTCCCGAAATGAAGGCAGTGCATAATGAATCAGGCGATCGCGTTGGCATTAATCTGGAGGCGATCGGTAAAATTCAAGCGCTAACTCGTCAAACCAACAGCCAATTTTTGCTAGTCATGACTCCCTTACTACGAGAAGTTGGTGAACCAGGCCCCCGCGATTACGAAATTAAAGCCCGCCAGCGCTTGAGCGAGTTTAGCAAAGCGCAGCAAATTAACTATATAGATTTTTTACCGATATTCAATTCAACCACCAACCCGCAAAGTTTGTTTCACGATCACATTCACCTCAACTTGCAAGGCAATAAATTTGTCAGTGAAGTTATGGAGCGATCGCTTTTGGAAGTTTTGGGGAATTAACCACAGAATAACTCTGTGGTCAATTGCGGGTGAAGGAAAAAATGATTACTGAAATCTTTGTTTAATATAGGTTTTAGGTATTAGTAGATAATTTCTCGTTTGGACACGGTGTCGCTAAAGCCAATTCGAGAGAGGGCGATCGTATCGGAATTTTAATTATAAACTCTGTTCCCTGCCCTGGTGCTGAAATACAGATTATCTGACCACCATGTTTGGAAACAACAATTTGCTGGCTAATCGACAAGCCTAAACCCGTGCCTCTACCTACAGGTTTTGTGGTAAAGAAGGGGTCAAATAGGCGATCGCGTATTTCCTCTGTCATACCGGGGCCAGTATCCTTAATCCTAATAGCCACAAACTCATTGTCAGTTACTTCAGTGCGAATCCAAATCGTGCTGCGGCAAAAGTAAATCTCCTGGGGCGATCGCTCTTTGTCAAACTCCTCTAAAGCATCAATTGCATTCGCCAATATATTCATAAACACTTGGTTGAGTTGTCCTGCATAACACTCTACAAGCGGTAGATCGCCATACTCTTTAACGAGTTGAATACCTAATTGGTTAGAGCTGGCTTTGAAGCGATTGTGCAAAATCAGCAATGTGCTATCTAACCCAGCGTGAATATCCACTGGCTTCATTTGGGCTTCATCCACGCGGGAAAAAATCCGTAATGACTGAATAATTTCGCGGATGCGGTCAGCCCCAACCTTCATCGAACTCAGCAATTTCGGCAAGTCTTCACTCAGAAATTCTAAATCTATCGCCTCAGTCCGCTTCTGAATTTCAGGTAGCGGTGAAGAAGTGCACTTGGCATAGAGGTTCAAGAGGTCGAGCAAATCTTGAGTGTATTGATAGGCGTGAGCCAGATTCCCATAGATGAAGTTGACGGGATTATTAATTTCATGAGCAACACCCGCCACCAATTGCCCCAGACTGGACATTTTTTCACTATGAACCAGGTGGCTTTGAGTTTCTTGAAGTTGGCGAAAGGCAAGTTCTAACTGATTGGCTTGTTCTCGATAGCGGGCTTCTGATTCCTGCAATGCTTGCTCTGTACAAATGCGCTCTTGGATTTCCTGTTGCAGCAGCTGATTAGATTCAAAAAGTGCAGCCGTCCTTTCTTTCACCCGTTCTTCTAACTCAGATGTCAGTTTTAAAAGTGCGTTCTCTGCCTTAGTTCGCTCTTGAATCTCCTGCTCCAGACGTACATTTTGCTCTTGCAGTTTCTTAGTCAAATTTCGGATGCTTAAATGGACTTTGACACGGGCTAAAACCTCTTCATGCTGAAGCGGCTTAGTGATGTAATCCACCGCCCCAAGATTTAAGCCTTTGACTTTATCCACTGTCTCAGAAAGCGCCGTCATAAAAATCACGGGAATGTCTTTAGTTGATTCTTTAGATTTCAACTGCTGGCAAGTTTCAAACCCATCTATACCGGGCATGAGTACATCTAACAAAATCAGATCGGGAAGAGCATATTGTACCTGCTCAATTGCATCCTCACCATCCTGCGCCACCAACACTTGAAAGCCAGAATCAGTCAAGAAATCGAATAACACTCCTAAATTTGTCGGGTTGTCATCAACGATTAAAATAATGCCATTTTCCACGGTTGAAATACTCATTAATTTACTCCTGTATTTTTTAGAATTTCACGAATTTTTTTAACTTGAAAACCTTTAGCCAATTGACGCAATTCTAAAGAAAAAGGTGTATATTTAACATCCAATTCTTCCAAGTGAGTAACTCGCTCCACAATACCTTTGAGATCGCCTTTCATTGCTAAATTCAACAGAGCCGTAATTTCCTCTGCCGGGGGAGCTACCAATGATTGATGAGAATTTTCTTCTTGATTACCTTTACATACTTGAGTTTCACCCTCTTCATAAAACCATTCCAATTCTAGGTGAATCTGTAACTTTTCTAAAAGCTCTGTGATCCTGATTGGTTTAGGTAGAAAATCATTGCAACCTGCCTCTTTACTTTTGTTGAGATCGAAATCAAAAACGCTGGCAGAAGTACCAATTACGATCACATTTTTTAGTTTAGGCGATCGCCTGATGCGACGAGTAGCTTCTAAGCCATTCATTTGAGGCATCATCAAGTCCATTAAAATACAATCGGGATTCGATTCAGATGCCTTATTGAGACAATCTTGACCATCTATTGCTTCCATAATTTCAAATCCTAAAGGCAACAGCATCTTAACCAAAATTGAGCGATTTTCTGCTCTATCATCTGCCACGATAAGTTTCCGCTTATAGCCTTTAAAACCTTGAATATTTCGTTGCTCTTTTTTGACCACATCAGCGTATTGAGAAGCTTCAGGCAAATCTAAATCAAAGAAGAAAATGCTTCCTTTGTCTAAGGTACTCTTCACCTGAATTTCGCCACCCATCATCTGAATTAATTGGCGGGTAATTGCCAGTCCTAATCCCGTTCCTTCCGCTTTGCGATCGTGATCTCCTACCTGTTGGAACGGCAAAAATATCTCTTCTAATTGCTCTGGTGCCATGCCAACTCCTGTATCTTCCACCTGAAACCGAATTTTACCTTCGTGATAGCCGACTTTGAAAGCTACGCCTCCGGTTTCCGTAAACTTAACGGCATTACCCAGTAAGTTAATCAAAGCTTGCCGCAACCGTTTTTCATCAGCCTTAACACCTGTAGGAAGTTGGGTAATCTGTTCAAAAATTAAGCAAATACCTTTTTGTTCGGCGCGGATGCGGCAGATTTCGGCAATGCCTTCGAGAAAATCTGTAAAATGAAAATCCGTAGGGTGGAGTTCCATTTTTCTCGCTTCAATTTTAGAGAGGTCTAAAATGTCATTGATCAGGTTCAAGAGATGGTCGCCACACTGATGAATAATATTCACACCATCTTTTTGTGAGTTAGTTAAACTTTTGTCTCGTTTAAGGATTTGGGCATAACCCAAAATGCCATTAAGTGGTGTTCTCAGTTCATGGCTCATATTAGCGAGAAAATCGCTTTTAGCGCGGTTGGCAGATTGTGCAGTTTCTTCTGCTTTTTGCAGATGCACATTTTTTTCCTGTAACTCTAAAGTTCGCTCTTGGACTTTGGCTTCTAAGTTAGTGTTGGCTAATTTCAAGTCTTTATAAAGACGAGCATTTTCAATGGAAATTGCCGCTTGAGAAGATAACAGTTGTAATACTTCTAAGCGATCTGATGTAAATGCACCAATGGTGAGATTATTTTCTAAATAAAGGATGCCAGTAAGTTTTCCTTGATGGATGAGCGGTGTACATAAAACCGATTTGGGTTGATGGGTGGCGATGTATGTATCTGTGGTAAATGTTCCTTCACGAGTTGCATTACTGAGGACAACATTTTCTTTAGTTCGGGCTACATAGTTAATCAGTGAAATTGGTAGCTGCTGACTGGTTGATACTGGAATTTCTTGTAGCACAGTTACATCGTTTTTGTCTACTGCTCCTGATGCTTCTATTAGCAGTTCTCCTGATTTTTCTAAAATTAAGTAGCCTGTTTGAGCGCCAGCATTCTCTAGTACAATTGTCATTAATTTAGCGAGCAACTTGCCCAAAACTATTTCTCCAGAAAGAGCTTGAGATGCTTTCATAACTGTGGCTAAATCCAGCGAGTCTGAAGCATTTTCACCCGTAGAGCTTATCATCCGAGTCGCGTTTGTACTGACGGTTTCTCGCTTTGATATCCGAAATAGTTGGGGATATCTTTTTTCCAAGTCTTTGACTTTTGCCTTCGCTCCCCAGCAACCATATCCATAGTAGGCATCGTTGAGATAGGTATTAGCAACTTTCTCTCTCCCACAAGCAAAATAAAACTCTGCTGCTAATTCCAAGGCTAGGGCTTCTTCCTGAATATATCCATGTTCTTTGGCTCCAGTTATTGCTCGATCGTAAAATGCGATCGCTTTGGCATCTTGTTGCAATACTCGCGCCTTTTCTGCTTCCACTAGATCGTATTTATGCTGATAGTTCGCAGGAGAATGCAACGCCCATTGCTTCATTTTTTTCTGCTGTGCTACCACTTGACTGAAATATTGTTGGCGTAGCTTGCCGCCGTAGGCATCGCTTTTTGATGCACTGGGATACAAAGCTAGGAGAGTCAGAGAGGAGTAGAACTTGTGTTCGGCTTTGTACATCAACCCTAGTCCACCTTGTTCGTATTTTTCTGCCAGCAAGGCATTCTCAGCAGCGCGATCGTAATTTTTAAATAAATAACCCAGAATTAGTTTAGAAACATAGATCGGATAAATAGCCATAGAATTATTGCTATTTATCAGAATTGGCAACATTTTATTTTCATCAAAACTTTCGCCAATTAATCGATATGGCTCCGCCGTTTTTTTAATTAAATTCAAGCCTGTCTGTCGGACTATCTGAGCATAAATAATTTGAAATTCTTGTTTGGTTCTTTGCATCAAAGCAATATAATGTGCCTGTTTCTGGAGAGCTATTTCTAGATTTTCACCGATAAAAAACAGATGCGTACAATAAAAACAAGCCGAATAAGAAGCATATTCTAAATCTCCTGTTTCTAGCCCTCTTTGGACACCCTCAATTAACGGTTCTATAGTATTAATAGCTGGTTCTTTCCAATGCCTGATAAAATAATTAAATGTTTCATATATTTTCGCCGTCATTTCCTTAGCATTGAATTGATTTAACAGCTTTAAGCCTAGCTGACCGAATTGATAACCAGAATCCATGTCTTCAAAAGCGCCACATAGGAGCACTCCATAAAGTGCATACGTATAAGCTGACAGTGGAGAGTTCCCATATTTGAGACAGAGATTGGTCATTTTAAAAACGACCTGGGGATAAAGTTCGGGAGCTGCAATATAAACCGGAGGAATCAGATTGCTCAAGACTCGCAGTGCGGCTAATTTATAAACATCAGTCATTTCTGGCAATTCTGTTAAATCCTCAATTCGTTTCCCTCCTAAATTCAATCTAGTCAATCTTGTCCGGGGGGTTTCTGATAAAGGCAACCCTAGCATTTTTAGCACTTGCAGTCCGGTATTTAACGCAGCTTGCATTTGGTTTTTAGCAATATAAAACTGCATTTTTGTCTCGTACACCTGGACTCGATCGAGTAGGGTTTTTGCCTGTGACAAAACTACATCAGAAAGCATTTCTGCTCTCTCGAAATTAGTATTGAGGAATTCTACTGCTGCTGTTTTTACATAGAGATTAAGTGTCATGTCATACTGACGCTGCCAACTATCTGCTGCAAGAAGTTCTAAACCTACATTTAAATATTTAACAGATGATTCATACGCTGTTGCTGCTTTTGCTTTCTGTCCAGCTATAAGATTGAGTTGAGCCAGTCTATCTTTTTGAGGCTGTTGGGTGATAAATTCAGCACCAACATTCAGTTGGTTGACAATTTCAAAAATGTTTTCTTCAATGTCCGTTTCCGAGGTATGTATTAGTAGTAATTCACCGATTTCTAGGTGAGTCTGTTTTTTCTGATCATCTGGAATGAGAGAATAAGATGCTTGCTGCACCCGGTCATGTAAGAACTTATAGGTGATGGGTGATGGGGGCTGGTTAATGGGCGATCGCCTGTTCTCAGTCTCCATTTGTTCTGAGTCAAAAACAAGCGGTGTTTTGTAGGAATTATTGAGGGGTAGAACCAAACCTGATTGCAGAGCTTCCCACAAATCTGCTGCTGTTTCTGACTGAGATGTTTTATTAATAATCGCCAACATATCTAAAGTAAATTTGTCTCCAATGCAGGCGGCAAACTTTAATACATTCTGTGTTTTTTCAGACAACTTTTGAATTTGGCTGACCATCAATTCAACAACATTATCAGTTATATTAATTCCCTGAAGAAACTCAATATTCCATTGCCAAAAACCGCGATCAAAGTCAAAGGATAACAAATTATCTTGATAAAGAGATTTGAGTAATTGGGTTAAGAAAAAGGGGTTGCCTTGGGTTTTTCTAAAAACTAACTCAGCTAGCGGCTTTATCTTTAAAATCTCACTACGAAGAGTATCGGCTACTAACTGGTTGACATGAGCGATATCCAAAAGCTGGAGGATAATGTTATTGACGACCGCACCAGTATTTTGAATCTCCTCCAAGGTCTGAATCAAGGGATGAGTGGCATTTACTTCGTTATCTCGATATGCACCAATTAGCAATAGATATTGGCTATCCGGGTCGGTCATAATTAACTGGATAAGCTTGAGGGAAGCTGAATCTGCCCACTGCAAGTCATCCAGAAACAAAACTAGCGGATGTTCGGGTTGACTAAATACATGAATGAATTGTTGAAACACCCGATTAAATCGGTTTTGTGATTCTGATGACCCTAATTGAGGAACTGCTAGCTGCGGGCTAATAATCCCTTCTAATTCGGGAATAACGTCTATAATCACTTGAGCATTGGAGCCGAGGGCATCTATTAATTTTGATTTCCAAACAGCTATTTGGTCATCGGTTTCTGTTAGCAATTGCCGCATCAAATCTTGGAATGCTTGAATTAGAGAAGCAAAAGGAATATTCCGCTTGAACTGGTCAAATTTACCGGAGATAAAATAACCGCGCTGGCGCACAATCGGTTTGTGAACTTCGTAAACTAAGCAAGATTTACCGATGCCTGAGTAACCAGAAACTAGCATCATTTCTGTACTACCAGAACTGACGCGATCGAATGCTTCTAACAAAGTAGCAACCTCTATTTCCCGTCCGTAGAGTTTTTGCGGGATGGAAAATTGGCTGTATGAATCTAGTTGACCGACAATAAAGTGGGAAATCTCGCCATTCGTCTGCAACTGAGTCAGACAGGTTTCTAAATCGGCTTTTAGTCCGAGAGAGCTTTGATATCTATCTTCAGCAGTTTTAGCTAACAATTTCATGACAATATCAGAAACCGCTGAAGGAATTTTGGGATTGAACTCTTGAGGCGTTATTGGTATTTTTGCAATATGGCAATGAACAAATTCCAGAGGGTCAGCGGCATTAAAGGGCAGCGAACCTGTCAGCATTTCATAAAAGGTAACGCCTAAAGAATAGAAGTCGGTACGGTAGTCAATTGACCGATTCATTCGTCCGGTTTGCTCCGGTGACATATAGGCGAGAGTCCCTTCGATTAAATTGGGATTGCTGATGCTTTGATTTTCTTTTTCTAAACGCGATGCAATGCTGAAGTCGATAATTTTAACTTGCCCGGTTTCTGGGTTGATGACGATATTGTCAGGTTTAATATCTTTATGAATAATCTTGGCTTGATGCAGTTGTGTGAGAGTGGATGCTAGCTGAATGGCTATTTTTAGAAATTCGGTTAATGACAATTGGCGATCGCTAGTATACTTTTTTAGAGATTCTCCCCCAAAGTCTGCCAAAATTAGAGCTAGGCCGTTATGATGATTTTCTAAAGCTAAAGACTTGACAATTCCTTCTATATCTACTATGATGTTCGACATTTTATATTCATGTCTTAGTCGGGTTAGTTCTTCGAGACTGGGATACTCTGCTTTGAGGGCTTTAACGATCACAAAGGTTTGATCCGACTGCTTGGAAGCACGATAAATAACGGTATTGACACCTTCATGTAGAGCTTCAATAAAGTTGTAACCGGGAAGGACAGGGATCATTTTCTAGGACTGAGTGCTAGGGTGAACTGGGCATGAAGCTAATAGGCAGTATCCACCACTGTCAAAAAAAAGGACAATGAGGTGCTTTATTTAGCATTCCCAGCCAGCAACAAAATTCCACAATGCTAATTAAATAATTCGTAATTCGTAATTCGTAATTCGTAATTAAAGACATTTTCAGACGGGGATTTAAACCCCGTCTGAAACTGACGCTACGTGTAATGGTTGGGGTCTTAAACCCTTTTATTTACGATAAACCTCAACATTTGAAAATATAATTTTGCTGCTAATAACCCCACTTTGATTAGAGTGGTAATTTTTGCGTAAGTCCTGATGCAAATGAGAGAGAACCGCTATATTGTGTTTGCTGCACCCAGTTGGAGGGCATAGAGGTTGGCATAGACACCTTGCTGATCGATGAGTTGTGTATGAGTGCCCTGCTCTACAATTTGTCCTTGCTGAATCACTAATACCTGATCTGCCTGGGTAACTGTACTGAGGCGGTGAGCAATCACGAAGCTGGTACGACCTTGCAGTAAGCGGGCGATCGCAATTTGTACTAGCGCTTCTGTGCGGGTATCAATGCTGCTAGTCGCTTCATCGAGAATGAGAATTCGGGGGTTGATTAACACCGCACGGGCAATACTGATCAGTTGTCGCTGTCCTTGGCTTAGGGGAGCGCCCCGTTCACCCAATTGAGTAGTATAACCCTGTGGCAGTGAGGTAATAAATTCATGCACATTTGCCAGTTGTGCAGCCGCTTCGATATCAGCTTGAGTGGCGTAAGGAGCGCCAAAGGCAATGTTTTCGGCAACGGTGCCACTGAACAGAATATTGTCTTGCAGGACGAGGCCAATTTGACGCCGCAGACTTGCTTGAGTAACGCTACGCACATCAATGTCATCAATTTTCACTGCACCGCCAGATACATCGTAGAAGCGCAAAATCAAGTTAATAATTGTACTTTTCCCCGAACCGGTCGGCCCTACCAACGCAACCATCTGCCCTGGATAGGCGCGCAAATTCACTTCTTTGAGAACCAATTGATCTGGGTTGTAGCCAAACTTGACATTCTCAAATGTCACCTCACCCCGAATAGGCGGCATTTCTGTTGCATCGGGTGCATCTTTGAGTTCTGACGGTTCATCTAGCAATAGAAAGATTCGCTCTAATCCGGCGAATGCAGATTGAGCTTGGGTGTAAAACTGGCTGAGAATTTGGATAGGGCGGAAGAACTGCTGGACGTAAAGTAAAAAAGATGTTATTACACCCACTGTTGCAGCTCCCGTTACCGCGAGATAGCCACCATAGGCCAACACGCCTGCCGTTGCTAGTGTGTTGAGAAAATCAATCGACGGTAAAAAGGCAGAAGTAATTGCCACAGCCTCGACGTTGGCATCACGATTGGCAGCGTTGAGAACGTCAAATTCTGCGATGTTTATCTGTACACGATTAAATGCCTGTGCTTCTCGGACGCTGCCAATATCTTCTTCTAACTTGGCGGAAAGCTGTCCAATGGTTTGTCGGGTAACGCGAAATCTGACTCTTGCCCAACGTGCAAACAAGCTTGTGGTAAAAATCATCAGTGGCACAACCAGATTGCTCAACAAACCAAGTTGCAGGTTGATTGAGAGCATAGCAATGATGATGCCGACCAAACTAAAGGTGTTGCCGAGCATTTGGGCGATGGTCAGTCCAAATGCCTGATTCACGGTATTGACATCATTCAACAGGCGGCTCATTAAATCGCCCGCTTCGCTGCGATCGAAAAAGCTGAGTGGCAGACTTTGGATTTTAGTGAAAATGTCTTGCCTCAGTTGAGCCAGCAATCGCTGCATAATCCAGCCGACTCGAATAATTTGACCCCGGATTGCCAAAACACCAAGTCCGTAGTTTAGCGCTAGTAGCCCTAATAACAGTAGTAGTCCCTGCAAATTCTCCTGTTCAATTAGGTGATCAATCGACCAACCGAGGAAGAATGGCCCAATTGCCTGGGTTACGGCACCAAGAAATACTAATGTCAAAGCAATGGGAATTTCTTTGCGATAGAGTAAAACGTATTGCAAAAAGCGCCCCAGGGTAGAGAGTTGCTGACTAGCTTTTTGCTCAGATGCAACAACCGGAATAGTGCCTCTCATAAAAACTTGGGATTTTAGATTTTGGATTAAAAATCCTTATTATAATTTACGATTTTGGTCACTGTTGAGGTTGCTTTCCCAGGACAAAACTTTCTCGAAACAAACATTTAGTCAATGCCCTGTTGTTCCATCGCCCTTTGTACGCCTGCGTCTTGGTAAAGTTGCTGATAGAAGCGGTAGAGGTTGGGATAATCGGACAGCGGTTTGGGTAAAAAGTTGCCCCAGCGCGTCATCGCAAAGGCATAAGGGTCAGCGATCGTGCGACGATCGCCAACTAAATGAGTTTTACCATCTAAGTGCTTGTCTAAATGCTGATAAACGCGATCAATTAGCCGATAAGATGCTTCCTTGATGGTCTGCCGAATTGTCTCGCTACCATCGGTTGTGTAACGCTGCGGAACAAAGAAGGGAAAAAAGGCTGGATGAACATCGCCTGTGAGAAATGCCAACCAGCGATCGAGTTCGTAAGCATCTTGCAGAGTACCATCATCGCCGAGCTTGGCATTAGGGTATTTGTGAGCCAGATATTTCAGCAGTGCATCCGCTTGATTCATCACGCTACCATCGCCATCAATCATCGCTGGAACTTGTCCTAACGGATTCATCTGGAGATATTCTGGGTCGCTTGGCTTGACTTTCTGCAACTCGTAGGGTTCACCGATCCACTCTAGAGCAATATGAGGCGCAAGAGCGCAAGTCCCTGGAGCATAAAACAGTTTAATCATCATGTTCCTCTTGAGAAAAAAAATGGTGAATCACTCGTTAGCTCGGAGTTCATTCAGCAAGGCGCTGCCGTTGTTAAAGGAAGCTAAGGCTGCAACTGCCAATTCCGTAGTTGCGCTTGATCGCTGTGCTGCGATCGCACGAAACCTCAAGTTTTGAACCCAAAATTTTCAGCCTGGAACTTAGAGGGTCACGTTACGCAAGCCTTTCATCACATCTTTGCGCCACCATTGGCACAAATATCCTGTTGTCGCAGTGAATTTGGAAATACCACGATAGCAAATCACGCTCTCGACCAGCAATGAATCGTTCGCAAAGGTCGGGAACCGTGAAGGCAACCAGTTGCCAGCCATTGTCCCACCCGCGCTTCGGTGTAATATATTCCTCATAGCCAAAGCCAGGGAAAACAAACTCAGCTAAAACCAGACGGCGTACAGCTTCAGGATGAGTAGCGGCGTAGGCGTAAGCAGTTCCTGCACCTTGGTCATAGCCAACGAGGTGGATGCGATCGCAGCCCAACACCTCATGCACCAGTTGGTAAATGTCGGCGGCCATCGTGCGTTTGTCATAACCACTGGCAGGAATGGAGGAACCTCCCATGCCGCGCTGATCTAGAGCGATGACGGTGAAATGTGCAGCGAGGGTTGGCATAATACTGCGCCACATAAATTACGAGTGTTGCGGAAATCCATGCAATAACACTAATGGATCGCCTGACCCTGCCTTTAGATATGCGAATGTTAACTCTCCAACCTTGGCCGTGTGCTGTTCAATTATGGTACTGACGGAACTCATCGTATAGTAATCTCCATAATTTCATCTCAGGTCTGTGTTAGCAATGAAAGACATCTACTCAGGTTCGTGGTCAGCGTAAACTGGGGAGATGTCCATATTGATACGGAAGTCATATATCTGGTCATTGTGTGAACGTAGAATACTCGCGCAGGGTAAGGTGACTTGAGTGCCATTCTTGCGAGTATAGGTAACATCTGCTTCGCATACGGCTGAGTTGCCGTCTTCACCAAACCACAGTCCCGTAATTTCGTGATGCATTTCCTTAATTATTTCAAAAAACTGAGCCAGAGCATCTCGCACCGCTTGCCGTCCGATTACCGCAGGTTGATTGCTAAACCGAAACTTGCCATCATCGGTGAAATGAGTAGCGATCGCCTCTGCATCTAGCGTATCCACCGTTTTGAAATAATTGCGTACCCAATCAGCATTCATTTATGTTAATCTCCTAAACTGTGATAATCCTGCTACCATCGATTCTGATATTGGTTCCGTTGATGTAATCAGCTAACAGACTACTCAAAGCATCTGCGCGTATTGACTGGAGTTTTGAGTTGTAATGTTATTCATGAGAAATTCCTTTCAGGATAATTGAAATCAAAAAAGCAACTGACTCCGCAATCTAAATCAAAGGTTGAGGCTGTAATAGAGCTTTCACTAGAAGCAATTGTGATTTAACTTTGTAATTATTTTTATTGATTCAACTCAGCAACACCACTACCCTAAAGATATAGATTATTCATTGTTTAATATCAATGTTGAAGTCCAGGGATACCTTTAAGATATTGATCATCTCAGCTTAAACATGGAGTTTCGGCAGTTACATTATTTCCTGATAATCGCAGAAGAACTCAGCTTTAGTCAAGCAGGGCGACGGCTCAACATGGCTCAACCGCAGTTTACCCGCCAAATTCGCCAGCTTGAGCAAGAATTAGGGGTACAGCTTTTTGTTCGCACCAGACGTCGAGTTGAATTGACCGAGGTGGGCAATGTGTTTGTTAAAGAAGCCCGCCGCATTCTAGAACAAGTTTAGCAAAGTATTGAAATGACTCAACGTGCTAGTCATGGCGAAGTTGGTCGGTTAGTCATTGCCTTTGAAGGATCTTCGGCCTATGACGTGATTCCTGTGTCATTGAAAACCTATCGTGAAATTTTTCATGATGTTGAGTTGGTTGTGCTGGGCATGACAACCGAACAACAAGTTGAGGCACTTCACAATAATCAGATTCAAGTCGGATTTGTAGTGCCGCCGCTGCAACATCAGACAGAAGATTTAGAGATTGAAGCAGTGCTAGAAAGACCTATGGTTTTGGCACTGTCAGAAGCCCATCCTCTAGCGGCATAGTCTAAGATAAAAGTGCGATCGCTCGCCAACGAAGCATTTATCTTGGGACAAGGCGATAGCGGCTGTGGCTGGTATGACCAAGTGATTGTTCTCTGCCATCAAGGAGGCTTCAGCCCTAATGTAGTGCAGGAAGTGAATGAAATGCAAGTCCTGTTAGGTAACAAGTCGGCAGATCTGCCCAACGTAGTGGCTCTCCTTAAAAAGGGTAACTTTAATTCCGGTTCTCCCCTTTTTAAGCTACCGTGTACACACAAGTCTTTTGACTCGCACCTTAGTTACATTGACTCGCACCTTAGTTGTATCGACTCGCACCTTAGTTGTATCGACTCGCACTTTAGTTGCATCAACTCGCACTTTAGTTGCATCAACTCGCACTTTAGTTGCATCAACTCGCACCTTAGTTGTATCGACTCGCATCTTTGTTGCATCGACTCACACCCTTGCTAATACTGCTCGGTTAAGAATATTCGTAGGTTGGGTTGAGGCAATGCGTTACCCAACAAACCGCGCAAAATGTTGGGTTTCGTTCTTCAACCCAACCTACCCCGGAGTGTTTTTTTAGGCAAAACCTACGCAGTATTGACACCCTTGCTGCATCGACTCGCTAATTGGGGATTATTATTTCTTCTTCGGCTTTACCTGAGATTCTAAAATCACACCGTAGAGCGAACTCGTTTGCATCAATTCCTCATGAGTGCCTTGTGCTACCAATCGTCCTTTATCTATCAGAAAAATGCGATCGGCATTCTTGACGGTGCTAATGCGTTGAGCTACTACAAAAGTTGTACAAGCTTTTTGGTGCATTAAGTCATCTAGCTCGGCTTGAATCTGGGCAGCAGTTTTGGCATCCACAGCCGAGGTACTATCGTCCAAAATCAGAATGCTGTAATCGGTCAATAAAGTACGAGCGATCGCAATTCGTTGTTTTTGTCCACCAGACAAACCTACGCCTCGTTCACCCACAATCGTCTCGTAGCCATCAGGCAGACTGGTAATAAAATCGTGCATTTGTGCGGTTTTTGCCACCTCAATCACCTGCTTTAAGGTTGCATCGGCTTTTGCGTAAGCAATATTTTCGCGGATTGTGCCAGAGAAGAGGGTTGTTTCCTGAAATACAATGCCAATAAGCGATCTGAGGCTTTTGAGCGTGAAATCTTTTACATCTCGTCCGTCAATGCGAACCGCTCCCCCTGTGACATCATAAAAGCGGGGAATTAAGTTCATAATTGTGCTTTTCCCGGAGCCTGTCATCCCTAGAACAGCGATCAGTTCGTTGGGTTTCGTTTCAAAGGAAACTTCTTTGAGACTTTCGCTGGTCGCTCCTGGATAGCGAAAGGAAACATTTTCAAAGGTGATTCTACCACCGCAAGTTTCAAATGGGACAGCACCGGGGCGATCGCGAATTTCTATCTCCGCATCCACAACTTCGTAGACTCGTTCGGCGGAAGCAGCTGATTGAGCGATCGCAGGTGCAGCAAATCCAATCAACAAAATAGGTTGGAGAATCAACGCTAGGTAGGAGTTAAACGCCACCAGTTCACCAAGGGAGAACCGATCTCCAATCACCCGCGCTCCTCCGTAGCCAAAAACTGCCAGTGTTACCAAATTACTCAGCAAAAAGATAAACGGGAAGGTATTATGGATGGCGCTAATGGTCTTCATGTTTGCCTTGACTAGGCCATCATTTAGAGTTGTGTAACGCGACCTCTCAGTTGACTCCCGCACAAAGGCTTTCACTACCCGGATTCCGATTAAATTCTCTTGCAATACAGCATTGAGGTTGCTCAGTTGCTCTTGTACTTGCCGAAAAAGTTTGTTATTTCGGGTGATGAATCGCGCCATCAACCATCCAGAGAGGGGTACTACTGTCAGCGTAATCAGTGCTAATTCCCAGTTCATCACCAGCAAAATCACCGAAATACTCACCAATGTCACAACTCCACCAATAACCTGAATTAAGCTAGTGCCAACAAAGGTACGAATCTGCTCAATATCGCTGGTGACACGGGTTAGTAGTTGGGAAGTATGGACCTGGTCATGATAGCTGAAACTGAGATTTTGAATCTTGCTGAAAATTTTGTTTCGCAGGTCATAAGCAACACCCTGAGACACCGCTTCTGCCAAATAGCTTTGGCCAAAGTTAAATAAACCACGAGCGATCGCAGCCAATACCATGCAAGCGGCGCTGTAAAGCACAATTTGGAGGTTTTTTTGGATGATCCCCTGATCAATTCCCCACCGAAATAGTTGCGGAGTAATTGCGTTTGCGATCGTCAACAGCAACAGGCTGGCTAAGGCTCCCAGCGAAGTCCATCGGTAAGTGCTTAAACTCCTAAGCACGCGCTGGATTGACTGTATAGACGAAGTTTCCTGGAGTTCTGGTTGCTGAACCAATGGTATTCACCCCTGTATCTTTGTAAAATTATCTCCTACTTTTGATTCTAAAAACCAATTGTGTTAGTTGAAGGTGGAGAATTTGGGATCAAGAGCAACCTTGTATTTGTGGTGGAAATTGCTAGTTTGGGGACAGCAGCATGAGAAGATACCTTTTTGGCAAGCATTGTCGCCACTCCGTTTAAATACCTATAGGACTTACGCAAACAATAGTCGAAACCATTATTTTATGGTAGGGGCAATTCATGAATTGCCCTTACCGTGTGTAGCTTTGCGTAAGTCCTAACCTAAGAAAAGCAAAAAACAAGAACAATGGCTAAAATTTTTCATAGCAATTCACAACTTCCCTTAGATATGCCAAATTCTATTAGTCGTACAGCAAAGCCAAGTTCTGAGTTCTATTCTATTTTTTCTGAAGAAGAAATTTTAGGGATAATTCATGCTTTAGAATTTAGAAGAGAAATACCTTTAAAGTATTTTTATAAAGGTAGAGGTGCAAAAATCTGGGATGATTTTTATCTAAAATATCTTATTCCTAAATGGTATGGAAGATCGAATGTAGAAATTGACCTTTTAAAGAATAACTTTCAATGCCTGAATGACAATATTCAAAGTGGTGAAAAAATCAATATTATAGACGTTGGCGCAGGAAATTCATATCCTGTTAAAAAGTTTATACATAGGCTTAATCAATTGGGTAGAGTTAATAAATATATTGCCTTAGATATTAGCGAAGAATTACTTAATTTATCCAAAAGAAATTTTAAAAAATGGTTTCCACTAATAGAGTTTATCAGTTCCACAATTGACATAGAAAACAGTTGTGTACCCAAAAATTTATTCCAAAATCAAGCCAGTCTTGAAATTGATGATACAGCAAAAATATTTTTCCACTTAGGTGTTACAATTGGTAATCATCAAAATAGAGATAAAGTACTCCAAAACTTTAGAGATAGCATGGGAAAGAATGATTTTTTGGTATTCACTAACGAAACAGGTTCTAACTCTGAATGGGATGGAAAAGTAAGAGGTGGCTGCAATTATCATGTAGAAGGAATATATGAATGGGTTAAAAATAAGATTGGGATTAAAAATGAAGATTGTGAACTTTTGAGAAAGTATGATTTAAAAACAGATAGTATAGTTGCTAATATTAAACTCCGTAATCATTACACTATAAATTTCAGTCGGATGGGAATAGATAAGAATATTGAAATCTCCGAAGGTGAAGAGATTACTATTTGGCGACATCATAAGTATGAAATGCCTAAACTTATGCAAGAAATAGAACGATGTGGACTACAACTCGTTCACTATAATACTGACAAATATAAATCACATATTATGGTGATTTGTAAAGTAGCCAGTAACTAACCTATAGATGGTTGAATAGGAAAGTTTAGAAATTTATGAGAGCTTATTTGAGAATGCGATCGCACTATTTTGAGCCAGCAGAAAAATTAAGTATAAATAATTTAGCAGCACACAGAATGGTAAAATTTACCTAAGCGATCGCTTATATAGCAAACCTTTAAAATCTTTAGTAGATCCGTAGGTACATTAGCATGAGTAAAACTACAGAAACGATTTTCAGCAAAATCATTAGTCGGGAAATTCCCGCCGATATTGTATATGAGGATAATTTGGCACTGGCATTCAAAGACATCCACCCCCAAGCGCCCGTTCACATCCTCGTTATTCCCAAAAAACCCATTGCCACACTAGCTGATGCTGAATCTGAAGATCATGCTTTGTTGGGGCATCTTTTGTTAACCGCCAAACGTCTTGCCGAAGAAGCTGGACTAAAAAATGGTTATAGAATTGTCATCAATGCTGGTGATGACGGTGGTCAAACAGTCCATCACCTACATATACATATCTTAGGAGGACGGCAGTTAAACTGGCCTCCTGGTTGATCAAACCGGATGAATTGCGTCTCGATACGCAATTCACGACTAAAAAATCAATGTCATAATCAATAATAAATGTGATATTTATTTACAAATCTCAACTTTGTATAGAAATTGTGTGTGGTCATTCAACTCAGGACTCTTTACCAATTGCCAGCAAAAGAATGAAGCTACCTAACCTCGATCCGGAAACCATCGATCGCATCATTGAAATGGCATGGGAAGATAGAACATCTTTTGATGCCATTGAAGCTCAGTTTGGGCTGCTTGAGAAACAGGTAATTGCTTTAATGAGGCGTCAAATGAAGGAATCCAGTTTTCAAATGTGGCGAGAGCGAGTTACCAAACGCAAGACAAAGCATTTATATAAGCGAGAATTTATTGCAGGTAGGTTTAAATCGCACAATCAAAAAACGTAAAATTGTGATGACAACACATCTCCATACAGCTTGGATACTAGGGAGTTGAGGCGATCGCTCTAAATTTACAGTCAGCGATCGCTACGTTGTAGCATCTTTTACTTCAATAAATACTGACAAAAATATCATAATTTTGGAAAATAATAAAGTAAGGCGAGTATCACAAGACTCACTTGATTTCCTTATTTCCTCTAGGCAAATATGACTCATCCTTTCCTTGAACGCCTGCGTAGTCCAGATAGTCCAGTCCTCGTCTTCGACGGGGCAATGGGAACCAGCCTTCAAACCCAAAACCTCACTGCTGAAGACTTCGGCGGCGCACAATATGAAGGTTGTAACGAATACTTAGTCCACACGAAACCCGAAGCTGTCGCTAAGGTTCACCGAGACTTTCTTGCTGCTGGTGCCGATGTCATTGAAACAAATACCTTTGGCAGTGCGTCCATTGTGCTGGCAGAATATGACTTAGCAGACCAAGCCTACTATCTCACCAAGACAGCCGCAGAATTGGCGAAGCGTGTCGCTGCGGAATTTTCTACGCCAGAAAAACCCCGGTTTGTAGCGGGTTCCATCGGCCCCACAACAAAACTACCCACCTTAGGACATATTGACTTTGACACCATGAAAGCTACTTTTGCCGAACAAGCAGAAGCGCTGTGGGATGGTGGTGTCGATTTATTTTTGGTGGAAACTTGCCAAGATGTGCTGCAAATTAAAGCGGCGCTGAATGCGATTGAAGAAGTCTTTGCTAAAAAAGGCGATCGCCGTCCGTTGATGGTATCTGTGACAATGGAAAGCATGGGTACAATGTTGGTAGGTTCAGAAATCAGCGCTGTACTGACAATTTTGGCACCTTATCCAATTGACATTCTCGGTCTGAACTGTGCCACAGGCCCAGACTTGATGAAACCACATATCAAGTATCTGGCAGAACATTCACCTTTCATCGTTTCCTGTATTCCCAACGCCGGTTTACCTGAGAACGTTGGCGGTCAAGCACACTACCGCCTGACCCCGTTGGAATTACGGATGGCGCTGATGCATTTTGTTGAAGATTTGGGTGTCCAAGTGATCGGGGGTTGCTGTGGGACACGTCCAGAACACATTCAACAATTGGCAGAAGTTGCTAAAGACCTAAAGCCAAAAGTTAGACAGCCTAGCTTAGAACCAGCAGCAGCATCAATTTATACTACTCAGCCCTACGACCAAGATAATTCCTTCTTGATTGTCGGTGAACGTCTAAACGCCAGTGGTTCCAAGAAGTGCCGCGATTTGCTGAATGCGGAAGATTGGGATGGACTCGTTTCAATGGCGAAGTCTCAGGTAAAAGAAGGCGCACACATCCTTGACATCAACGTCGATTATGTGGGACGTGATGGTGTGCGGGATATGTATGAACTAGTTTCGCGCATCGTCAATAATGTGACATTGCCTTTAATGCTTGACTCTACCGAATGGGAAAAGATGGAGGCAGGTTTAAAAGTTGCCGGTGGTAAGTGCTTGCTGAACTCCACCAACTACGAAGACGGGGAACCCCGTTTTTTGAAGGTGTTGGAATTGGCGAAAAACTACGGAGCAGGTGTAATCATTGGTACTATCGATGAAGATGGGATGGCACGGACAGCAGACAAAAAGTTTGCGATCGCCGCGCGCGCTTACCGTCAAGCTGTAGAATATGGCATACCTCCCACAGAAATCTTCTTTGATACTCTAGCTTTACCAATTTCTACCGGGATTGAAGAAGACCGAAAAAACGGTAAAGCCACAATTGAGTCCATCCGGCGAATACGTGAAGAATTGCCTGGATGTCATGTGATTTTGGGTGTTTCTAATATTTCCTTTGGTTTAAACCCAGCATCGCGAATCGTGCTGAACTCAGTGTTTTTGCATGAGGCGACGACGGCGGGAATGGATGCAGCCATTATCAGTGCCAACAAAATTTTACCGCTATCCAAGATTGAGCAACGCCATCAAGAAATCTGCCGCCAACTGATTTATGACGAGCGGAAGTTTGATGGTAGCATTTGCGTTTATGATCCCTTGGGAGAGCTTACCACAGCCTTTGCCGGAGTGACGACAAAACGCGATCGCTCCTTAGATGAAAGTCTCCCCATCCCAGAACGCCTCAAGCGCCATATCATCGACGGCGAACGCATTGGCTTAGAAGAACACTTGAGAAAAGCCCTAGAAGAACATCCCCCTTTGGAAATTATCAACACCTTTTTGCTAGATGGCATGAAAGTTGTCGGGGAATTATTCGGTTCTGGACAAATGCAGCTACCCTTCGTCTTGCAATCTGCCGAAACCATGAAAGTAGCGGTGGCATATCTCGAACCGTTCATGGAAAAGTCAGAATCCGGCAACAATGCTAAAGGAACCTTTATCATTGCCACAGTCAAAGGCGATGTCCACGACATTGGTAAAAACTTGGTGGATATTATCTTATCCAACAACGGCTACAAAGTGATTAACCTGGGAATTAAGCAGCCAGTAGAAAACATCATCAACGCTTATGAACAGCACAAAGCTGATTGTATTGCCATGAGTGGTTTGCTGGTTAAATCCACCGCCTTCATGAAAGAGAATTTGGAGATATTCAACGAAAAAGGAATTACCGTCCCCGTGATTTTAGGTGGTGCGGCGCTGACTCCCAAATTTGTACATGAAGATTGTCAAAACACCTACAAGGGTAAAGTGGTTTATGGCAAAGATGCCTTCTCTGACTTGCACTTCATGGATAAATTAATGCCAGCGAAGACTGCTGGTAACTGGGAAGATTTCCAGGGATTTTTGGATGAAGTTAGCACTTCAGAACCAATAACTCACCACTCAGCACTCACCACTCAGCACTCACCACTCAGCACTCACCACTCACCACTCAGCACTGAAGTGGATACAAGACGTTCAGACGCAGTAGCGATAGATATTGAACGTCCCATTCCGCTTTTCTGGGGAACGCAGTTGTTGCAACCTAGCGATATTCCCATCGAGGAAATATTCTGGCACTTGGATTTACAAGCTTTGATTGCTGGACAGTGGCAATTCCGCAAACCAAAGGAGCAATCTAAAGAAGAATATCAGGCTTTCTTGGCTAAAACAGTGTACCCAATTTTGGAAAGTTGGAAACACCGGATTATTGAGGAGAATCTGTTACATCCACAAGTGATTTACGGGTATTTCCCTTGTCAAGCTGAGGGGAATTCTCTACATATATATAACTCAGAGAATCAATCACAACAGGTTGCAAGTTTTGAGTTTCCGAGGCAGAAGTCATTGAGACGACTGTGCATAGCAGATTTCTTTGCACCGAAGGAGTCGGGAATTATTGATGTGTTCCCAATGCAAGCGGTGACTGTAGGGGATATTGCAACAGAGTTCGCCCAAAAGCTGTTTGCTAACAATCAATATACCGATTATCTGTATTTCCACGGCATGGCAGTGCAAGTAGCGGAGGCTGTAGCTGAGTGGACACACGCCAGAATTCGCCGGGAGTTAGGTTTTGTTACTGAAGAACCAGATAATATTCGGGATATATTGGCACAGCGTTATCGTGGCTCAAGGTATAGTTTTGGCTATCCAGCTTGCCCGAATATCCAAGACCAGTACAAGCAGCTAGAGTTATTGCAGACTGACAGGATTAACCTATATATGGATGAAAGTGAACAACTTTATCCAGAACAGTCTACCACTGCGATTATTGCTTACCACCCACTAGCAAAATACTTTAGCGCCTAACCCATATCCCCTCTCCTTAATAAGGAGAGGGGTGCCCGAAGGGCGGGGTGAGGTTCTTGTATTGCTCACAATACAAGGCTAGATAAACATTTTTAGTTAGTTATCGCTTCATCTCACCCTAGCCCTCTCATTATCAAGGAGAAGGAACTGGGATCGGAAATAAATCAGTTTTTTTGTCCCAGTTTAAAAATATCAAAGTTAATAATGACTAAACTTTATAATAAAAATAGTGAAATCGAAAAAAGGCGACTATTACGCCAAAATATCACAAAAGCTGAGAAGCTTATTTGGGATGAAATAAGAGATAGACAGCTAGAAAACTGCAAATTTCGCAGACAATATAGTGTGGATAAGTTTGTCATAGATTTTTATAGTTCTGAATTAAAGTTAGCTATAGAAATTGATGGTGAAAGCCATTTTCAAGAAGGTGCTGCTGAATCCGATAAGGCAAGACAAGAATTTATTGAATCAGCAGGAATTAAGTTTATTAGATTTACGAATAATGATGTGTATGCTAATTTGTCTGGGGTACTGGAAAGTATTGCTCAGAATATACGAAATTTAAGGGGATAGTAGTTGAACCTCACCCCCAGCCCCTCTCCTTATTAAGGAGAGGGGAGCAGGATTAAGCCTAGATGTTTGAAAACTAGACTGGCATTGTCCACCTGCGTGGACTAATACAAAATGAAGGGCTTGTTAACCCACGGAGGTGGGTTTTGTCTGTGTAGCCGCAACTTCCAGTCGCCGGGCAAATCGGAGCCGAACCTCTGATTATTTTGCACTCAACTGATATCTTTCCTTTAACAAGTGGGTATTATAGGTTTACTTTGCTAACAACATCTTCATAAATTCGCCTTAAAATAAAATACATTTCCGTAAATTTACCGTGAAGTTAGCTCTTGTTCTTTATCAAACTTGATTGAAATAATTCTCAAAAAATCAGTATTTACCGGATAAGATGAACAATTCATAAATGATATAACTTTAATAAATTGTCTTTTGTTGTGGCTACTTTTTTAAAATTTAGTAAAGCAAGATGCAGTAGTTACACAAATATAGGTTCATTTTTTGCCTACAAAATTAATTTATAGGCACACCTACTAATTTTGATAAAAAATCAAAAATCCGCTATAAACCACTTGACAGGGAAGCAGCTATGTCTCGAAAACGTCAGCCAGTCAAGGTAATTCAAAAAACCTTAAAACAAATTAGTAAGCAGTTTTTATCTACACTTAACAAACAAATCATCTGGCTACTGCGGACTATTTTTGGCACGAACAGAAGACACGGATCGGCGAATGCTGGGTTTGTGTTACCAACGGTGGCAATGGTAACTTTGGTAGTCGTGCTGTTAACAACTGCAATTTTGTTTCGGTCTTTTGAGCGTTCCAAAAACGCTAGTAATGTCCGAGTAAATGAGGCCGTACTTAACGCAGCTACCCCAGCTATTGATCGTGCTAGAGCTAAGTTAGATGCACTACTAGAAGACCCAACACTACCACGAGGAACTCCCTCTGATAGTGCCTTATATGATGTTATTAAAAAAGATAAGTATAGGCTTGGTGATGAAACTCGCCTGAAGCTAGCTTTTGAACTTCCTTTAAATCCTGATGGCACTACCAATACTGCGGGCATTCAAAATCCAACTACCACACCACCAATAACACCAATAGAGTATGATGAAACACTAAAAAGTGCTTGGAAATTTGCTGTTGACACAGACAATAACGGCAAAAAAGATACCTTTACTCTTTATGGAATCTTCTTTCGCTCACCCAGTAGAGACTCTATTACAGGGAAGTTTAATCGCGAAAGAAAACCCATAGATGCTAGAACACCACCAATGGATAGTAGCTCAAACCAGCAGTGCGGTGGTGCCAGTGGTTTTGCTAGCTTAGTGGGCAACTCCAGTTGGTATAAGTTAAACAGTGGCAATCTGGGTAAAAGCTTCTTTGTTTATACCATTAACGTGCCTATTACTCAACAGATTTATGATAGTCTGCCAACAACTACTACGCCTATTAATAATCAAAATAATTCTGAACCATACAAAGGAAACAAAAGCGTTGTAGCACTAGAGTTTCAGCAAGACCGCACTCGCGTTCCTCTAGCAAATAACGCCGTTTTCTTTGAGAATGACTTAGAAGTGATAGTTGGTAGTACGACTTTATTATTGAACGGAAGGGTTCACACTAATGGCAACTTGCTAGTAGGGGCTATTGACAGTGGAGGTAATATAACTTTCCGGCAAGTTAGCAGCAAAACATCCTGTTTCTACAATCAAGAAAACGGGCAAATTAGCGTTGGGGGAAATGTCGGAAATGGTAGCCTTTCTCAAAATAATACTAGTACAGGTGTAAACGTTGACCTTTATCAAGGTTTTGGCAACAACATCAGTACTGCTGCCATTAACAACACTAACAAATCTACTGGCTCTACTGGCGGTGGCAGTATCGGATTTGATGATGCAGCATTCAATCAACGCATTGATGCAATGAAGACTACTGCGATCGCTTTATGCTCAGATTGCAATAGTGCAGTTAGTGGTAGCGCTCTCAAAGCAGCTGTTAATCTTAGTGGTTACCCAGCAGACGTAAAAACCAACGTCGCAGCCAAAGTACAAGCGGCTGATGATGGTACTACAGCCAAAAATATCCTCTACGACGAAATAGAAGTTTATCTGCGGAATCGCACCCGTCGAGTACCTTTTGCAGAAGTATCAGACGCATACACTGCCATTGGTGCAAATTTACAGCCTCAAGCAACTTGGAGGGAACCACTAAACGCCAGTAACCAGTTCACTAATGCAACAAGTATCTCTGTAAATACATCTCAGCTACAAGCCACACAGCCAAATTTACAGAAGCGAGAAGGCGTTCAAACCAATTTGGGCGATCGCGTTTTTGTAGGTAATAACCTTCCTGCTCTATGGTTAAAAGATAATGAATATGTTGGTTCAGATGCTCAACAGCCAATTTTGAACAGTGGTACTCCGGTTAACTGGACTAGATATGAGTCTGAACCACCAGCAAGATGGCGTAACACTCAAATACAAGCAGTTGCCGACTTAGGTCTATCTGACCGTAATGGCTTTTGGGAAGAAAATGCTACAAAAAATCCCATAAACGATTTAGACAATGTGGGTGGTGTGCGGATTGTTACTGGCGCAGGTATTTATGTAGATAGCGCTGGTAATACTGAAAACCCAACAACTGGCCCGTTTTATGCACGAACTGTGCGTTCATTTTTACCAACTACGGGTGATCCTCTAGTTGTCTGGCCTGACACAATGCCGATGTCAACCCCTGGAGATCCTATTCGCAGAGGCTTTCTACAAATGCGAGCCACGGCTGTTTATCACTACAAAGTAGACTATGGCGATGACCAAGAACCGATCGCTTGTGTAAGCAGTTACTACGATCCTACAACCGAAGACACAAGAAATAATGCACTTGCACTACCTTGGGGCAATGTTGCTAATGGTAGATCCAACAATGGCATTGTTTACAACTTTCCTGGAAGAACCTCGTTTACGACTAACAAAACTCTTCTACAACGACAAGCCAACTTGAAATTCCCTAATGGGCGTTGGGTTAATAAACCTTTACAAGAGGCGCTGGGAAAAATTGGAACTGGTACTACAGTACCTAGCACTGGTTTACAGCTAGCTGATTATTCAGCAATTGACACAGCGCTTTGTGCCATTTCAATTTTGAATAATGAAGCCGGTTTTGTTACCCCTACTAACCAGCCTGCTCACGGTGCAATCAGAGAAGCAACTTTCCTTGATGCTAGGGAAGTAAAGCAGATTAGTACACCAGCCTCACCAACTACCTACGACTTAGATATAGAACAACGTCAACCCTTAGAGATTCGGGTGACAGACATTGACTTAGGTTCGCTAGCCAGCACAGTAATCACTCCTACTAGTGGCACTAGCGACTATTTGTTGCCTTACAGTGGCATTATTTACGCCTCTAGAGATGATGCGTTGCGCGATGCGAGTGTGTCATTCGTTGAAACTGATGTAAGTAGTATATCTAGATCAGAGTTACTCAGTCCAACTGATTTTAACCTTGACACTACTCGTCGCCCAAACGGCATCCGCCTGATTAATGGGGGAACTTTAGCAAGAGCTGGTACTAATACCTACAATGCTAGAGAAAAAGGTCTAATTTTGGTAACAAACTTGCCCGCCTATATCAAAGACAACTTCAATTTACACCGCACAGACACAACTAGCACTACAGAAATTGAGGAATTTACAGAAATCGAATCATCAAGTGTCAACTTCTATAATCGCAGCACTCGTGAAGATAGGTTTGCCTGTCGTCCAGGAAGATCGGGTTGTCCTAATGCTGCCATTGGAGGTGACTTTTGGAGACCAGCAACCATTATTGCTGATTCCATGACCTTGCTTTCTGGCAGTTTTCAAGAGGGTGCGCGTAGATTCAGTGACTACGATTTGAATAATAACACTGGCATTCCTGTTGAGGCTAGCTTTAATCCCGCTAGCGTGGATAGCTCTACCTTAGACCCCACAAGACAAAAACGTCTGAAAAATGGCTTTTGGGACAACAACTTTGTTACTAGTTCATATTGGACAGATGGCGGTAATCCTAGAACAGCAGCTATTGGTTCTTACTTAACAAATGGAGTGACACCAATTCAACGCCGGGTTGTTTCTGATCCCTCTCTGTATGTCATGGAAATGTGCCGTAAGTTGGTAGTTTCAGAGTGTGATAACAGTTCATCAGACCTTACTAAAAATTGGGTAGTTGGGTTTGATATCAATGGAGATGGGGTTTTAAGCACCACTTCACGAACTTACACGATAGACGGTAGTAATATCCCACTTGTTGAAAGAGACATCAAAACCTATCAGTTAGGTCAAGCCATAGCTGCTGCTGCTGGTTCTACTACTGCTACTACAACTGCACTGTCAAATTGGTCTACTGCATTCTCTTCCGCTTTTCCATCAAGTTGGTATACTGGTTCTTCTTGTAGTACCACTACTGGTACAACTACATGTAGCAAAAGCATCAGAGATAGACTTGGGGCTGGCGATACAAGCAGCAAACTGGCTCTGGAAGGAGCATTAGATAAAGATCGGCTTTATCCACGTCGGGTTGCCTTTGCGCGTGATAACAACAATAACCTTATTGAAAGCAGCACTAGTATCTACAAGCCAATGGGCATAGGCTGTACCCTGGATACTACTGGTACTGGATATAACAATAATGGATGTACATTTCCTACTAGTGGACAAGCCATCACTAACGTTCGAGGTCTCTGGTTTAGAACAACTAGTAGTACAACTGATCCAGGGTCATCTGCAACATACGTAAGTAACAACCCACTTTTCTATTATCCTCCTATTGATGGTCTTGATGTCGATACTGTCCCTGATTTAGATGGTCAACCTCTCTTAGTACCAGTCTTACAAATTCATGATGCAAATAGTAGTCCCCCTAACTTGAGAACGGACGCAACTAATGTAACTTCAGGGGATGACTTTAGCGCTAACTGGCTACAACAGGCAACTAACACTATATTCAATGCCACCTTTGTATTAGGAAATAGTCCCAGTAGAACAGATGAAATCTCATCAGGTTTGCAAAACTTTGTCCGGTTTTTGGAAAACTGGGATACCAGAACAGCCAAAATTAGCGGTAGCTTTATTCAATTAAAGCGGAGTAGCTTTTCCACCGCGCCAATTGCATCCATTTTCACAAACAGACAATCCAATGCAATCTCTGCTGCTAGTGCTACTTATAATCTCAGCCTTTTTGACTACTTATTAGACACTTACCCAACTCGAAACGGTAGTGGTGTCTTACCTTTCTACGCGGCACCAAATAGAAAGTGGGGGTTTGATGTCGGTTTGTTGTCAGAGCAACCAGACCTATTTGCCCAAAGGTTTACTGCGCCCCCAACAGGCCGCCCGAATGAATTTTTTAGGGAAGTTGGACGGGATGATACTTGGGTGAAAACATTGCTTTGTGCTGGTCAAATATCATCGGGAGTAACTTATACAAATGCAGTTCCTAATGAATATCGCCCCGGTGATTGTCCATCCATACCAAATGATTAGAAATTGAGAAATTGCCATGATGATAGAAAAACAAGCTAACAAACAAAGGTTAAAGGCAGGAGTATCTTACCTACGAAACAGGGAAGGAGGTTTCACTATTATTGAATCTTTGGTGGCGATACTTGTAGTTAGCATTTTGCTAGTAGCGATCGCCCCAGTTCTTTCCTTGTCAGTAGCAACTCGTGTACAATCTCGACGGATAGAATTAGCCACACAAGCTGCCAAATCATACATTGATGCGGTAAAGACTAAGAAAATTTTAGCCCCATCTGGGCCAACCACCGCTACCACCCTAACAGCAACTAGCGCCCCGACAGCGACGGGAACACTCACCTGTACAAACTCTACAATCCCTGTAGAATCTAACTGCTCAGTTCCAACACCTCCAACAGGTACATCTTTATACTGCATAGATTTTGATGGCGATGGTACGTGTCTAAGTGCCAGTGTCACAGATATGATTGTTCAGGGTTTTCGTCCAAATAACAACAATTCCGCCGCAGGATATGCTTTAGGTGTGCGGGTTTACAGAGCTGATGCTTTTGCTCTCAGCACCACTCTCTCTAGAAACAATGCTTCGGGTATTAATAACGAAAAAGTGACACAAGCTACTTTTACCGGAGGTGCTGGTCAGCGCAAAGCACCTTTAGTGGAAATGACAACAGATATTAACGACACTGTGCCTAAATACAGCGACCTGTGCGCGCGCCACGGTGGTTGCATTTGAATTTTAATTAGACTTCTTGCAAAGCTTCCAAATTTACATTATTCCTCTGCGTGAGGCACACAAATATCTATGCAAGAAGTCTATTCTTAAATATCTCTCAATAAAAGGGAAACCGCAGTATGATAAATTCACTAAAATTTATTCTGAGTACTCAATTAAAACGCTCTGGAATCAATAAGACAATTAGCGGCTTTACCCTGATTGAGCTGCTAGTAGCTATGGTGATGGCAGTACTAATCATAACGCCTTTAATGACCTTTATGATTAGCATTCTAGATAGCGATCGCAAAGAACAAGCCAAGGCAACTTCTGAGCAAGAAATCCAAGCAGCACTAGATTATATCGCTCGTGACTTACAGCAAGCAGTTTACATCTACGATAATGATGGTGTTAACAGAATCATAGATACTACTACTATTGGTAATTCAGGCATTAAAGACCAAATACCACCAGTCAAATCTGCTTCTAGCTGTAGCGATGTGAATATTTGTAAACCAATACTTGTTTTTTGGAAGCGTGAGTTTGTAGCTAATAGTGTTGGGATTACTGACGACACTGAGACTAGTGACACGCAAACAGATGATGGCTTTGCTTATTCATTGGTAGCATACTACTTAATTACCAATACAGATAGTGCAAACCCTACCTGGTCTAAAGAGGCACGGATTGGTAGGTTTGAACTTCGAGGCCCGGTGAATGCAGATAATGCTAATGATATTCGAGGAAGAAAATTTAATCCCGGATTTAATCCACCGTCAATAAATAAGACCGGTGCTACGCTTAAAATCAAAATGAATCAATGGCAGACTGCATTAGCAACAGGAGACAATTACTCTTCTGTTGATAATCCAGTCCGAGTTGAGACTTTGGTTGATTACATTAAAGCCCCTGAGCTACCCTCTACTAGCACACTCCCTGAAGCTAGTAGCACTCCTTGCTCTAATCTAAACCTTGTAGGCAGTAAAACAAGTGGTTTTTTTGCTTGTGTTGATGCCACTGAAGTATTAGCGCAGGTGTACATCAGAGGTAATGCACTTGCTCGTTTGCAAAATGATAACCTGGATTATGCTGTTAACACAAAAACTTATTTTCCCAGTTCAAGCATTCGGGTGCAAGGACGCGGATTTTTATTTAGTAAATAACCTCTAGCTAATCAAAGGATAGTATGCACAGCGCAGCTTTATTGAGGTTAAACAAAATTCCTAAACAATTTGTAGTGAAAACACTGAAGCAGCAATGTCAGGTCAAAAGACTTTACCAGGATGCTGGTTTTAGCTTGATAGAATTAACAGTAGTACTGCTCTTGGTAGGAATTTTAGCAGCGATCGCAGCTCCTGGTTGGGTTGCCTTTGTAAATCGGCAACGAGTAAATAAGGTTAACGACGCTGTTTTAGCTGCACTGCAACAAGCACAGCGCGAAGCTAAAAACAAAAAACTTCCGTACAGTGTCAGTTTCAAAGTTGAAGACAACGTTCCCAAATTCCTCATTTATCAGGGTGCCGTTATACCAACTTCAGGTGTTGTGTGGAAGCCTTTAGGTGAAAATATGACATCTAATCCGGGGCAAGTTTTGCTATATACTAACATTGCTGCGTCAAATAAAAAAAATGCTACTGGTGTCATAGTTGATACTGCGCCAGGAACCGGCATCATTACTTTCGACTACATGGGTGTATTGGCACCTCAGTCTGACGGTAGTACTGTTGCCAGTACACCTTTAAAAGTTATGGTAGCTACACCCAAAACAGGAACTACTGAGGCTAGTGCATTGAAACGCTGCGTCATAGTGGAAACTCTCCTTGGGGGAATACGAACAGCGAAAGACTCCCCCCAATGTGATTAAGTAATTCATAGTATAAATTTATAAAAATACGGAATAATACTGAACATAAAACTGCACATTCATAGCAAAATTGAAGCATAGAGTGCAGTTTTATTATTTTATAGATTTCTTTAATAGCTAATAACCAACTAGCTATTGGCTGAGTAGATATCAAAATGTAACTTTTGTCAAATGATTGAAAACCTTGATTTTACTGTAGCTATCCCAACTTATAACGGTGAAAGTCGTTTGCCTGAACTCCTAGAGCGACTACAAAACCAACTTCACACAGAAAATTTCTCTTGGGAAATTATAGTTGTAGACAACAACAGCACTGATAACACAGCTAAAGTTGTTCAAGACTATCAAAAAAATTGGCAGTGTCCTTGCCCTTTAAAGTATTGCTTTGAAGCGCGACAGGGAGCAGCTTATGCCCGAAAAATGGCAGTTGCAGAAGCGAAAGGTAGATTCATAGGTTTTCTAGATGATGACAACTACCCGACCTCAAATTGGGTAGCCGCAGCTTATACTTTTGGTGAAAAGTACCCGAAAGCGGGAGCTTATGGCAGCCAAATTCACCCTGATTGGGAAGTAGAACCACCAGAAAACTTTCAGCGAATTGCTCCATTTTTGGCAATTACAGAGCGCGGTAATTTACCACTATTATATGAAGCAGCCAAAAAATTGCTACCTCCTTCTGCCGGACTTGTTATCCGCAAACAAGCTTGGTTAGAAAGCGTACCAGATAAGTGTATTTTAACTGGTAGAGCTAAAGGCAATATGCTTACCAGTGAAGACTTAGAAATGTTATCTTACATCCAAAAATCAGGGTGGGAAATTTGGTATAGTCCAGAGATGGAGATTTCTCACAAGATACCAAGTTTCCGGTTGCAAAAAGACTATCTAATTCCATTCTTTCGAGGTATTGGACTTAGCCGTTATGTAACTAGAATGGTGAATGTAAGAAATATATATAGGCCAGTTGCTCTTTTAGCCTATATGATAAATGACCTACGTAAAATTACTTTGCATTTACTAAAATACCGGAATATCTTGAAAACTGATTTAGTTGCAGCTTGTGAAATGCAACTGTTTTTAAGTAGTTTAGTTAGTCCTTTTTATCTTTTTAAAAACGGCTATTTAAGTAGAAAATACAATTAAAAACTAAACATTTAGCATGAACAAAATAATTGAAAAGCTAGATTTTACCGTAGCCATTCCTACATACAATGGTGCAAAACGTTTACCTCAAGTTTTAGATTTACTACTCAAGCAGACGGGAATAGAAAACCTAAATTGGGAAATCGTTGTTATTGATAACAATAGTCACGATAATACAAATGAGGTAGTTAAATATTATCAAAAAACCTACAGCCAGAATATTTGTCTGAGGTACTTT
Organism: Nostoc sp. WHI; assembly: GCF_015714725.1. Taxonomy (GTDB): domain Bacteria; phylum Cyanobacteriota; class Cyanobacteriia; order Cyanobacteriales; family Nostocaceae; genus Nostoc. The sequence continues at coordinate 62,633 of NZ_WBKM01000095.1, forward strand.
TCTGAGAAAAAACAAGGAATAACCTTTGCCAGAATCCGGGCTGTAAGTGAAGCCAGAGGCGAGTTTATTGCATTTGTAGATGATGATAATCTACCTGCATCCGATTGGGTTTTACAATCTTATCTTTTTGGCAAAGAGCATCCTGAAGCTGGTGCTTGGAGTGGTCAAATTCATGGTAATTTTGAAGTCAGTCTCCCAGAAAATTTTACTAGAATTCAAGCCTTTTTAGCTATTAGAGAACACGGACTAGAACCATATTTATTTGATGCAGATAATTTAAGACTTCCTCCAGGTGCTGCACTAGTCGTCCGTAAGCAGGCTTGGTGTGAAAGTGTTCCTGAAGAATTAGTTTTTAAAGGTAGACTGAGTAAATTAATGATTAGCGGAGATGATACAGAAGCTCTCTTATACCTACATAAAGCAGGTTGGCAAATCTGGTATAATCCCGCTATGCATATCGATCATCAAATTCCATATTGGCGGCTAGAAAAAGATTACTTAATGGCGTTGGCGCGTGGTTGTGGCCTTTGTATTTTTCAGCTACGCTTGATAAATGCCAAAAATTGGCAAAAACCAATAGTTTTGGTTCAAACTATCTTGGGAAATTTACGCCGAGTATTACAGCATTTCATTAAGTATAGAGGTAAATTAAATAGTAATTTAATTGCACTTTTTGAAATTAATTTTTACTGGGCTAGTATGATGAGTCCCTTTTCTTCTTTAAGATGGAAGTTAAACAGAACTTTGAAAAATATAACTATACAAAGAAAGCAACGCGAAAATATGATACCGGGATTAAATTATCAATTAGATAGAACGTTAAATTCTTAATAAAACCAGGTTTTCTGGTTGCGATACCTATGGCGGGCTGCGCCTACGCATCCCGAAATAGCCTATTTCCGTTCTTGGTTTTAGCACTTCACAAAATTGCGTTCATCCTTTATGGAAAATGATTAATTCAACTTTAGATACAACAGTAATTTCCGTTATTATACCAACTTATAATAGCGAAAAAACTATTAAAGAAACAATTGAATCTGTTTTAAATCAAAGTTTTACTAGTTTTGAGTTAATTATAATAAATGATGGTTCACAAGACTCAACAATAGAAGTTATTACACAAATTCAAGACTCACGAATAAAAGTATTTTCCTATCCCAACGCTGGCGGAAACGTCAGTCGTAACCGAGGACTACATCATGCAGTGGGAGAATTTGTTAGTTTTTTGGATGCAGATGATATTTGGACAACTGATAAACTTCAGTCTCAGTTGAATGCTCTGCAAGAAAACCTTAGTGCAAAAGTTGCTTATAGTTGGACTGATTATATAGATGAAAATAGTGAAATTGTACTTTCGGGTACACATTTTACTGCTAATGGTGATGTTTATGAAAAGTTATTGGTGACAAATTTTTTAGAAAATGGCTCCAATCCTTTGATTTGTAGAAAATCTTTAATTGCGTTAGGTGGCTTTGATGAATCTCTAGGTGCTGCTCAAGATTGGGACATGTGGTTGCGATTAGCTTGTAAGTTTAATTTTGTCTGCGTACCGTCTGTACAAATATTGTACAGAATAACTGCTAATTCAGTTTCTTCTAATCTTGTCAGGCAAGAAAATGCCAGTTTACAAGTACTTAAAAAAGCTTATGAACAAAGACCGTCGGCACTTAAATCTAGTTGGAATATAAGCCTTACAAACCTCTATAAATACTTGACCTGTAAAGCTCTACAAAAACCGTTTAATCGACAAAAAAGTTTAACTGCGGCTAAGTTTCTGTGTAATTATTTTCTTAATGACTCTTTAAGATTTCATCGGATAATTTTTACTTTAAAACTATTATTGAAAATAATCATAATCCTTATAGTACCTAAATTTTTCGACAGCATTCTTAACAAGAGACTGAAGCATTCCTCAATATCTGGGTAGTTCAAAAACTACTAGAATATGAAAATGGATAACCTGGTGCATCTAAAGTCTTTAGTTAATCCAAAAAATCTCTTGAATAAGCACTCTAACAGTGGCTTTACCTTACCAGAGATGTTAATAGTTGTTCTATTAGTTGGTATATTAGCCACTCTGGCGATACCTAACTGGCTAGCTTTTGTGGACACTCGCCGTCTTAACACTGCTCAAGACGAGGTATACTATGCGATGCGCCAAGCCCAAAGGCAAGCCACCAAGGATAAATTGACTTGGCAAGCCAGTTTTCGAGAACAAGACGGTATTGTTCAATGGGCGGTTCATCCGGCTACTGTAAACCCATCTAGCGCTAACTGGAATAATCTAAATTCCAATGTGCGCTTAGATGCGGAAACGACTTTACAAATTTCAAATGGCGTTAGGCAAATTAAATTTAATTACACAGGTAATATTGTTTCGCTACCGCGAAGTATAACTATCTCCAGTAAGTATGGTGGTAAAGCTAAACGTTGCGTCTATATTTCTACGATTTTAGGAGCAATGCGAATGGCAAAGGAGCATACTACAACCAATGACGAGGGTGATTATTGCTATTAAGATATTTTTAGTTTATTAAAAAAGGTATTGCGTGCTGAACTTACCAGCAAACCCAAAACAGTACTTGATTATTTTTACCCGCTATCCAGAACCAGGGAAGACAAAAACCCGATTGATACCTGCTTTGGGGACTCTTGGCGCTGCTAATCTTCAACGAGAAATGACTGAACATACAATATTTCAGGTTCAAGAATTGCAAAAAGTCATTGACGTATCTGTGGAAGTGAGGTTTGCAGGTGGCAATTTGCAACTCATGCAAGACTGGTTGGGACTGGGTTTGGTTTACCAGTCTCAAGGTGAGGGGGATCTAGGTTCGCGGATGGCGCGATCGCTTTTCGAGTCCTTTCAATCTGGTGTAGAAAAAGTAATTATCATCGGTACAGATTGTCCTGGTGTAAATACTCAGATTCTAGCGACAGCCTTCGAGAAATTACACAGCTTTGACCTCGTAATTGGCCCTGCGATCGATGGTGGATATTACTTAATTGGTTTGCGGCAACACATCCCAGAGTTATTCGTTAACATCGAGTGGGGAACTGCTCAAGTATTCCAAAAAACGGTGGATATTGCCCAGAAACTAAATTTATCACAGGTGAACTTGCTGCATTTGGCTGATATTGACCGACCGGAGGATTTGCCGATTTGGGAACAAGTCATTGCAGGGGAGGTGACGAAATGAGGGAATTAATTTGTTTATTCTATAGAACCAGACTAGCTTTGTATCTTAAAACACTAGTATTTCTCTGAAGACACTGGACATAACAAATGTTACAGTGGCCTAGTTGAAAACCAAGAGGCAGACAGCCTTGATCAATATGGAATATACTTTGTGTTTCTGTACAACAGTGAAGGTCATGGGCACAATATTCAAGTAACTTGAAATATGAAAATCACTCGTATTCACTGCAAGTTTGAAAAATTATGGTTAACCGTTTTGCTTCCCTGAACACTGGCCTGACACTCAAAGTAGTTGGAATAATCTGTGTTTTGTCCTTTTTTGTTGACTTTCTGATTCTATTGTTACCCTTCCAACCTACTGATCGGGTATGGCAGATCAACTTGGCAACAGCACTAGTTGATCGGGGAATTGTTCCTCTGGTGGGCTTGGGGCTTCTATTTGCTGGGTATTGGATTGATAATACTGATGCAGCAAGCGATCGCCCCCAAGCTATTGATTTAAGATTTCCCACCTTGATCGTGTCAAGTATTTTAGGGTTGATGTTTTTGCTGATTTTTCCCTTGCACCTCAATAACGTGAATCAAGCTAAAACTCAAACACTTAACCGAATCACCCAAGAAGCAGATCAGGCAGAAAATCAATTGAACAGTCGCTTATCGCAATTGCAAGCACAACTGAATACTGAGCAAGGAAAAGCTCAACTAGAACAACTGCGAAGCCAAACCAAAGCTCAGTTTAGTGAACTAATCAAAGATGAGCAGAAATATAAGCAAGCACTTGAAAGCTCTCAAATTCCCGCAAATATCAAAGAGTTACTGAAGAAGGCTAAAACAGATCCCCAAGTACTTGACAAAGCTGTAGAACAACAAACAGATATTCAGACGGTGCGAACTCAACAAGTGAGCCAAGTTCGCCAGCGCAGAGAAGACGCTGAGAAACAAGCTAAAGATACCGCTTGGAAGTCTGGACTGCGAATTGGTATTAGCAGTTTGCTGTTGTCCATTGGTTACATGATCATTGGCTGGACAGGTTTAAGAGGTATGGGTGCTGTACAAGGTGGTAAATCTAGAGCTACCGCACGCTAATCGACTAAAGGAGTGGGGAGACAAGGAGCCAACTAAACTAAATAACTCCTAACTCCTAACTCCTAACTTTTAACTTTTAACTATAAAATCTGGCTAATGTTTTCAATTTACATACTTACATATAACGAAGAGCTAGATATTGCTGCTTGTATCGAATCGGCGATGCTATCGGATGACATTATTGTTGTAGACTCATGCAGTAGCGATCGCACTGTGGAAATCGCTAGTCACTATCCCATCCGCGTCGTCCAACACGCTTTTGAAAGCCACGGACGCCAGCGTACCTGGATGCTAGAGTCTATCCCCCCAAAGTACGAATGGGTTTACATTCTCGAAGCTGACGAGCGGATGACACCAGAACTGTTCGCAGAATGCCAAAAGGCAAGTCAGAATCCAGACTACATCGGTTACTACGTGGCTGAACGTGTCATGTTCATGAATCGTTGGATTCGCTACAGTACACAGTATCCCCGTTACCAGATGCGCCTCTTTTGCCACGGTAGAGTGTGGTTTACAGACTACGGTCATACTGAGCGTGAAGTTTGTGACGGTGCAACTGGCTTTTTAAAAGAAACATACCCTCACTACACTTGTAGCAAAGGCTTGAATCGGTGGATTGAAAAACATAACCGTTATTCCACGGATGAAGCTCAAGAGACACTGTATCAACTAGAACAGGGAAATATTAACTGGCGAAATTTATTCTTTGGCAAGTCGGAAGTCGAAAAACGCCGCGCCCTAAAAGATTTGTCTTTGCGTTTACCCGGCAGACCGTTGCTACGCTTTATATATATGTATTTTATTTTAGGCGGCTGCTTAGACGGGCGCGCCGGTCTTGCCTGGTGTACGTTACAGGCATTCTACGAATATCTAATTTTGCTCAAAGTTTGGGAAATGAAGTATCTACCAAAACCTAATTTAGACGCAAAAGCAACTCTTGCACAGGAAAGTACACAACAGGTATGATGCGCCCGATTCACAAACTATACAGGCTGATGTAGTCTGAAAGGGACTGGAGATTTTGACACTCCCCGACCTGAAGGTGCGGGGATTCTTGATTCAACGAGTCCACTTAGATTAGACCCCTTGCGGTATCTAACCCAGAGGTGGTTCTCTCCTCAAGCGTTAACTTTCCGAGTGCCCCTCGGTAGTTGGATGATTCCAAAATTTGTTTGATTAAAATTCTGATCGCCTAGTCCCCATGAAGATTTTACCTATTCCTGGGCAGAAACTAGAACTATGGAATAGAACCCCATATCTTCAATTGTCAAGGTACAGATTGCCGCTAGGCATTTAGGTTTTTATACAGGTTGATTACCGTTCCTGTTAAACCTAACTTTACCAGAACGTGAAGTAAAGCGTAAACACCTCAAACCGTTTTCATCCCTTGCCTAAAGTACGTAATACGGGGCATAGCGCCTGTTACTCAAGGGTTTTCAACGAGTGTTTTTATAAGGATTACGCACTACAGTTTGAACCAGCGATCGCTGCTTATTGGGCGGGTAGGCGATCGCAAAATCAGAATTTAAAAGTAAGGTAGCACAACTATGCTACCTTATCGTGTGTTCCATCTAAACGAGAACCACCATAATAAATTAATATTTTTAACAGAACATTTTCATAAAAGCCTTTCCTACTCAAACGTGAGTGACTGACCAGATAAAATAATTTCTTAGTTTACCCGGTAGTACTTTCACAATCATGAGCAGCTTTTGATTGAGCGCGGTAGATTAGTAATACCCAAGAGAGTTGTAACAATCATTTACAAGTCTTATAAAGAAAAGTAACATTCTCTAAGAATAGCCAGCCGCCGTCGGATTGGGAAGCGTGTACATATATGCTTGTAGGAAAATAGCTGATTTCCAGTAAGTAGGTTTTTTGCGGCAGCAGCCAACTTGCTAGCTTTTTGGAAAGTTACTTGCAGCAGAAGTTGCCAAAGTTAAAGTCTTCGGAATTTGATGAATCTGCTGGTATGGATACCAATAATCAAAGTTCCTCTAGCTTAAAACAGGAGAATCGGGGCTTGGTAATTGATCGCCTAAAACAGGACTTAAAAAACGACCTGATTGCTGGTTTGTTGGTAGTAATTCCCCTAGCAACCACTATCTGGCTAACGATTACCATTGCTACTTGGGTAATCAACTTCCTCACCCAAATTCCTAAACAATTGAATCCCTTTGATGGGTTAAACCCAATACTAGTAAATTTACTTAATTTATTAGTGGGTTTTGCTGTACCAGTGCTAAGTATCTTGCTGATGGGCTTGATGGCTCGGAATATTGCTGGACGCTGGTTACTAGATTTTGGGGAGCGTTTATTACAGGCAATTCCATTAGCGGGACAGGTATATAAAACCCTCAAGCAGCTTTTAGAAACAATCCTAAAAGATTCCAATGGCAAGTTTCGGCGTGTAATTTTGGTAGAGTATCCTCGCCGAGGAATTTGGGCGATCGCTTTTGTCACTGGTGCGATTAGCAGTGATATTCAAGCCCAGATGTCTCGCCCTGTACTAAGTGTTTTTATCCCCACCACCCCGAATCCGACTACCGGATGGTACGCAGTCGTTCCTGAAGACGAGGTGGTGAACCTTTCCATGTCGATTGAAGACGCCTTTAAAATAGTTGTATCAGGTGGTATTGTCGCCCCCAGTACGCCCTTGCTTTTCCCCAAAGAGTCCACACTGGAAGTAAAACACGACGAAATCAACCAGCAGGGTATTCCTGTTGAAGAAACTTAAAATCAATCTGGCAAAGTCACAAGCAAATGCGTAATGTTGTTGTTTGACTGTGCCAAAATTGATAGACTTGTAAGCTTGTCCTGCCTAGTTAATCAGTTCTCGCACAATCACCCCTCAGTTTTATGCCACCTCGTAAACCCCAGCAAATTGCTCGTGAATTGGCACTTTTGAGCATTAGCCAATTGCCAGTCAACCCCAAAAAATTAGATAAATTGCAAGATGATCAACTAGTATCCAAGTTGGTATTAGGAGCAGTACGCACCCTGACTTCAGAAGTGCAAGATACTCTCAATAATGCCGCAGGTGAACTACAACGCAGTAACGATCGCCTTTTAAGTAGCCAAACTCGCGCCTCCGACCTGAATACTGCTAGAACAATGCTCCAAGAGGCGATCGCCTGCACCCAGACAGCAATTAATCAGTTGGGTACCGCAGTTGATTTTCCAGAATTAATTCAGCTAGCTAATCAGGACAAGGGAGTCCGCAATTACGCTAAAGAGCTTGTGATTACAGTCTACGAAAATCGAGATATTATAGATCAACTCATTTCTACTGCCTTAGTAGATTGGCAAGTAAATCGCCTCGCCCAAATTGACCGCGATATCTTACAAATCGCTGTGGCAGAAATGAAGTTCTTAGGAGTTCCAGATAGTATCGCCATCAACGAAGCAGTGGAACTAGCCAAACGCTACAGTGGAGACGAAGGTCATCGGTTTATTAACGGTGTTCTGCGCCGAGTCACAGAGCAGAAAAAAACCGCATAGCTGGGTAATTCGTAATTTGTAATTCGTAATTCGTTGCCAGCGAATAGAATTCGCTGCTACACAAACAAAGTCCACCTCCGTGGACTAAGAGAAAAATATTTTATTTTAACCTGCGGAGGCAAATTTTGTCAAGCAAAAAGTTAAATTAAACTCATAACTTATAACTCCATAACAAGTAATACTGCTGCAATGGTTTTTAATTGGTTCCGTCGTCAACATAACGATTCCTCTAACACCCCCTCTGATAAGAAGCAGGAAGAAACTCCTTCTGCACAAGAACCCCAAGCAGAGCCAGCCGAAACGTTAACACCAACTGCTGAAACTGCACCAGACACAACGACAGATTTGTTGGCGTTTGCTAAAGCTGCTTACAAAAATATCCAGCAAAAACAACAATCCCAGGTAGTAGAAACCCTGCCTGATTCAACAGAATTATCAGCACAAGCGGAAATTATTGAACCAAAACTAACTGAGGAATCTGTCAATACAATCGTAGAAACAGCACAGCCAGAAGTTACTCAAGTAGTTACTGAGGAAGAAATTACAGAAGATTCCTCAATAGCAACAATTGCTGATCAGCTAGATGTAACCAGCCCAGAACTAAGTGTAAGTGAAGCTGAACCAATACCTACAGCTACTTTAGAAGCAACACAGCCACCAGCACCAGCCAGTTTATCCTTCTTAGAACGGGCGGCGGCAGAACGGCAAACAAAGCTGGAACAACTAATAGCTACCGCCATTGAAGTCCCAGAACCGGAGGTAGTACAGGCAGTAGCTGCAACCTCAGAGACAGAAGTGGTATTTGATGATGGGTTTGTCTGGTCGGCGAAAGTCCTAGCGGCTCAAGGTAGAAGTCCAGAAGACGTTTCTATTGAAGAAATTACTTGGCTGAAAAAGCTCCGGCAAGGGTTAGACAAAACTCGCCGTAGCATCCTCAACCAACTGAAGGCCATCGTCGGTCAAGGGCCGCTTAACCAAGCTGCGGTGACAGAAATTGAGGCATTGCTCCTGCAAGCTGATGTGGGTGTACAGGCGACAGACTTTATTATCAATGCCCTACAGAAAAAACTTCGAGAAGAAGTCACCGCACCAGAAGAAGCGATCGCTTACCTGAAAAAAATTCTTCGGGATATGCTGGATGCACCGAGCAAAACATCCCACAAAACTAGCTTTACTCCAGAAAAAGAAACCCTGAACATTTGGTTAATTACTGGGGTGAATGGTGCTGGTAAAACCACTACCATCGGCAAAATTGCCCATCTCGGACAGAAATCTGGTTATAAATGCTTAATTGGAGCAGCAGACACTTTCCGTGCCGCCGCCGTGGAACAGGTGAAGGTTTGGGGTAGTAGAAGTGGTGTAGAAGTAATTGCCAATCCTGGAAAAAATACAGATCCGGCGGCAGTTGTATTTGATGCGATCGCTGCCGCCCAAGCACGTCAAACAGAATTACTTTTGGTAGATACTGCTGGGCGACTGCAAAACAAGAAAAATTTAATGGACGAACTCGGTAAAATCCGGCGAATTATCGACAAAAAAGCCCCAAATGCCAAAGTAGAATCATTGTTGGTTCTAGATGCCACTTTAGGGCAAAATGGACTGCGCCAAGCTGAGGTTTTCTCTCAAGCTGCCCAACTAAGTGGCGTTGTCTTAACCAAGCTGGACGGCACCGCCAAAGGAGGCGTTGCCCTTGCTGTTGTGCAGCAGCTAGGTTTACCTATTCGCTTTATTGGTGCTGGTGAAGGAATTGAAGACCTGCGCCCCTTTTCTAGCTATGAGTTTGTCGAAGCGCTCTTGAGTGGCTAGTACCGTCGCAGACAATCGTTTACAGTGAACTGAAAAACTGAATTAGTGTAAGTAAGCTGGTTCAACACTCCCAAGTGTATTCTCAGAGCCAACTTACGAAAATATCTACAAATACTTTCTGTAGGAAATATAGCAGTTTGAACTCTAATAGTTAAACTAGAACATTCTCTAGCTTTTGACTTCAAGTCCTTGGAGGATGTTTTTTGTAGATTTAGTGTCATCACTTCTATTCATGTCTTACACTTACCAAATGACTACCCCTTATTAGATTTTGATGAGAAATACATGGCTGGAAATTCCTAATATTTAATCAGGAATGCAATAAGCAAATAAAATACTGATAATATTTAGCTTTTGCGTCTTTATACTCTTGCTAAAGTCACAAGTCTTGTCTAATTATGGTTTAGCAATGTCAAAGCCAAAAGATTTAATAAGTAATCTAAAATCTGCCAATATAAAGTGCAATAGTACCCGTGCCTGTGTCTCAACTGCCTTCTCAACCCACTGACAACAATACTAGTGCCGCAACAGATGTTACACCAGTCGTGGCGCTCAAAGAACTCGTGGCAAGGTTGCACCGGGAACAGAATAAAATTCAAGATTTGCTAAGTTCTTTAGGATTTGCCCTCAGAAGCTTCAATAATTTGAATCAGTTTTTGGAACTGATCCCCCTGATGGCAACAAGAGTAACAGATGCAGAAGGCAGCGCCCTGTTTCTCTATAAACCTAATGGCCAAGTCAGGTTAGAGCAGCTACACTGGCAAGATAGTAGCCAACGAAAGAATATCCGCAAAGCGTTAGAAATAGCTAGCAGTCAAATCACGCTTGTACCCAATGCTGCCCCTTTAGCAAATGCTACGGGGATTTTGGATGATCAGATGCATCGCTATTTAGGGCCAGATGTGCAAATCTTTGGTACAGCGATTTTGGTGAAGCATACAGAACGGGGATGGCTCTATGTCTTGAGCCGCGATCCAGAATATAGTTGGACAGAAACTAGGCAAAAATTAGTTAGGTTAGTGGCAGACCAAACAGCAGTAGCGATCGAAAACGATGAACTAGCTGTAGAACTAAGGAAAAAAGAACGCCTAGACCAAGAACTAGAAATTGGCGCAGAAATTCAACGGCGACTTCTGCCACGTCAATGCCCTACAATCCCTGGTGCAGTCCTCGCAGCACGCTGTAAGCCTGCTAATCGGGTCGGCGGAGACTACTACGACTTTATTGCTACCAATCACAATAAAATTCAGCCCAAGATGAAAGACGGTACGGAAACTGGTCGCTGGGGTTTGGTTATCGGGGATGTTATGGGCAAAGGTGTCCCCGCCGGGCTGATTATGACAATGATGCGGGGAATGTTACGGGGAGAGGTACTACATGGTAATTCCCCAGCAGGAATTTTACAAAATTTAAATCGAGTTATGTATGCAGATTTGGAAAATTCCCACCGCTTTGTAACGCTATTTTATTCAGAATATAACCCCCACAGCCGAATTTTGTCTTATAGCAATGCAGCACACAATCCTCCGTTGTGGTGGCACGCAGCCACAAAAACTGTCAGCCGTTTAGATACTCTGGGAATGTTAATCGGTTTGGATGCTAACAGCCAATATGAAGATGCCCAGGTACAGTTAGAGGTTGGGGATACAATTATTTACTATACAGATGGTTTGACCGATGCTGCTGCCGCTAGTGGCGATCGCTTTGACGAAGATAACTTTGTTACTAGCTTCAATACGGCTTGTAAGTACTGCAATGGGCCACAGGAGATTGTGGATTATCTTTTTGACCAAGTTCAAGAATTCATTGGTGCTGACAAGCAAAACACTGATGACATGACTTTAGTTGTTCTACAAATTTTATAGTCTTTCTACTGGCGATTAGCTCTTTCTTGGGGAATAATTTCCGTTACTACCCTACCGCTAGAACTACCACCTTTGACAACAATATTTTCTGTTTGCAGATTACCAACGGCTGTTTCACCCGCAAAATTTAATGGTGGGTCAACTTGCCGATAAAGCACATTTCCCTGAGCTTCAACTAACTTATTGTCTAGATACCAAGTTAGTGTATTAGCTCTCAGAGATTGGCGACGCTGGCCAATAGCGTTGACGTTACCTGTTAAATAAACCGTTTTTTGCGGTATTTTCATTTCACCTTGATTGGCTGTCACCGTCACCTTTTCGGCACGCTGGAACATCCGTGTAGGCGAGTTTGTAGTAACAGTTTCTGCATTCATGTTCCAAGTTATAGAGTTACTAGCTATTTGCACTGGTGGGTCTAGTAATTCTAGTTGAGCATTCTGTTGGATAGTGGCAATTTTCGTTTTTAAGTTGACTTCGGCAGCATTTCCTTTGCCGCGATCGCTAATGTTATTATTTTTGTAGCGGTCAATTTGGATGGGGCGATCGCCAATCAATTTTTCCTCTTTGATTTTCCAGATTAAATGCTCAGTTCGCATTTGCAACTGGGGATCAGCAGAATTTGCTATTACTCCTCCAGAAAATTCCATGCGCTGTTCGCGGGTTTTGACTCGCGCTTCCCGCGCCACTGCTTGGAGTTGTTTATGAGTACCGTTGATTTGGTTGCGGACAATCAACAAATCTTCTTGGGGACGCCATTCTAATTCATTACCTTGCAACACAATCCCATTACTAGGATCTGTGGCAAATATCTTACCTTTAAGAAACAACTGCTTCCCATCTTGTTCAATGTCTGCTACATCTGCCTTAATTTGGTAAATCACTTTGCCATCTTGGTACAGTTCACCATAAGGGCTTTCAGCCTGACCAATTTGTTTTTCTTGGGTGTATTTTGCCCGTTTAGCTCTGACTTTCCAAATCGGTCGTCCCACTTCATCTGCCTGTTCTAGGGTGACATCAAAGAAAGTCAAATTGCTATCTTGATTAGATGAACCCGCAGCATTTGGTTGAGAAGCTGGGGGGGATTTACCCCCGCACCCAACTAAACCAATTACCAAGAAAAATGTCAAAGGCAGGTAATACCAATTTATTCTGAGTTGTAAAGAACTCAAAGATGGCAATGAACACAAGTGGGAGAAATTTGTTTTACTTTCCCCCTTAATTCCTGAGAACCTTCTCTCATTCTTCCTGCCTTGATAATGCGCCATTATTCTTGAATTTCTAGGTGTCCATCACTAGTTCTTGGGTCTTCCAAAAAACCGACACCAGATAAGGGTCGATATGGGTAGCTTTGGCGAGGGTTTTTTTGAATATCCTCTTTGATGGCTTCTAAATCAATGTAGCGATCGCTTACATTAATTAAGCTGTCGCTGGTCATCGAACGCAAACTTACTACTTCTACCCGCACGCCGCGATAGCTGACTGAATTTACCGCATAAGCTAAATCCCCATCACCGCTAACTAAAACTGCGGTATCATAAGAATCTACCAGTGCCATCATGTCTACTGCTATTTCTACATCCAAATTAGCTTTTTTAGAGCCATCTGGTAGCTGTACCAAATCCTTAGCAATGACTCGATAGCCATTGCGACGCATCCACAACAGAAACCCCTGTTGCTTCTCGTTTGTTCGATCTACACCAGTGTAGAAAAAAGAACGCAGTAGTCTCGAACCCCCAGTTAATCGAAATAACAACTTCGTGTAATCGATTTCAATCCCCAGTTGCAGTGCAGCGTAAAATAGATTTGAGCCATCAATAAATATGGCGACCCTGCCCCGATTCTCTAAAACTTGCTCTGGCGTAAATATTGAGTCGTTTTCCAAATTATTCAACATTGTTGTCATACCTCAATTTTTATTCCTGTTATTTTTGATACAAATTACCAATTTTTACATGCTAGTCACAGCGGCTTATGATAATGTTCCAGGGCTAATAAAGTTAAGCCCCGATAAATTCTTACCAGAAAATTAAAAATTGAACAAAATCAGAGTTTGATAAGGACTAATCGTTTTTTAGAGGTTCTATTCGCTTAAAAATTGGTTGGGGTGTACCCAACTGTTGTTTACTAGATAGTATCCCCCATGTCGCATGGGTGGCAAAAGGAGCGATCGCTGGACTTTGTGTTTGATCGTTAAAGTTTATGCCAAAGCCAAGCTGCTGATAAATATCGCTGCTAATGTTCGGGATAATTGGAGATAGCAGATAAGCTGCTAGTCTAACTGATTCTAGAACTGCGTAGAGAACTGTTTCCACGGACTCCTGCTGTCCCTGTTTATATAATGACCAAGGAGCTTGTTCATCAATAAACTTATTGCTGGCTTGCACCAACGAAAGGATCACCTCGCAGGCTTGACTGAAAGCTAGCTCATCATAAGCTTGTTTTACCTGTTCCCCTAGAGGTAAACCAATTGCTTTCAACGGATTTTCATCAGGAATGGCTTCATTGCCGCTTGATGGTACATTATTATCAGCACAGTATTTCTTCACCATGTTCAAGGTGCGATTAAGCAAATTACCTAAATCATTTGCCAAATCTGCGTTCAGAACATTAATGAACCTAACTTCATTAAAATCTCCATCCTTGCCAAATTCGATTTCCTTAAGGAAGTAATAACGAACGGCATCACTACCATAGCGCTGAACTAACGCCACAGGATCAAGGGTGTTACCCAGACTTTTGCCCATTTTCTGACCATCTTTAGTCAAAAAGCCATGCCCAAAGACTCGCTCTGGCAAGGGTAAGCCAGCCGACAACAACATTGCTGGCCAGTAAACTGCATGGAAGCGCAGAATATCTTTACCAATTAGATGCAAGTTGATCGGCCACCATGTTGCTAAGGCATTTGCTAAAGTCGGTTCTGCATCTGGTTCTAGCAATGCCGTTACATAACCAAGCAGTGCGTCAAACCAGACATAGAGGGTGTGCTTGGGATCATTTGGTACAGGAAAACCCCAATCTAAATTCACCCGTGAAATTGAAAAGTCTTGCAGTCCTTGGTTTACAAAGCTGATGACTTCGTTACGCCGACTTTCTGGCTGAATAAAATCCGGTCTAGATTGGTAAAATTCTGTCAGCTTAACTTGATATTTAGATAAGCGGAAAAAGTAGTTTTGCTCGTCTCGCCACTCGACTTCTTTGTTAGTGTGAATCGGGCAACGGTTTCCTTCTAGCAATTCCCGTTCTTCTTTAAATTCTTCACAGGATACGCAGTACCAGCCTTTTTGTTGTCCTTGGTAGATATCGCCAGATTCCCATACTCGCTCAAAGAATTCTTTAACGATCGCTTCATGACGAGGCGCAGTAGTCCGACTAAAGCGATCATATTGAATGTCCAGTAATTGCCACAAACTCACAAAGCTAGGGACAATTTCATCGCAAAAATCTTGTGGCGCTTTTCCTAGACTTTCTGCCGATCGCTGAATTTTTTGCCCATGTTCATCTGTACCTGTAATCAGCAATACTTGATGCCCCAGCAACCTCTGAAATCGCGCTACTACATCTGCTGCGATCGTTGTATAAGCACTGCCTATATGGGGGACATCATTTACATAATATAGCGGTGTTGTCAGTGCAAATGTCTTTTCTGTTTTATTCACTAGATTTATGCAGAATAAAAATCAATTTATTAAAACGTCTTACATCTTAACTTTTATAGCCAAAACCATGTAATTATACAACATTAATACCATTTTCTTCAATAACACCTTAATAGTAGCAAATTTCTCAGGTCAACAATTGTTTTAGAGTATGCATAAATTCAGCTCATTTCTGCTTAAAAACGGAAATTAACTACTATTAATAACTTTTTCAAATACTTTTTATTAGCTTTTTATTATATGTAAATTGTGATCAGGAATACATAATCAATGTTTTAAAAGATAAAAAGCTGGCGTACACACTAATAATACATCAATTGAATGAATAACTATAAGGTCTGCCCCGCTTGCGTTTCTTCATTTTGCGGAGAGTCAGGAGCTTATGGCTTCCTTAAATTAGAACTTTCCCAAAGGAGTTTTGAATGAGTGAATTTTGAATTGCTTAACTGGAGAGCTTTGTGAGTAGATATTTCTATCTTAAGACTGTTATGGCAGTAGTAAAGAAATGTAAAGATTAAGTTAGAATAAACTACATTTACTGGAAAAATATACTAATTAGGTATGAGTCTAAATAGCCCCCTAGAGATTTCTCGCGCTTTGGTGGCGGCGCTCTCAACGCAAATGTTTCGCTATTACGAGAATCGCATTCCCCAAGATGCTAGCATATTGGTAGTGAGCAATCACCGCAGCTTCATGGATGCACTAATTTTAATGGCGGCGTTATCGAGTCCAATTCGGTTTGCTTGCCATCACTACATGGGACAAGTGCCAGTAATGCGAGAGATTGTCACCGGACAATTGGGCTGCTTTCCCTTGGATGGAACTCAAAATCGCCAACAAAGCTTTTTTTTACAATCACAGTTGCTCTTACAGTCCAGGCAGATGGTAGGAGTGTTTCCAGAAGGAACTGAACCAATGGTGAAATTTACTCAGCCAAACATGGTGGGTAAATTTCGACGGGGATTTGCCCATTTGGCATTACGATCTAATGTGCCGGATCTAGCAATTTTGCCGATCGCGATCGCCTCTTTAGAAGAAATAAACACTTCTGGTTTCCCCTTAAGGTTTTTGAGTGTATTTGACCCTTCAGAACCTTTATTTAATCAACCTGGTTGGCATCCCTTGGTATTTTATCGTCGGGTTGCCGTGTTAATTGGTCGCCCTTATTGGATTACGCCCCAGCACAAAAAAAAATATCACGGTAAACAAGCCAGAACCGTTGTAGCTGAACTGACAGAACACTGTCACGGTGAAATTAGCAACTTATTGCGTCAAGGTTGTTACTAGAGCCAAAAGCACCGAAGCTATTAAAAGCAACAATCAGCAAGTCCAAAAATTTCATACCATTAATTAGTGACTAATGACAATTGACTAATGACTATCTCAGAAGTTGAGCTAAAGCCTTGTTTCCTTACGCCTAAACGAGTACAGCCAGAGTATCCACTGTTAGTATATTTACCAGGAATGGATGGAACAGGTCAACTGTTGCGATCGCAAACAGCCGGATTAGAAACTGGCTTTGATGTCCGTTGTTTGGCGATCCCACGGAAAGACCTTAACATTTGGGATGTGTTAACTAAGAGTGTATTGGACTTGATCCACGCCGAATTAGAAAAAAGCTCCCAAAGGGCAGTTTACCTGTGTGGTGAGTCCTTTGGTGGCTGCTTGGCAATGAAAGTAGCGATCCAAGCGCCGCACTTATTTAAGCGAATTATTCTCATTAACCCAGCTTCTGCCTTTCATCTTCGCCCTTGGTTGAATTGGGCTTCCCAACTAACTACCTTTGTGCCAGAACCCCTTTATGATATCGGCGCACTGGGTTTATTGCCGTTTCTAGTATCTTTACCACGCATTTCCCGAAGCGATCGCCATGAACTTTTGAGAACTATGCGTTCTGTACCGTCAGAAACCGTTCTTTGGCGGTTGTCTTTACTGCGAGAGTTTGAGGTTGATGATGAACAGTTAGGCCGCTTAACTCAACCAGTTTTGTTGATTGCCGGTGCTAGCGATCGGCTTTTGCCTTCTGTAACTGAAGTCAAGCGCATAGTTAATATTTTACCAAATGCCAAGACGCTAATACTTTCTGATAGTGGACACGCTTGCCTTCTAGAAAAAGATATTAACCTCTACGAAATTCTTAAGAGCCAAAACTTTTTAGAAAGTATAACTGATGTAGCCGAGGGGTTAGAGGTGAAAGGATAGGGTGAGAGGCAATGCCTACGGTGCATTAAGCTCCAGGTTGTAACACTACTAGCTGAGTAGGGTTTTCAATCGTTAGTTGACAAGTGCCGTCTTCTAGTTTTATTGGCTCTACTCCAATAATATTAACTTGTTTTCTATTAATAATTTCTGATGAGATACCATCCATAATTTTGTTCAGCGTTTGTGAAGAAACAAATACTTGGCAGGTTTTATGATTTTCTCGTTCCAATCGTAATCGAATCATTCCATTGCCCTGGTTGGTGAAACCAGCCACACGTCCTAGAATCCTTTGAGATGTTGTGTTGCAAAAAAATTGTACGGGATTTCTACTAAAATTAGCGCAAGACAAAACTTGATCTGCTCTTAATGCAATCGTTCTAAATTCTTCATAGTCTGGCTCTTTTCCTGTGTCGTAGTTTGCCTGCTCCTTAATTTTTTTAGGTGCATTTTCTAAAATGTTTTGAATCTGCTTTTGAACAGTAGGAGTTAATTTTGGAGATAAGTAAACTCCTGTGCTTGGAATTTCTCTACTAATTTGAATTACTCGAAATTGAGGATCATCCTTGATTGTACTGTATACAACTGCTCCTATATCTGCTTGTTTATTAGCTACAAGCTCTCGAATTTTACTACTTCTATGTCCTGCCGTTACAGTCATAGATGTTCCATATAAATCATAGGCAGGCATATAGAAGCTCGAAGCTGAATTGAAATCTCCAAGAGCAATAGTTGTCGTAGACTTAATATCTTCAATTGACTTAATTGGACTATCAGACCTAACAAATAAAGCTGATTGATAAGTAAGTGGATACTTAGGAAACATTCGATCTAACCATTTGTAGCTATTATCTTTGGCTTGCATTCCATTCATAGGTGAGTTGGCAAACACGATATCCCATTTGTATTTAGAAATATTATTTTGAGCTTCTTTATATGTAATTTCAGAGTTACCTTCAACTACTACATCTATGGCTTGAGAACCGAGTTGTTTTTTTAAGTATGTTTTAAATTCTGAATACTGCTTAGGTGAAGTGACAATACCTACAACAAGAGGTTTTTTAGTAATATCTTTATAACAAATATTATTTACTCTTGTTTCAGTAGCGGTTTCGCATGATTTTTGATTAAGATAATGCAAAATAGCAAATATTCCTACTCCTACTACTACTACAAAGCAAGAAAGGATTTTAAAAGAATGAATATATTTGTTATGAGGTAGTTTTTTGGAGGGATCAACAGATATTGTATGTCCTACTGGAGGTAATTCTAGAGTGGTGACAACAGGTATTGGATGTTCTACTAAAGGTGGTTCTAGAGTGGGGTCAATCGGCTGACGATTTATGAGTATTTCGATTTTTTTTAGTGAGATTCCTGTGAGTTCGCTAATAATTTTTTCAATACCAACTTCGTTGAACTTTGCAGCAACATTTTCCCTAGTTCTAATACTGCCTAAAACCTGTTGTATTCTGGATATATTACAAATTTGCACTGCTCTTCCAGATTGAAAGGTATTAATAACTGCACCTTCTATTTCAAATTTTGTTGTATCTGGAGCGACAACAAAATAATTAACCCAGAAAGGAATATCCTGAAATATACAAGACCGAAGTTTATCTTTAATAACTAGGCTGTATCGTTCAACTTGTATATATGGATTGCCGCCAACAGCTTCAATTTTTTGATTATCAGAAAACCATGTTTCGTTGGCGCTTCCTGTCCACTTCCCTTTATATCCTTTTGCCTCCAAACATACAAATACTCCTGGCTCCATAACCACCAAAGCATCAATTTGGTGAAGGTTTGAACTTAAAGCCTCTCTAAAAGAAAAACCCATAAGGGCATAACCGGCAAGTTGTGCTTGCTCTAGAGTTGTTTTTAATTCTCTCTCAAAACCTTGAAGTTCAACTCCCTCTGGTAAAAGCACTTTCATAATATTTTTTGATAATTCATAACACTGACTTTGAAATGTTTAGAATAATTTTGCATTAAGCCGAGATGATTGTAAGTACGCTTGCTACTAACTAATCTTTGTAAAAATACTTCTTTAGTAAGTCTGTTCCCTTCTGTCCCATTTTCTCCAACATCTCCTCAATTTTCCCCATCGCTAGCGGCGAGGGTTTAGAACGTCCATTTTCCCAACGGTTAATTGTGGTATAAGTAACACCCAGAGTAGCTGCAAACTGTTCTTGCGTTAGCCCAGTCAAAAGCCGCAGATCACGAATGATTTGCCCCACCTCTGGCTGATTGATAGTCAAGGGTTTTTTAATAGTCATTTATATTTGAATCTTTATCTTCTAGTTTAAATAGCTTATGCTATATTATTTGTTACATACTAACAATGTAAAATTGCCGATTTAATCAGTTAATATACTGAAAATATGTTTTTATAGTAAACTTATTTTCCTTTAATTAAGGGAATTTTTTAAGTGGTATTGAATTTGAATTCAAGCGAGTCAAAATTGGGAAACGTGAATAACTCAGTATTAATCGCCCTGACCCTCACCGCGTCTATAGTCTTATCGCCAGTTAGCATTGCTGGTACTGTCCAAGGTTCAACCGATACCATCAAAATGTCTTCATTTAACCTCAGTTCCCAAAAATGGCAAAACCGCGTGTTACTAGTGTTTGCACCGTCTGTTGATAACCCTAGCTATCAGCAGCAGATGCAGTTATTTGACCAGCACCAAAACGGTTTCAAAGACCGGGATTTAGTTCTCGTTCAGGTTTTGGCAACAAATAAAAGCTATGCCAACGGACAGTTAATAGATGAGTCTTCTGCTGCCAATTTGCGAAATCGCTTCAGAGTTGATAAAGAAAATTTTCGCGTCATTTTGGTAGGCAAAGATGGTGGTGTTAAGCGTAGTGACACGACACCAGTCCCAACGACAGCAATTTTTGAGCAAATTGACGCTATGCCGATGCGCCAGCAAGAAATGCAAGAGCGAGGCAGAAAGTAGCTA
Organism: Nostoc sp. WHI; assembly: GCF_015714725.1. Taxonomy (GTDB): domain Bacteria; phylum Cyanobacteriota; class Cyanobacteriia; order Cyanobacteriales; family Nostocaceae; genus Nostoc. Next base: position 82,905 of record NZ_WBKM01000095.1, read on the forward strand.
TAAAATTCTTAGCATCAAAGTTAGACTAAGAGTCGAAAGTGAAATAGAGTGCGATCGCATCCTCGCAAAGTGAAGCTGTTGCGATCGCCACTGAATTTTGAAGCAAATATAGTCAACCAAGTTGGCTAACAAAAATGAAATCTATATTTTCTCAAAACTCAAAACAGATAGAATTACCTCTCCAGTTAGTAACTTATCAAAATAAATTTTCTTTTATCGATCTATTTGCTGGTATTGGTGGATTTAGAATCGCTTTACAAAAACTAGGTGGTCAATGCTTAGGATATTCTGAAATAGACAAACAAGCTATAAAAGTTTATCAACAAAATTTTATCAGCTATTTAAACAAAGACGAAATTGAATTAGGAGATATAACAAAAATCAGTGAACTTCCATCTCATGTTGACATAGTAGTTGGTGGTGTTCCGTGTCAACCTTGGTCAGTTGCAGGTCGTTTAAAGGGATTTGAAGACAAGCGAGGAAAGTTATGGTTTGATGTAATTAGATTAGTCAATACAAATAAGCCTAAAGCCTTTATATTTGAGAATGTCAGTGGATTAGCAAGCCCTAAAAATATAGCTAATTTGGAACTCATTGTACATGAATTGGAAAGCATAGGATATTGTGTTAAATGGAAAGTCCTCAATGCTTATGATTTTGGTTTACCTCAAAATAGAGAGAGAGTTTTTATTGTTGGAATTAGAGATGATGTCGAAAAATGCCAAGAGTATAAATTTCCTATTCCTTTGAACATTCATCCTAAAGTTTTAGATATATTGGATGATATTAAATCTACAAAAGTTATTGAAAAAGTGAAGTTAGATCAATATACTTTATTTAAAGGTATGATTCCACCATCAAGAACTCGATTTCAAAAAGATGATGAATTAAATGATTTCTTCATTTTTTCGGATTTAAGAAATGGACATACAACAATTCACTCTTGGGATATTATAGAAACCAGTGATAGACAAAAAATGATTTGCTTAACTCTTCTAAAAAATAGAAGAAGTAAAAAGTATGGAGAGAAAGATGGTAATCCTTTATCTTTTGATAATTTTAAACAGATAATATGTGATATAGAGATTAATGAATTAAATGAATTAGTCCAAAAAAGAATATTCCGATTAACTGCTGATCATAAGTATGAATTTGTTAATTCTAAGAATATGACAGGTATTAATGATATTTATAGAATTATTTTACCTACTGCTGATATTATGCCAACTTTAACTGCTACTGGCGCTAAAGACTATATAGCAACAGTATCAATTCATGCTAGTCATCCACAGGAGTATAAAAATATTTTCTTAGAAAAAATTTATAAACAGAAAAGATTTATCCCAATCATGGCAAAACACGCTTGTAAATTACAGGGTTTTCCTGCAAATTTTGAATATCACAAAAAAGATGATATTGCCAAAAAACAGTTTGGTAATGCTGTTCCTGTACCTGTTGTTGAGTATGTAGCTAAAGAGTTGCTAACTATTCTTGATATTTAAACTAATTTTGGTAAAAAATATCATTAAATTCGGCGGCAAAGTTTTCTTGTCCTAACTCGACAAAAAGTGCTTTCAATTGCTCAAATGTGTTTTCAGTTCCAGAACAAAAATCCCAAAATTCATTTTCAACCCATATATCTTGAGCGATATCTAAAGGAGAACTAAATAACTTACTTTTTTGTTGTTCATACCAAGATTTTGCAAAAGGATTAAAAGGAATAGCAATACGAGCTTCTAACTTAGCATTAGTAGTTTTAGCAAGTCTATAAGCGTACCACTGTAGCATTTGTTTGTTAAATTTTTGAAAATCACCTTGATTTGGCTGTGCAGTTTTTATATCAAAAAGATATTCAATTCCGTCTTTAAACAAATGAATATCAACTCCAGTTCCCGATGGAGGAGATATGTATATGTAGGCGGCGATGTCTTGAGGATTGGTTTTTGCAGCAACGTTTTTTAGCCTCTCCATACATTCTTCTGTTGAAACTCTTCTGTTATTAGGCTTATTTTCACGTTCATAAACTAATTTATCCAATTCATTCTGCAAAGCTGGAGGAAACTCAGTTGGAACTAATATCTTATCTTGGATAATTTCAAATCCATTTATTTCAGCTAATGTTTTAGATATAGGTTCCCAAAAAGTTGTTCCTAGACTTGTTTCTAATCCACCTATTAGAGAACGTATTCGTCTTTCCTTAGGAAAAATATCATCTAATACTTGGTAATTTGTTACTTTTTTATTGCTAAAAAATCTTCTAATTGAAATTTTAAGATTTTCCTTAATTCTTTCTTTAAGATAGTCATCCATAATTCAATTGTTTGATGTTAATTAGGGCGCACAAGATAATATGCCCAACCAACAAGATGGTAGAGGCTACTTGTTGCATACTAACAATGTAAAATCGCCGATTTCATCAGTTAATATACTGAAATTGTGTTTTTACAGTAAACTTATTTTGCCTTAATTAAGGAAATTTTTTAAGTAATATTAAATTTGAATCTAAGCGAGTCAAAATTGGGAAACAGCGTAGTTTACCGCCGTAGGCATCGCCTCAACTTCTCCCATAACTGAAGTGCGATCGCAGTCTCAAAATCCCTTTACACTCGATGCTAAGTAAATACACCATATCAAAGACCCTTAAGACAATAAGGTAAGTTTAATAATAAAGTTTTTCAATAAATTTTATATTTTTGTAACTCATATTACTTGTTATACTACCTTTAATGCTTATTTTTAGGGCTTTTAACCCTTACTTAGCCAGATCAGTTGTTACCTTGACTAATCCATGAGGTTAAGAGAGACTAACTAAAGACTGACGTGTTTGCTAATAAAATTAATAAGATTTGTAAAGATTGTGATAAACATATATTAAAAGATGGAAGATTACTAAAAAAAAGGTAATTCTGCATCTCAAGCAAAAATGTTCCTATGGCTATATTTATAGCCTTCTGTTAAGGCAGTACAATTCAAACGTACTTATCCTGGTTGGCCAAGAGCATGGAGACATTAGAGTTCATAATTTATCCAGACGGTAGGGTACAAGAAAAAGTCACTGGTATCGTAGGTGCGTCTTGCGCTGAGGTTACAGCAGCAATAGAGGCACAGCTGGGGCAAGTACTTAATCATGAGCCAACCTCAGAATTCTTCGCCGCTCAGGTGCAGCAATCTAATGTGGCGAATACGCAAAGCACTTACAGCAATTGGTAAGTTTTCGCAGTCGTTTAGTGTCATTAATTCATAACAATCATGTCACACTTTAGCCAAATTAAGACTCAAATCCGTAACCTTGATTCTTTGAAAGATGCTTTGACTGAATTGGGCGTAGACTGGAAACCAGGGCCACAGGAGGTACGTGGTTATCGCGGTCAAACCCATCCTGCCGAAGTTACTATTAAGCAGGAAAATGGCTACGACATCGGCTTTAGATGGAATGGCAAGGAATATGAACTAGTGGCTGACTTGCAATATTGGCAGCAAGATTTGTCTGTGGACGGATTTTTGCGCCAGGTAACACAGCGTTATGCTTATCAAACAGTTGTGAAAGAAACTGCTCGTGTTGGCTTTCAAGTCGCTGAACAACAAAAAAATGAAGATGGTTCAATTCGCTTGGTAGTACAGCGCTGGAGTGCGTAATGGCTGATTTTCTGCCGTCGTCGGAAGCACAACAAGACAACCGTTCCGGTTTTGAACCAGAATTAGGGGGTTTTTTACGGGATGCCCCAGAACGTTCTGGTTTAGAACCGGAATTGGGTGGTGTGCTGCGTCAAAATGGTGTTTATGTTGACGAGATCACCTGTATTGGTTGTAAGCACTGCGCTCATGTGGCGCGTAACACCTTTTATATTGAACCAGATTACGGGCGATCGCGCGTGGTTCGCCAAGATGGGGACGCTGAGGAAATTATCCAAGAAGCAATTGACACCTGTCCGGTTGATTGCATTCACTGGCTTGATTACACTCAACTGAAAAAGTTAGAAGAAGAGCGCAAATATCAGGTAATTCCTGTAGTGGGTTATCCGGTGGAACATGCAGTCGCTGCTAGCGAACGTCGGCGTAAAAAGCAAAAGTTAAAGACCAAAAAATCCGTTTATTAAGATAAAAACCTTAAATTAACATCACAAAGGACTGGTATATCCAGTCCTTTTGTTTTTGGTCAATGCCGGAGGCAGGGGAGCAGGGAGCGGGGAGCAGGGAGCAGGGAGCAGGGGAGAGACTGGGACAGAGCTTGTACTCCGCCCCAGATCGAGCGTCCTTTATGACGGGGCTTGATACCCATGTTCCGCTTCGCTCCATAGCAGGGGGGAAGGGCTTGCTCCCCCAGCTAAGTGCCCCCTTCCCAGCAATACTTTCACCAGCAAATGCTGTTTATCATTCTTGGGCGCGCAGTCGTGCATCAATTCACTTATTTCGCTCCCAAAGCTTTTAAAGTTGCTACCTCTGCTTCAGTCAACCCCATCACTTCAGTAATAATCATCCCTTCATAGGGGCGGGCTGGTCTCAAAGTTTTCCGACATTGCCCCGTAGTAATATCCCAAAAGTTGATTGTTTCATCCTTGCTGCCACTGAGGAGAGTTTGAGCATCTGGGAGCAGACTAAGGGACCACACCCAATTGAGATGATTGCATAGTGTAGCAAGGCAGTCTCCAGTAAGTATATTCCAAATTTTGATAGTTTGATCGCTGCTACTGCTAATCAGGCGATCGCCATCGTCGGTGAACAGAATACAGAGTATCTGGCTGGTATGCCCAGAGAATGTACGCAGACAAACCCCTGTGTCAACGTCCCACAGGCGCACCAAGGAGTCATCACCACCAGTAGCAACGTATTGAGTATCTGGACTCACCGCAACTGCCCAAACCCGGTTAGAGTCTGCCTCCCAAGTATGAAGACAAGTTCCTGTTTCCAGATCCCAGCGTTTAACTATCGAATCATAGCTACTGCTGAAGAGAGTTTTTCCATCAGGGCTAAAGGCGATCGCCAACACAGAACCAGGATGCCCCTGCAATGTTTGCAAACATTCACCAGAAGGTACATCCCATATCTTGATTGTATGGTCGTAACTGCCGCTAGCAAGGAAGTTATTCTCTGGACTAAAAGCAACTGCCCAGACCCAACTATCGTGACCATGCAAGGTTTTGAGGCATTGCCCTGTATGGGGATTCCAAAGTTTAATAGTGCGATCTGCACTGGCGCTGGCCAGGAACTGTCCATTGGGACTGAAGGCAACAGAGAAAATACGATTTCTATGTCCATGTAGTACACGAAAAGGCTGGAGGTCAACCTTTAAGCGTTGGGAAGCATTGACATCCCAGAGTTTAATTGTCTGATCTTCATGTCCACTGGCAAGTAAGTTTTGCTGCCAACTGTGTGCAATTGCATAAATAGCATTGCTGTGTCCTTGCAAGGTTTTAGTACACTTTCCAGTCTGAATCTCCCAGACTCTAGCCGCGTGGTCATCTCCACCGCTAGCAATTAGGTGTCCTTGAGGGTGGAAAGCAACTGACCAAATCCGATTTGTATGCTTTTCCAGCGTATCCAGACATTTCCCAATGTCTATGTCCCAAATTTTCACGGTTTGGTCATAGCTGCCACTGGCTAGCCGATCACCTTTGGGGCTAAATGCTAGTGAGGTAATAACTCCTGCGTGTCCCGGCAAGGTCATCAAACACACTCCAGTATGAAGATCCCAAATTTTCACGGTTTGATCAAAACTGCCACTTGCTAACATTTGCCCTTCTGGACTGAAGGCGATCGCTTTTACCCAGTGCTGATGCCCTTCTAGGGTTTGCACACAACATCCAGTTTCTGAATCCCACAGCTTGATTGTGTTATCTTCACCAGCCGTTGCTAAAATTTGACCTGTGGGAGGAAAAGCTACACTCCAGACACAAGCATGATGTCCTTCCAGAGTTTGCACACATTTTGCTGTTGTGTGCTTCGCTGTAGTACTCCGTGCAGATTATTCTTGGTAACTTTTTCATCCAAAGCTTGAGAGAGCGATCGCCACAGTTGTGAGCCAACGTCTTTGATGTGACCGGGGTCATAAGTGACTTCTCGCGCCATATCTAAGTAAGTTTTACCTTCCCAGGTGTAGCGAAAGACAATCTCTTGCGCTCTTGTTAAGCGTCCTCGTTTCAATAATCGTTCAACGAGTGCGATCGCTTCTTCAACCGTCATTTATTTACGTAGTAATACAGGTTAACTACAATATTCCCACAATAAACTTGATTTTTCCCCAAAAGTTTACGTAAATCTACCAAAAAGACCCGACTTTTCACGTTATATGGAAAAGCCCACAAAAAACCTAACCCTCTTCCCGACGCGGGAAAGGGGAAAATTCCCTGAAGCAGTAAAATGATGATTAATGATGAACTTGAGCTATTGCGATGAATGCAGAACAAGAGTTATTACAAAAATGGCGCTTCCTTACCCCCGACAAACAACAACAGGTTTTAGAGTTTGTGGAATTTCTTCACCTCAAAACAGTCAATTCACAAATATTAACTCATGGAACCAAAACTCAGTTAGGGGAACGGTTACGGCAAATACGCGCCAAAATTGTTGCTTCAGGTGAACCCTTACTAAGTCAAGATGAAATTGAAAAAGAGATAGCTAGTCAGCGAGGTGGGTTACAAGATATGGGTGAATGAACATAACTTTTATTGATGCCGGAGTCCTGGTTACAGCAGCGCGTGGTGTGGGGGATATATCCGAAAAAGCCCTTGAAATCCTAGCAGACTCAGAACGAGATTTTGCCTCAAGTGTATTTATCAAGTTAGAAGTACTTCCCAAAGCTATTTACAATCGCCAAACAGAAGAAGCCGATTTTTACGCAACCTTTTTTAGTGCTGTCACTTACTGGGCTAGGGATTTAGAAAAAATTATCCAAGATGCTCATAACATCGGTTGTCAGTACGGTTTGGCGGCAATGGATGCTCTACACGTAGCAGCAGCACTGTCAGTTGGTGCTGGCGAATTGGTGACAACAGAAAAACCGACAAAGCCGATGTTCCGAGTTACAGGTATTCAAGTAATTTCTATTTTTGACTAATAGTCTTGATGATTATGGTAAATAAGTCCCAAGTTGATTACCAAAAATTCAAGATCGCGATCGCGTTGCTACTACAGCGCTTCCCGCTATTATGCAATACAGTTTTTCTCCTTGCCCTTTCCTAGCATAGCTTTCAGCTTTGAAAATGTACCTCAATGTACCTCATAGCTGCCGGAAGTGCTGTAAAATGTGCAGACTGGCCTGGTGGAGTTTGTAAGGAAGCATACGGTGAAATTACCTGTGGACCTCCAGCACCTCCTAACTGGATATCAGGCTATTCAAATAATTCTAATTCTAACAACCGTAGCTCAAGTATCTATGGTGTTTGGGCTGTACAAAATGGTAGGTGGAATGGTATTTTGCGGATGCAAGGCAACTCTGGAAGAATGATATTGGCTAACAGTGCAGGAGCAGCTGTAGAACAAAGGATGACCCTTAAGGTAAACCCTGAAGGTGGATATATTCTTGATGGAGAAGTTTTAGTGTGGTATGTGCGTGGAAGATATAATGCTGATAATTTTTATGTCGAGCGATTTTCTAAAAAATCAATTTCTGTGAAGAATTGCGATGATGCTGGAAAATGCAATTCTGTAAATTTGGTGTATTTAGGAAAGTGAATTTAAGAGTTATTATGACGCGATGCCTACGTCGGTAAACTACGCACTTTCTCTAAGATAAATCTTCCAGATTGCTGTCTAAACAACCAATAAACTCTCGTGCTGCTTCAGTAAAAGAAACTTCTTTATTATCGGTTTCTATCTGCTCTTGGATCTGACTAATTTTGCCTATTTTTAATTCTAAGAACTCAATAAATTCAATAACTTCGTTTCGCTGCTCAATAGGTAATCTCTTGATTTTGGCGATCGCTATTTCTAAGGTAGTCATTTTGATCATTCTCCCTTCACACTTAAGCCAATCCTATTTTAGCAAAACTCAAAAGTGATAATGATGTCTACGATGGTCACTGAGCTTGCCGTTGGCGCAGCCTCTCGCAGAGAAGTGCGGGCGTAGCTGCACCACTTATCAATCTTTTCAAAAGGCGATCGCTTTGATCGCATAGTTGACTGTTAGATATCGCTAACGAATCCTCTGAGCGATAGCCGAGGTAATTTTTTGCTTGATACCGATACTGTCAGATGTATGAGGTAAACTATGCGATTATTTCGAGTTGAGGTAAATAGGTCAGAGCGATCGCTTTCTCCATCACACGATGATTTTATGCGATGCCTAAACTCTCTTTTTTGAGCTTTATGAGTAAACAGCTCATCAAATCGGCTACACCATTTTTCACATGTACTGTGGCATGGCTGCGGAGGTTGTCTCTAGAGTCTTTACACTTAGATTTTACTGAATTTTTTAAAGTCAATAAAAAGACACATATTTTTTTGTAGAAAATCCAAAAGACAAAGCAAACTGAACTATCTATACAAAAGATAACCGGATTACGGGAACCGATTGCAAACTTTGAAATTCTTCATAAACATAGCCTCTATGTTACCATCTGGATGGTTTTAGACGGATCGTAACTGGCTTTCGAGTATAAACGCCAACGGCCGTAGCGTCTCTAAATTTGGTGGTTGAGGAGAGAATAATAGTGCAAAATAGCATGTCAGTGGCAGAACCGAATCCATACACACAGCGTAACCAGCCACGACCGATCCGCATAGGCGTGATTGGGGTGGGTAACATGGGACAACACCACGCTCGCGTGCTGAGTTCAATGAAAGATGTTGAACTAGTCGGTGTAGCAGATATTAACGTCGAGCGAGGATTAGAAACTGCCAGCAAGTACAAGGTGCGTTTTTTTGAAGATTACTCTGACTTGCTACCCCTTGTGGAAGCAGTTTGTGTTGCTGTTCCCACCCGGTTGCATTACGCCGTGGGCATTAACTGTCTTCTAACGGGAATTCATGTTTTGATTGAAAAACCGATCGCAGCCAGTATTTCTGAGGCAGAATCCCTAGTAAATGCCGCAGCCGAGTCTCAGTGTATCCTACAAGTAGGTCATATTGAGCGCTTCAATCCAGCATTTAAAGAACTGAGCCAAGTGCTGAAAACGGAAGAATTACTGGCGCTAGAAGCCCACCGGATGAGTCCTTACTCAGATCGGTCAAATGATGTTTCCGTTGTGCTAGATTTAATGATCCATGACATCGACCTACTTCTAGAATTAGCTGCTTCCCCAGTGACAAAATTGACCGCTAGCGGTACTCGTGCCCTGGACTCTGGTTATTTAGATTACGTAACTGCCACCTTAGGATTTGCCAATGGTATTGTCGCTACCCTAACTGCCAGTAAAGTCACTCACCGCAAAATTCGTCGGCTTGTCGCTCATTGCAAAAATTCATTCACTGAAGCAGATTTTCTTAAGAATGAAATTTTGATTCATCGACAAACGACTGGTAACTCTCTCCCTGATCACCGACAAGTACTTTACAGGCAGGATGGTGTAATTGAAAAAGTCTACACCAGCAATATTCAACCCTTGAGTGCAGAACTAGAACATTTTGTCAACTGTGTACATGGTGGCAATCAACCCTCAGTGGGTGGTGAACAAGCTCTCAAAGCCCTGAGATTAGCAAGTTTGATTGAGCAGATGGCGCTGGAAGATCGAGTTTGGAATCCCTTAGACTGGGAATCGGAACCGAGAGTACAATCGTTGACCCCGACAGCATAAAACACTAGGGGAAGACGGAAAGATGGGGGGAACAAAGTCATTGTCTACTTTCCTCCCTCATAGCCCCAACCTCAGAAAGGAAACCTAGATTGTGTTTTGAAATTTGTCATAAAATCTTTAGATCCCCCCTAGTCCTTATTAAAAAAAGGGCTAAGGGGGATCTAAATAATTAGAAAATGAAACCTAGCTTCCACTTCTCTTATTCTGTTTCCCAATTGCGGCATCAATTTTTAGTGCAGCCAAGTTATCTTGACTCCCATGAGGGCAGATAGTTAACTTTTGAGAAAGCTAATGCTGAATTTAGTTAAGACTTACGGGTATTCTACGAACTCTTCTCTACGAGACGATGCGCGTTGGCGGAAGCCTCTCGTAGAGATAGGCGGTTCGATAAATTAAGCTTTTTAGCAATTTTTCCGTAAGTCCTGTTAGTAACAAAACTAATGTAGTAATTTCAGGAATTGACTTAATGCTTGAATGGATAACTAATACAATCAACTATTTCGGCTATTGGGGAATCGCCCTGCTGATGTTCCTAGAAAACCTTTTTCCCCCCATTCCTTCAGAATTGATTATGCCACTGGCTGGATTTACAGCAAGTCCATATCAACCAGGAGGGGCAAAGCTCAACATTATTGGTGTGTTTTTTGCAGGACTTTTGGGTTCTGTACTAGGCGCACTTATCTGGTACTACCCTGGGAAGTTGTTAAGTGAAAAGCGGTTGAAAGCTTTGGCTGACAGGTACGGCAAATGGCTGGCTATATCCAGCAAAGATATCGACAAGGCAAGGCGCTGGTTTGACTCTCAAGGTAACAAAGCAGTTTTGATTGGTCGCCTTGTTCCAGGAATCCGCACCTTGATTTCCGTTCCTGCTGGTATGACCAATATGCACCTGCTGCCATTTTTGTTTTATACAACCTTAGGTAGCGCTGCTTGGGTGGGCTTGCTAACATACTCAGGATACGCATTGGGTAGTCAGTATGAACTTGTGGACAAGTATCTTGCTCCTGTGTCAAAAATCGTACTTGGGGGTTTGGTTTTAGCATTTGTTTTCTGGATACTCAAGCGCCAGCTAAGACGTATCAGAAGATGAAACACGGCCGCTTTTGGTTTGAAAGCAGTAAAAGCAGGGGTTACATCTGGCCAAAATTCGCCTACACTATGCCAAATAATACTAGATGTGCGATCGCATTGGCGTAGCCTCTCCAAGAGTTACCCACTGGAAGTATCGCCAGAATTAATTTTTGGCGTATTTCTAGCTACACTTGACGCAACCTAGAATTTATGGTTGCTCGCATTTTTGTAAGATTGAGCATGACAACTTTTTACAGTTAAGTTTGAATTAGGAGCTTTTATGACAGACCAACCTTCCGCCGCTACCCCAATCAATGCCGCTGCTATACCGATGAATAGAGTGTCGGCATCAATTCCCATAAATGCTGTTAATAATCCCATCCCAAACACAAACAACCCTCCTGGAAAAACTATTCTCAGTGTTGATTTAGGCAGAACTTCCACTAAGACTTGTGTGAGTCGTGAACCAAACAATGTGGTGTTTGTACCTGCTAACGTTAAGCAGATGTCAATAGAACAAGTACGTGGCGGTGTTTTTGAAGCCAGGGCTACTGATCCCTTAATGGATTTGTGGCTAGAGTATCAAGGCAATGGATATGCTGTTGGGCAACTGGCAGCAGATTTTGGAGCAAATCTAGGAGTTGGGCAATCTAAGGTAGAGGCTGCATTGATAAAAGTGTTAGCAAGTGCTGGCTACTTCAAACTCAGAAATGATATCTCAGTCGTACTAGGTTTGCCTTTTCTTTCCTTAGAACAATTTGAAAAGGAAAAAGCACAGTTGATTAGCCAAGTAGGTGGCCCTCATGTGTTGAACTTCCGAGGCGAATCTGTGTCGCTGAACGTCAGTAAAGTTTGGGTAATGCCAGAGGGCTACGGCAGCTTGCTGTGGTCTGAAGCTCAACCAAAGAAAAGTCCGGGCAGTCCCGATTTTACAAAAATATCGGTGGCGATCGTCGATATTGGACATCAAACCGTCGATCTTTTGATGGTAGATAACTTCCGTTTTGCCAGAGGTGCTTCTAAGAGCGAAGACTTCGGGATGAATAAGTTTTATGAATTGGTGTCCGCCGAAATCGAGGGAGCAGATAGTCAATCTCTAGCGCTGATTTCCGCTGTTAACAAACCAAGGGGTGAACGCTATTACCGTCCTAAAGGCGCTAGCAAGCCCACCAACTTAGACGATTTTCTTCCCAACCTCACGGAGATGTTTTCTCGCGAAATCTGTAGCCGTGTGCTAGCCTGGTTGCCAGAACGCGTCACTGACGTGATTCTCACTGGCGGCGGTGGTGAGTTTTTCTGGGACGACGTTCAACGTCTGCTTAAAGAAGCAAAGATTAATGCTCATTTAGCAGCACCTTCCCGGCAGGCGAATGCTTTGGGGCAGTATATTTATGGAGAGGCACAATTATCCTCCAATCGCGCTGCTAGGGCCTAAAGCTGATGTTCCAATGGTCAAAAAAGGTAGTTAAATCCGTCACGTTCAACCCAGAGCTTGCTGATGAAAGCTTGTTAGCGCAAGTAGAAAGTTATTTGGAAAAACAACCCGACAAGACTTTCAGTGACCTCTGTAAAGAAGCCTTGTGGCAATCTTTATGTGTACCGGAATCTGTACGACCTGGTCCACAAACAGCAGCAACAACACCGATTGAACAACAAATTGGTGAACTGCAACATCAAGTGGCTGGCCTTGAGGAACGTTTTTTTGCTAAGGGATCTAATCGTTTGGAGGCGATGGAACAGCATCTTCTGCAACTTTCTCAACAAGTTGCACAATTGGCCATCATAGTCAATAGTCGATCAATCATTCAGTCTCCAACTCAATTAGAAGTAGTAAATAATACTTCTTATACTGTTGCTGCCCCTCCTCAAGAAGTTGACCCCGTAATCAGTCGCCTTAGTCAGTTTCTTGATGATTTTTAAGAAACAATCAGCCTTTTGAGCATTTTTTGCTCTTGTGAACAATCCTTAATAGTTAATACTATTAAGGATTATTAATATTTATATAGGATTCCTATTCGATTTTTGAAAAAACGACCTACATCTGAAAAGTGGCGATCTAAGTCCTAGCTCTAAACAAGCGAAAAGAATACTTTCATAAGTGTCTCAGCTTTAACTTGACATTAAGGGACACCATTATGGTAATATATGTTGCCTATAATTAAAGAGTTGGCAACCCATGAGTTTAGCTGTAATTAAGTTCTCTTCGGAAGAGTGCGGCATCTGCCACAAAATGTCTTTTTATGACAAAAAGGTGGCTGAAGAACTGGGTTTAGAATTTATCGATGTAAAAATGCAAGATACGGCTGCTTACCGCAAGTATCGGAAAATTTTATTGACTCAGTATCCCGATAAATCAGAAATGGGATGGCCTACTTATATCATCTGCAATTCTCCAGAAGGGGAATTTCAGATTGTGGGTGAGGTAAAAGGAGGTCATCCCAAAGGAGAGTTTAGAAGTCGTCTTCAAGAGGTTCTAGATTCTACAGCGAGTCAGAACTAAATTACCTCAAAAGATTTGACCTCCAGGACAGGGCCAATCATGGCAGCTGTCATAATATCTTCACGCACCTGTCCTTTAACTTTTGCCTTTTGTCCAGCTTTGAGTAAGTCTTTGTCAGCCCCTCTGAGGATTTCGTAAGTAACGCCTTCTTCTGTGACTAACGCCCATGCGCCTATGCCAATATCACGATGTTGGATTGTACCTGTAAGTGTAATCATAAACAGTGCTGAGTGCTGAGTGCTGAGTGCTGAGTGCTGAGTGAGGGGCAGGGGGCAGGGGGCAGGGTAAAGAAGAGGAAATAACTAATACTCAATGCCCAATTCCCAATGCCCTGTTCCCCGTTTACAATTTATGCTGTTTTTTCTTCGTTTTTCAATGCTAAACGAGCAAGTCCATAACAGATTAGGGCATTGGTAATGAGGAAGATACGTGCTAAGTCACCACTTCCAAAACCCCAAACTGCTGGATCGTAAAACGCACTTACTGTCAAGCACGCTGCCACTCCTAAGGTTGAACCAATGGCAAACCATTTCCAGCTAGGATGTCCCAGCAGCAATGCCATTAACACAACGGGAATCAGTACGCTGGCAAATAGGGGATTCAACGCATCAGTTCCCTGGAGGGTATTGCCTAGTTCGGGAATTGAGCTGCCTAAAACCCGGAAAGGCCACTGGGGAAGATCAAAGATATAGATTCCTTTGAGGAAGAATAACCCAGAACTGCCAGCAATTAAGCCACTGGATAAAGACCAACTCCAAGTGAATGGGAAGTAAACCCGTAAAAACCAAGCCAGTAGATAGGAACCAACTATCATTAAAATCTTGGGTAAAAGTGCGATCGCACCACCATCAATCCAAAAGCCGGGGTTAAAATAACCGTTATCGCGTAACCATCGGAAGAAATCTGGGAAACTGATTTGCCCTGTGAAGGCTAGTTTGACTGCTGCTTCGGCGTTGAGTTGTCCAGCGCCATAATAGTTCAAACCATCATCCTGGATAACTCGCGCCGACTGCTTGAGGACTTTTAAAACTTCATCTGGTTCTTTGATGCCAGCAGCTTTGATTAATGCTGCAACACCGGCAACGTGGGGAGAAGCCATACTTGTACCCTGGAAGCCCAGAAATACCCCTTCGCCATTTTCGTTGATAGTTTCTTGGAGAATTTTACCAGCGTCACTACCACCAGGAGCTGAGATATCTACTCCTGCACCAAAGTTAGAATAAGGCGCTTTTTCGCCATCTGGGCCAATTGCGGAAACGCCGATGACGTGGGGATAGCGGGCTGGATAGCTTGCTCCGTTGGCGTTTTCATTCCCGGCTGCGGCAATGATAACTACATTTTTTCTATGAGCGTAAGCGATCGCTTCTTTCATCAATTGGCTTTCACCACTACCGCCTAAGCTCATATTAATCACATCTGCGCCTTGATCAGCAGCAAATTTAATCGCTTCGGCAATATCGGCAACGGTACCGCCGCCATAGGAACTAAGTACCTTTAACGGCATTAAACTGGCTTCGTAGGCAATTCCAGCTACGCCATATTTATTATTTGTGGCTTGGGCAATGGTTCCGGCAACATGGGTGCCGTGTCCATGATCGTCTGTGGCTTCTTCTCGGTCGTTAACAAAGTCATAGCCTTTGACGAATTTTGTCTCATACAAGTCCCGCACCTTGGTAATCCCGGAGTCAATTACCGCAACTGTGATCCCACTGCCTTTGGTTTGACTCCATGCGCCTTCAATACCGATTTGGTGCAAGTTCCACTGCTTGCTGTAATATTGGTCATTGGGGCCAGTTAATGAGGGACTTGTTTCATCATCTTCTTGAGGTCGCAAAAATTCCCCTAGCCAAGCGGGTTCACCTGGTTGGGGAATCTTTGTGTAGATGTAATTTGGCTCGATGAATTCTGTGGCTTGGGCAAATTGAGATTTTTTCAGTTCTTGGAGTCGCTGCCGATCGCCTTTGATAATATATACATTATCTTTTTTGGAAAACTTGTTGTCTAATTGGGGTGTAACGTTGTATTGTTTGGCGATCGCTTGTAAATTCTGTTCCACCACAGATGATGGAATATCTTCCCGAAAATCAAGCAAAATCGTCTCAAACTCACCTTTAGCTGCCATTCCTTGAAAATTCAGGAAACCAAATATGGCAGATCCTAGCCCAATGACAAACAAGCACAATAATATAAGCTTTCTCATATTAACTCATCACCGCTTTTTGCCAGTTTGTTCACTAACATAACTTATCTCCATACCTTGTGGGGGGGATTTTTGACTTTTAGTTACAAGTTTCACTTGATTACTCAGGAACTTTATAAACGATGGAACGCGGTCTTTTGTGGTTGCCCCTGTTAGTAGTGTTTTTCTGGTTGGCTTGGCAAGGCTCGAAGGAGTATCAAAAAGTTGAAGCCTATCGCGCCTGGGCAGAGCAATTTGAACGAGCTAAGTATGATATTTATGCTGTGTTAGGTCAAAAAAGTAATAATATAACCTGGGGAAAACCCACGCCTCAAGGGCCGATTAAACTAGAAACATTCTCTCTACTTAATGTCCAGCAAATCTATCTTTTGATAGATGGCAAATCTGTAGATGTTGAAAATCCACCGGAAAAAGGTCGTTCTATAGAGTTAGAATTTCTATTTTCGGAATCTACTAACTCAGTGCGGGTTCCCTTTACAGAAATACCTTTGGCGGCGGAATGGGGTAAGTTTTTGCTCTTAGTATTACAAGGCTTGCGATCGCCACAAAATCAGTAGTTATTTATGTACAGCTTATCTCATAACCATTGACAAACATCTTTACAATACATCAATTATGTGTAGGGGCGTACAGATATACGCCCCTATTACCTATGTATCTGTAAGTGAAAGGGTATTACTGCATCGGAAAAATAGAGAAAGTCAAATTTAATAAGCAAAATGTCATTTGACTTACTCAAAATGCCATTTGACTTACTCAAACCCCAGTTTGCTTACTCATTTTGGTGTTTTCCGCAAGCAAAAGCTCATTTGACTTACTCAAACCCCAGTTTGCTTACTCATTTTGGTATTTTCCGCAAGCAAAAGCTCATTTAACTTACTCAAAAGCTTATTTGACTTACTTATTTCAGTAAATCCTGCACTCATTCGAGTAATTCAGACACTCGTGACAACTTAACGTGAAAAAAGCGGTTAAAAACCCCATCTACACAACCAAAACCCACCTGCGTGAGTTAAGAACCCTTGATTTTGTATTAGTCCACGGAGGTGGACTTTGTTTGTATAGCCGCGAATTCTATTCGCCAGGCTTAAGTTACTACTTTTTCACCACTTGCAGGCGCTGAATTACCATCGTCATCCCATTGCCTCGCAGAATGACAGCAGAAATCCATTGGCTACCAGGAGTAAGTGGTGCTTTTCCGACTTTAAACAGTCCACCAGATGTAAGTAATTCCAAATCTACTGATGTGGGGTTAAAAAACTTATCTGGTTGAATAGGCTCCTCTAACGCTGTTCCTAGTAGAAAATCATCACCAAGTGGCTCTTGAACGATCGCATCAAAATTATACTTCTGACCAACTTTCACCTGCTGAGGTAATTTAATATCGATTTGCGGCGGCTTGCTCCCAGAGGTAAGTAGGGTGCGTTCTGACAAAATATCTTGGCGGACTATTTTTCCGCCTGTAATGCGCTGACGCGATTTAATTGTGGCATTGAGAGTCATGTTATTACCATTACCGGAGGGTAAGCCAGTTATCTTTGTTTCTGTTTCGGCGATGATGGCATTACCTTCAGGTTTTGAAGATAACAGTTTTGTACTGTATTGCAATTTAGGATATCGTTGCCAAAGTGAAATCAAGGACTTTTCTAAGGTTTGGCGGTTTAACCCATCCCCATGAATAAAATTGGAGCTGTAGAATTGCAACACTCCTTGAATATCGCCTTGGCTGGCGGCGGCATCAATTTGTGTCAACAGGTTTGTCAGATTGGCTGGTACATTTTGGACTAATTGCTGTGGTGTCGCCGCTTGAGTGCGTTGCCAATCACTTGTTAAACCAAGTGTCAACAGGAAAGAAATCAACCCGATGCTGGTTGATAATTTGAGTTGGTGTTTCATTAAGACGGTAATAATGTTAGTCATTCGTAATGAATTTACTGATTTGATTAGAGAAGGTAAGGAAATTGTTTTATCTTAGTTAAATTAGGCGCTAAACGGTAGAGGTTTGATTGGTAAACGCACCGATACGATTATTAATAGCTGCCAGTGGGACTGGTGGACATTTGTTTCCAGCGATCGCACTGGCCCAAAAACTTCCAGATTATCAAATAGAATGGCTGGGAGTACCCAATCGGCTAGAAACTCAACTTATCCCTAAAGAGTATCCCTTGAATACTATTGCAGTTGAAGGGTTTCAGCAAGGGTTTGGACTCTCCTCGATTCGCATTTTGGGTAAACTCGTTGGTTCAATTCTGGAAGTTAGACGAATTCTCAAACAAGGAAATTTTCAAGGAGTGTTTACCACAGGAGGTTATATTGCCGCGCCAGCCGTCATTGCGGCGCGTTCCCTCGGTTTGCCTGTGATTTTCCACGAATCTAACGCCTTACCGGGGAAAGTAACTCGCTTTTTTGGCCCTTGGTGTAGTGTAGTAGCTTTAGGATTTGAAGTAGCTGCTAAGTATTTGCCACGATCCACAAATGTCTGCGTTGGCACTCCTGTAAGAGAGCAATTCCTTGATGGGGCAATTAATGCACCCCTAGATTTAGCCATTCCTGATGGTGTTCCTTTAATTGTCGTCTTTGGTGGTAGCCAAGGCGCAGTTGCTATCAATAAGTTGGTGCGCGAATCTGCAAATGCTTGGTTTGATGCTGGTATTTATGTAGTACATTTAACTGGCGATCGCGATCCAGAAGCAGATAGTCTCAAACATCCACAGTACATAGCCTTACCTTTTTACAACAATATGGCAGCGTTGTTGCAACGAGCTTCTTTAGCCATTACTCGTTCTGGTGCTGGTAGCTTGACAGAATTAGCAGTGTGTGGAACGCCAGCGATTTTGATTCCTTACCCCTTTGCCGCAGAAGACCATCAATCCTACAATGCAGAGGTATTTACTTCATCTGGTGCGGCGTTAACGCTGAAACAATCCGAGTTGACAGCACAAACATTGCAAAGTAATGTGTTGAATCTGTTGCAGTCACCGGAAGAGTTAGCAAAGATGGGAGAAAAAGCTCATGCGATCGCAGTTCCCGATAGTGCAGAAAAGTTGGCGCAATTAGTGCGTGAAGTGATAGAAAATTAACATTTATTATTTAGCATGAGAAATTTATTCTTCCAGTTATGAAAATCCTATTCAGCCAAAAATTTCGTTTTACAGTAGGTTGTGCTGCTTTATTAGTTGTAAGTTTAGTCAGTAATCATTTATATACTCAGTCAAAAACTAAACAGTTAGCCCAAGAAAATTCCGTTCCACTTCAACTTGTTGCTCAACAAACATCTGATGAGATTATAGGCAAGGAAAATGCTTTTTCACCTCAGCAGAATTTAATATCAGCATCTACACCATATCCAGTTGTCGATGAGTTCAAAAAATATAAATTTAGCATTAATGGCAGTCAGGTTGTTACTCCAGCAAAACTGCCAAGTAGTAAGGTTAACTTCAATCAAGGGGATTTATTAACTGTTCTTGTTAATACTAGAAAATATTTTCAAGATTACGCTTCAGAAGATCCAGATATTCTGCGTACAGGAATGCTTGCCACTCAAGGAGTTACTGTGCCAGATGTTCTTAAGACTTTAGATTTCATGATTGCTGTCTTAAAGGAGGATATTGCTAATAATCGAGCCACTCGTTTACAAGATCCTAAGTTTATAAATACCAATTTCCGAGTTATCAAATGGACTGCCTATAATCCCAAAAATAAGAACCAAAAACAATTACGAATTACTAAATATGCTGTTTTTACTCATTCCGGTTCTCGCAAGAAAAGCTCTACTTTTAATACAGGAATTTATAGCTTAAAAGAAAACTCTAATAACGATAAATTCTATACTAGATATACTAAACAAGATGTTTTATCTGGTATTTATGAGCCAGGTGGTAGAGAGTTTGGAAAAGTTAAAAGTCTCGCTTATCTAACCAGAAATGGCTTAGAAGAAGCGTTGATGCAAGGAACAGTACTGATTAACTTTACAGATGGTTATAAGGCATTTTTTAATGTAGATAGAAATAATGGAATCTCTTATATTCGTGGATTACAAGCAACAGCACAAAAACGTTATTGGTATTTTAGAGAGGTTGATGCCATTAAAGGCTATGGATATAAAATAAATGCAAAAATTTCCATTAAACCAGAAGTAACCTTTGCTGGAGATGTTCTAAATATTGGTTTAGGTAAAGTAATTGTCATTGAACATACTAAAAATGGTCGTAAACACCTGCAAATGGGAGTTATGGCTGATACAGGTGGAGCATTTTTACCCAATCTTTATCAACTCGATTTTTTGGCAGGTATTTTTAAGAATCAAAGAGAATTTGGTCAGTATATCAGCCAATTGCCTGAGTATGCTACAGCATATTTTTTAGTAAAAAAGTAAAGTTTGGTAAGCGATCGCTTTATTTTTCCCGATTTATCCAATCTTTTCCATTAGCTAGCTGACTAAGATAATCATCCATAATCGCTGGTAATTCCTTTGCCGAATAAGTATATGTTAAAGCCAGAAAACTAATTGCTGTAGTTGAAATCTGGTTTTTATTTAGCATCGTTGACAACTGAGAGCGAGTAAATTTGCCATTCATTACTTCATTGCTAGCATCTGCGATCGCATCTTCAATTACTTCCTCTTCTATTAAATTCTCCCATTCATCTAAATCAATGTAGTAAGATGTTTTATTATCTTTGATATTCACTTCTTTAATTTCGCGGATAGCATTGCGAATAGAAGCAATCCAAGAATTTGTTAATCGCTGTTCTACTTGATTCTTAATTAAATGAATTAGCAAAATCCTTAAAAACGATTTGATCTGCCGCAGAATTGCCTTTTTACTCATTCCCTCTAATTCATCTACAATTGCCAAGGCATCTGCGTAACGTCCGTCCAAAATACTCTTTTTAAGGTCTATTAATTCTTGCGTCATTTTTTCACCGTTTACCTGCTTTCCAATCTTCTCCACCGACTAGCTGAGTTAAATTTTCAGTTACAACTGTGGGTAACTCCTTAGGTGAATAAGAATAAGTTAGTGCCAAAAAGTTTAAAGCAGTCTGAATAATCTGATTTCTATCTATTATTTCAGCCAGTTGGAATTGATTATATGCTCCATTCATTACTTCATCGCTGGTATCTGCGATCGCATCTTCAATTACTTCCTCTTCTATCAATTTCTTCCACTCGTCTAAATCAACGTAGTAGGATGTTTGATTATCTTTGATATTCACTTCTTTAATTTCGCGGATAGCATTGCGAATAGAAGCAATCCAAGAATTTGTTAATCGCTGTTCTACTTGATTCTTAATTAAATGAATTAGCAAAATCCTTAAAAACGATTTAATCTGACGCAGAATTGCCTTTTTACTCATTCCCTCTAATTCATCCACAATTGCCAAGGCATCTGCATAACGTCCGTCCAAAATACTCTTTTTAAGGTCTATTAATTCTTGCGTCATTTTTTTACTGTCTACCTGCTTTCCAATCTTCTCCACCGATTAACTGAGTTAAATTTTCAGCTACAACTGCGGGTAACTCCTTAGCTGAATAAGAATAAGTTAGCGCCAAAAACTCCAAAGCAGTCTGAGTAATCTGGTTTCTATCCACCATTTCAACCAGTTGAAATTCATTGTACATTCCATTCAAAACTTCCACGCTAGTATCACGCACTGCTGCTTCTATTTCATCTTCAATATAGGTATCCCATTCGTTTAAATTGATATAATAGGATTTTTTATTGTCTTTGATATTCAGCTTTTTAATTTCTCGAACTGAATTACGAATAGAAGCAACCCAAGAATTTGTTAACCTTTGTTCTAGTTGGTTCTTAATCAAATGAATCAGCAGAATCCTTAAATAAGCTTGGATATTCCGCAGAATAGCTTGTTTGCTCATTCCCTCTAATTCATCAACAATTGCCAAAGCATCTGCGTAACGTCCTTCCTGTATACAAGTTCTGAGGTCTATTAATTCCTGCGTCATTTTTATTCACCTCAAAATTTCATCATTGTAATTTCAATATAACAATTACTCCTCATTCATTGATGGAGCAGGTAAGATACCTGCTCTTGTTCATGCAGTATCTTTACTTCTTCGCTTGTATCACTTGCAAACTACCACCTGCATATAAAATTGGCTGACTTACTTTGAACTGATTCTCAGTTAACAATCCAGCCAAATCAGTTTTCAACAATTCCCAAGCTGTTTCCGTTTCAAACAACAACAAAAACAGTGATATCCCAGGCCAAAATATCGGATTTGTCGGAGCGTGAAAATCCACCAGCGTAAACACCCCGCCTGGCTTCAGCACCCGATAAACTTCATTAATAATTTTTCGTAATTGCTGAGGCTGCATCTCATGTAGTGCGACGCTGGTATGCACCACATCAAACAGATTATCTGCAAATGGCATCTTTTCAGCAAAAGCTTCTACATAGGAAGCTAATGGTACATTTTGCCGCGCCCGTTGCAAAGACTTGGGTGAAGCATCCAATCCTGTTACATTTTGTGATAAATTTACCAAAAATTGTGTCGTTTGACCACTGCCGCAACATAAATCTAAGACTTGAGTATCTGAGTGAATTATTAAGTCTTGCAAAGCAAGTTTCCGAAAACGGGTTTCTCCACCTACACTAAAGGCTGCTAAACGCGAAATACCATCATATAGCCATTGATAGCGGTAACTCCAATTCCTTAAAATTGTTGCCATTGCATATTTCCTTGCTATTAAGCTTTATATTTAATTAAAGATATATTGTTAACAATTAGTAAAAAACCTGAAAAGATTGGGGGAAGGTAACTGCTATGGGTCGTGTAGGTGTCTTATTACTCAATCTCGGTGGCCCCGATAAGCTTGAAGATGTCGGGCCATTTTTGTACAACCTATTTTCCGATCCGGAAATTATTCGCCTACCATTTCGCTGGTTGCAAAAGCCCCTAGCCTGGTTTATTGCCTCGCGGCGAACCAAAACATCTCAAGGAAACTATAAGCAAATCGGTGGTGGTTCCCCACTGCGGCGAATCACAGAAGAGCAAGGTGAAGCTCTCAAAAAACAGTTGGGTTATTTGGGACAAGAAGCTAATATCTACGTGGGAATGCGTTATTGGCATCCCTATACAGAAGAAGCGATCGCACAGATCACGCAAGATAATATAGAACACTTGGTAATATTACCACTATATCCCCAGTTTTCTATCAGTACTAGTGGTTCGAGCTTCCGGCTTTTAGAAAAGCTTTGGCAAGAAGACCCAAAACTTCAAAGCATTGATTACACCGTTATTCCTTCCTGGTACAAACAACCAGGCTACCTCCAAGCAATGGCGGAACTCATAGCCCAGGAACTTGAGCAGTTTGCTAATCCAGATGAGGTTCATATATTCTTCAGCGCTCACGGCGTTCCTAAAAGCTACGTTGAAGAAGCTGGCGACCCTTACCAGCAAGAAATTGAAGAATGTACTGCCCTGATTATGCAGACCCTCAATCGACCCAATGTTCACACCTTGGCTTACCAAAGTCGCGTCGGCCCAGTAGAATGGCTTCAACCTTATACTGAAGATGCCCTTAAAGAACTAGGCGCACAAGGCGTGAAAGATTTGGTTGTCGTGCCTATTAGTTTTGTCTCAGAACACATTGAAACACTACAAGAAATTGATATTGAGTATCGGGAAGTAGCAGAAGAATCAGGAATTCACAACTTCCGTCGCGTACCTGCTCCCAATACTAATCCAGTATTTATTAATGCACTCGCAGACTTAGTGATTGATGCGCTAAAAAACCCCAGTTTTAAGCTTTCGCAAGCTGCCCAAATGAAAAAAATCGTAAAAATGTATCCCAAAGAAGGTTGGAAGTGGGGTCTAACTACCAGTGCT
Organism: Nostoc sp. WHI; assembly: GCF_015714725.1. Taxonomy (GTDB): domain Bacteria; phylum Cyanobacteriota; class Cyanobacteriia; order Cyanobacteriales; family Nostocaceae; genus Nostoc. Next base: position 106,259 of record NZ_WBKM01000095.1, read on the forward strand.
GAAGTATGGAATGGGCGCATTGCCATGCTGGGTTTCATTGCTTTAATCATCGAGTTGATTACCGGTCAAGGCTTCTTGCACATGATTGGACTTTTGCAGTAATGGGCATTGGGCATTGGGCATTGGGCAAAAACAGTTCCGAGTTCCGAGTTCTGAGTGAAGAAGTGAGATTCCCAACTCAGCACTCCTGAAGGGCATTGAGCATTGCACAGAGGAGAAAGACTTACGGTAAGTTTCCCTCAACTCCCCCTTTCTCCTATCCTGCTCCTTCATCTACCTTGTCCCATATGCCCTATCCCCTTGATACCAGTCATACCACTGCTTCGCGCTACGAAGTGCAAACCAGAGCAGAAGTAAAGCTATTAATCCTCCTTGCCAGGGAGCATCAAAGGCAAAAAGTACTAGAGCAATACATAAGGTATCTTGAAGAAAGACTGCCCACAACGGTAATCCGCGTAAGCGATAGAACCAACCAACTTGAACTAGCTGGAGTACCAAAGCTAACAAACCGCCAGTTAAGGCAATCAGCCAATTTGGTGTTGCTGTTGCCGTAGCTACTGCTAACCCCATAATTGCCCCCACGAGGGGAGACATTAATAACTGAACCAGTTGGAGCAATCTTTGCCCCCATAGCTTTTTGGAGGCTAATAATTCAAATAAAGACCAACAGCTGAGGCAGGCTAATAATATTGGTGGAGAAATATGAGATAAAATTGGAACTTGCGACCACAAGTTACCACCCTGCAACAATCCAATAATCAGCAGAGGTGTTCCTATTCTCATTCCTGCTGCCGCAGACGCAGAAAGTGTGGCTAAGATTTCAATCATCAAGGCACTCGAAGTACTAATACAGTATAGATAGATATTTGTTATTTATACTACCCAGAACTCACAAAAATTACAGCATTAAACTGACAATTTTCTGAAAATTTACGGATTTTTGGGTAACAAGTTAGTAGTAAGCGCTTCAGCGCTCACTACAAGCAAACTAAATATCCAGCCGTTTGTAAACCTCTTCTAAATGCCGTAGATGTTGCTGGGGGTCGAAACAGACCTCTAGTTCGGCTGGGGATAACTTTTGGGTAACACGTGGGTCTTTGCTAATCAAGTTCTGGAAATTGCCTTCCGGCTTGTTCCAAGCGGCGTGAGCGCTTTCTTGAACGATCGCATAAGCCTCATCTCGGCTACTTCCCTTGTCTATCAAGGCAAGTAGCACTTTTTGGCTGAACACAACGCCGCCGTAGCAGTTGAGATTCCGTTCCATGTTCTCAGGATAGACCAACAGGTTTTTCACTAAGTCGGTTATTTCCAATAGCATAAAATGCGTCAAGGTGCAAGCATCTGGCAAAATTACCCGTTCTACAGAACTGTGGGAAATATCCCTTTCATGCCAGAGAGCAACGTTTTCCAAAGCTGCACCGGCATGACTTCTGACGAGTCGCGCTATTCCTGTCAGCCGTTCCGAACGGATGGGATTGCGCTTGTGTGGCATTGCCGAGGAGCCTTTTTGCCCTTTGGCAAAGAATTCTTCAACTTCCAGAACGTCTGTTTTTTGCAGATTACGAATTTCCACAGCAAAACGTTCGATGGATGCCGCTACCAAAGCTAATTGTTGCACGTAGTCGGCGTGGCGATCGCGGGAAATAACTTGTGTTGAGGCCGTATCAGGTTTGAGTCCGAGTTTTTGGCAAGCGATCGCTTCTATACGCGGTTCAACATTAGCATAGGTTCCCACCGCACCAGAAATCTTACCCACGGCGATCGTTTGGCGAAGAATTCTTAAGCGTTCTTGATGTCGCAACACTTCTGCTAACCAGCCAGCTAGCTTAAAACCAAAAGTGATCGGTTCAGCGTGAATACCATGCGATCGACCAATCATCACCGTATGACGATGTTCCTGTGCTTTTTGGCGAATTACCTCAATCAAATCTTCCAGACGTTGCAACAACACATCCAGACTGGCAACTAATTGCAGTGCTAAAGCCGTATCCAGTACATCAGAACTGGTTAAACCCAGGTGAATATAGCGTCCGGCATCACCAACATATTCATTAACATTTGTCAAGAAAGCGATGACATCGTGGTGAACTACAGCCTCAATTTCCAGCACCCGTTTTGGGTCAAAATCTGCCTTGTCCTTAATTTCCTCAACCGCCTGAGACGGAATGTAACCCAATTCAGCCTGAGCCTCACAAACAGCAATTTCTACTTGCAGCCAAGTTTTTAGCTTATGGGCTTCACTCCACAAAGTAGCCATTTCGGGCAGAGTATAACGCTCAATCACAGTCCGGCACAGAATACAACCGTCATATTTTACAATTTAATTAGGGTAGATCGCTTTTTAACTCTACTTTTTGCTCAGGGACGCAATTAGTTTTCGAGTCCGAGGTGATGATACTAATGCGACCATCAGCCTCCATGTATGCAAACTTCACATCTGCTAAAAATTCCACACCTTGCTGACGTAACTTACTCATCAACTCGTCGTCTGTAATTAACTCTCGTTGCAGATGACGCTGAATCATTCGACCATTTTTTACCAGTAGCAGAGGTGGCTGATTTAGGAAACGTTGGAACTGGGGTATTTTATAACCTAACCAGTTCAGCAAGTAGCTCCAAAAAATCACAGTTCCTACCAGGATAGCGCCTTCAGTAATTGATGTATAGTTACTCGCCATAGCGTTTTGAGCAGCTTCAGCAAATAATACAACTACGAGTAAATCAGTAATTCCTAGAGTTCCTAGTTGTCGGCTAGGAAGTACGCGTAGTACTGAAAATAGTGCCAAATAGACCAATGACCCGCGAATAATCAACTCAAAGATACTGATACTAGGAATAAAGATTGCCTGCCAATCGATAAAAAACCATTTATTCATCAACATTAAGTTTCTGTCTTTATAGTATTTAAATCTCATTCATAATACGGGAAATTATCTACATAGGCTAGAACTTTCTTTTTGAACAAGCTATAGGTTTTACTCACTTTTTAATGAAAATACTTAGGATGATAAAAGTATTTCGTCCGTGATTCGAGTGATTTAAAAGCAAGGTAAGAAAACCTTGCCTTGGATATGGGCTTATTTCCTACATCAATTTAGCTATAAGCTAACTACAGCCAAGGAAAATAACGTGTATCCTTTGAGTAATTAAAAGTACTGCCTTTTTCTTCTAGATTTCAAGCGCTTAGGTTGCCTAAAAGACCGCATGAGGCGATTCATTAAGTTAGAAAATAACTGTTTATTATTTTTATTTTGCTTTTTTTCAGTAGTACCATTGCTCTTCATCTCATCAGGAGTAGAAGTTTTATCATTGAGAGGCATGGCATTTTTATTTGGGGTTATGCCACTTCCATGTCTTCTAGCATAAACCTGGGTAAATTCAGCACCGAAAAAAAGAATCTGGGCGGCGTAGTTAACCCAAGCTAAGATTACCACCAGTGAACCAGCTGCACCATAAGCTGAACCAAAACTGCCATTACCTAAATACTGTCCTAACAAAAACCTGCCGATGGAAAACAAAAAAGAGGTGAGAATAGCTCCAACTAAAACATCACTCCAAGCAATTTTGACATCTGGCAGAACTTTAAAAATTAGTCCAAACAGTAATGTAGTAATGGCAAAAGAGACGATGAAGCTGATAATTTGCCAGAGAAAATCGACACCTGGGAGTAAACTACTAAAGTATGTTACTAATGCTGATAACGCTGTACTAATTACTAGAGAAACTAAAAGTAAAAAGCCAATACCTATGACCATCGCAAAGGACAAAAAGCGTAGGCGAATCATGTTGGTAACACCGCGTCCGGGTTTCGGTTTCACTTCCCAAATCGTGTTTAGGGCATCTTGTAACTCGGTAAATAAACCAGTAGCACCTAACAACAAGACTACAACGCTAATGATCGAGGCGATCGCACCTGTTTGTGGTTTGTTAGCATTTGTGATCGCCGTTTGGATAAATTGTGCGCCATCTTTGCCGACTAAACCTTGAATTTGTCCAACGATTTGACCCCTTGCCGCCTCTTCTCCAAATACTGCGCCTGCGATCGCAATTACAATAATTAGTAACGGTGCGATCGAAAAAATCGTGTAATAAGCTAACGCCGCCGCTAACCGTGAGGCTTTATCCTCACTCCATTCCTTAAAGGTTTCTTGGAATAGCTGCCCAATTGCCTGCAAATTCATTGCGTCAGTCTCCTTTTAGGGGATGTTGCTTTGTCCCTGATATATTGGATACTGATTTGCTTAGGATCGTCATCTTCCCAAGGGAGTTTCTGAAGCGTCCTTGAGGAGGAATTTAGAACTTTATGATCACAGTACTAGCGTGGCAAGGCTAAAATGTTGCAAAAAAATTGTAGGTTGGGTGGAGGCTTTGCGTAACCCAACATCCTGATATGTGTTGGGTTGCGCTCCGCTCCACCCAACCTACATCTAACGCACTATTTTAGCTGTGCCACGCCAGTACAATGCGTTTGATTAAGCTAGAGTCTCTGTTGAGGAGTTTCTGGAAAATCTTTAGCTGTTACCACACCAAAAACTATCATTAGAAAAATTAAAGCTGTAGCTACTACGCTTAAAGTACCTTTATGCATACCATTGATAAAAAGTCAACAAAAAAAGCCTGGGCAAGTGCGATCGCCCAACCAGCAAAAGAATTTCCCGTTACGCAATTGCCAATTCTCTCTGGCAAAATTCCAGATGGTTTACGTGGCACACTTTACCGCAATGGTGTCGCACGGCTAGAACGCGGTGGCATTCACATGGGACACTGGTTTGATGGAGATGGGGCAATTCTGGCTGTAAATTTTACCCAAGGTATCGCCACCGGGGTTTATCGCTACGTGCAAACCTCTGGCTATCAAGAAGAAGCCGCAGCAGGTAAACTACTCTACGGTAATTATGGCATGACTGCACCGGGGCCAATTTGGAATCAATGGCAAAAGCCCATCAAGAATGTTGCCAACACCTCGGTGCTAGCACTTCCAGATAAACTTTTGGCGCTGTGGGAAGCTGGTAAACCCCACGCCCTCAATTTACAAACTTTAGAAACATCGGGCGAAGATGATTTAGGAGGGTTAAGCAAAGGATTAAACTATTCCGCACATTATAAGCGTGACAAGCAAACAGGGGAGATTTTTAACTTTGGTATCAGTTCTGGATTAAATGCAACGCTTAATATTTACAAAAGCGATTCCACTGGCAAAATTATCCAACAAGCCGCATACAAACTAGATGGTGTACCATTGGTGCATGATTTTATTTTAGCAGGACAGTATATTGTATTTTTCATTCCGCCAGTGCGGTTGAATATCTTACCCCTGCTAATAGGGACAAACAACTATAGTGATTCGGTAGAGTGGCAACCTAGATTAGGAACTCAGATTTTAGTTATTGATAGGGTTTCCCTATGTGTAGTCAGTCGTGGAGAAACCGAACCTTGGTATCAATGGCATTTTGCTAACGGTTATGTAGATGCTAGTGGCTCAGTAATTGTAGATATCGCCCGTTATGAAGATTTTCAAACTAACCAATATCTCAAGGAAGTAGCTACAGGTGAGACTCACACCCCAGCTAAAAGTACATTAACGCGAGTTCATCTGCATCCTCAAACGAGCAAAGTTACGTCAATTCAGCAACTATTAAACCGACATTGTGAATTTCCAACTGTACCACAGCAAAACGTCGGGCAAGCTTCTCGGTACACATATATGTCAACACTCCAGACAGGAAAAGATATTAGCCAAGAATTATTAAATGTGATCGCCCGTTTTGATCACAAAACCGAAACCCTCACCGAAGCAGACTTAGGAGAAAATCGCTATCCTTCCGAACCTATCCACGCCCAAGACATCCAAAACCCTGAGCAAAGTTGGTTGCTAACCGTTGTCTATGATGCTAATTCTCATAGTAGCGAAGTTTGGGTATTTGATAGCGATCGCCTAGATACAAAACCCGTTTGCAAACTCGGATTACCCAGCGTCATTCCCCACAGCTTTCACGGCACCTGGAACCCAGCATCATAACCCCTCCGCGTTCCTCTGCGGTTCCCTCAGCGTCCCTTTGCGTTAAAAACAAAGCTTATGCAACAAGAACAACCCCACTATTCCCTCACCGAATACCTAGAACTAGAAGTCATTTCCGAGTATCGCAATGAATATATAGATGGTCAAGTTATACCCATGACAGGTGGAACACCAAATCACAATCAAATAGCTGGTAATTTTTATGCAGCCCTCAATTTTGCTTTGAAGCAACAACCTTATCGAGCATTCGTCACTGATCAACGTCTATGGATTCCCAAAAAGAAAATTCATACATATCCTGATGTCATGGTTGTTGCCGGTTCATTAGAATTTTCTGAGGGACGTAAAGATACAATTACTAATCCCTTGATTATTGCTGAAGTGCTATCTAAATCTACCAGAAACTATGACATAGATGAAAAATTTGCGGCTTATCGCACCATACCCAGTTTTCAAGAATATGTTCTGATTGATCAGTACAAAAATCATGTAGAACAATATTCTAAAACCGACGAAAAAAAATGGATTTTTTCCGAGTATGAAGATAAGGATAATATTTTAATTCTCTCCTCTATTCAATTTCAAATCTCTCTATCAGATATTTACGATAAAGTGGAATTTGAGACTCAAGAATAATCTCACTTTCAACTTAAATGCCCATTAGCTGATCTCAACCAAAAACCGTCTCTGTGGTTTCACTAATGCCAATCCGCCGACTCATCTGCTAGAGATTTGAAAGGTTTACTCTTATATAAGAAATGCTTGCTAGAGTCTGGAGTGCTTCAATTGTGGGCATCGATGCCGTTAAAGTAGGCGTAGAAGTGGATGTGTCAGGAGGATTACCGGGAATTGTGATCTTGGGACTGCCAGATTCAGCGATTCAAGAATCAAGAGAAAGAGTCAAGGCAACTTTGAAAAATGCAGGTTTTGCCTTTCCCATGCGGAAGATTGTGATCAATTTAACTCCCGCAGATTTACGCAAAGAAGGCCCCTGTTTCGATTTGCCTATTAGTGTGGGAATTTTGGTGTGGAGGAATAATTCGGTTAAACAATTAATAATTCGGTTAAACAATTAATAATTCGGCTAAACAATTAATAATTCGGTTAAACAATAACCCTTTACAGAGTACGCTTGTATTAAGAAGATATGCGATCACTCTCAGGGGTTATTTTTATGGTTAGAGGCAGAGGAGAATGGACACAAGCCAAATTTGAGCGCTATAGAAAAGAAGGTCGTGGGCGGGGGAGCGGTAAAGACTATAAGCCCTGGATTACAATCCAAGATTTTCCCTCGAAAGGTCGGTCGTCTAGGACTCCTGGTTGGAAAACCAACCGAGTACATCATTTGTTGTCAGACCACGAAAAACGATTATTTTATTTATTCGAGTGGTCAGATGTCGTCACAGATATAAGAGAGCAATTTCCTCTAGACGACCTTGACCTAGCAATGAGTATTGCTACAGATATGGGTATAAAGTATCCTGTAGATGATAAAACTGCTACTCCTCATATCTTAACAACTGACTTCATGCTTACAGTGAACCAAAATGGAAAGCAGGTTCAGATTGCTCGAACAGTTAAGCCATCAACGGAGCTAGACAAAGAGAGAGTAGCTCAAAAATTTGAGTTAGAAAGATGGTATTACTTAACAAAAGGTATAGACTGGGCAATTGTTACAGAAAATGATATTTCAAGGTTGTTCGCAGAGAATGTTGAATGGATTCATTCTGCCTATAGATTAGAAGCAAATTCTGAGATGGATCTAGATCAATTACTTGAACTAGCAAATCTTTTAAAATCTAAGCTTCAGGAAAATGATAATACTATCAATACAATAACTGCTGCTTTAGATAAAGAAATGAATATAGAGTCTGGTACATCACTTTATCTTTTTAAGCATTTGATTGCCACCAAAAAAATCATTATAGATATGGTCGAGGCTAAAATATCTGACTGTCCCTCCAGCAAAGTTATCATAGAAATACTTGGTGAATAAATAAAATGAATGAAGATTTATTTGTCAATGACCTGATTCAATGGCAATTAAATGAAAATAATTGCTTGATTGAGAGAATTCTATGGATAGATGAAGGTTATATTATTGCTTTTGTTCTTAATATTAATTCTCAAAAAGGTTTGCCAGAACCTAAGAAAGTATCTGAAATTTTAGAAGCTATGTCAGAAGGTCTTGCATTTAAGCAAAAACAAGACCCTTGGGCAAGAATAGTTCGTGATGATAATTTAACAGACAGAGAAAAGGAGTATAGAGATAAAGCTTGGGAAATAATTTCATCTTTAATTGTACAAGAACCTTCAATATATTATAGAAATACTCGAGGTTCTCTGGTCAAGCAAGTTATTAAAAAATATAACGAAGGGAAAGAGCAAGACAAGTTAGTAGAAAAAACTATTTATGGATACATGAGACGCTTTTGGCAAAGGGGAAAAAATAAAAATGCTTTGATACCTGATTTTATGAATTCATCAGGTAAGGGTAAAATTAGAGGAAATTCGGACAAGAAAAGAGGAAGACCTAAAAAATATTCATACGACCCAGAAATTAGTGAAGGGGTTAATGTCACGGAAGAGGATAGGAAAATTTTTAGAATAGCTATTAGCAAATTTTACAATAATAAAAAGGAAAACTATTTAACAACTGCCTATGATTTGATGGTAAAAAAATATTACAAAGAAGGAATCAGATATGACGAGAATGGTGTTATAAAACCTATTTTAACTCCGGCTGAGGAAATACCTACAATTACTCAATTCAGGTATTGGTATAAAAGTGAGCAAGATGATGTCACAAAAACTTTGATATCTCGAATAGGAGCGAAGAAATTTGCTCTTGAAAATAGAGCTATTTTGGGAACCTCTAAGATGGAAACTATTGGCCCTGGCTCTCGATACCAAATTGATGCAACAGTCGGAGATGTATATTTACTCTCTAAATACAATCGTAACTGGATAATTGGTAGACCAGTTATATACATAATTATTGATGTTTTTAGTCGAATGATAACGGGTTTTTATGTCGGTTTAGAGGGGCCGTCTTGGATAGGAGCAATGATGGCTTTAGCTAATGTAGCCGTAAATAAAGTCATGTTTTGTCAGGAATATAACATTAATATTACTGAAGAAGAATGGTGTTGCAATCAAATGCCGGATGCAATTTTAGGAGACAGGGGAGAATTGGCAGGAATGGCTGTAGAGCAATTAATTCCTAATCTGCATGTTCGTATCGAAAATACAGCTTCCTACCGAGCAGATTGGAAGGGTTTAGTTGAAAGGCATTTTCGTACTATTCATGAGCATGTGAAGCCTTTTTTACCTGGTTACGTGGATACAGATTTTAGACAAAGAGGCGCAAGAGATTATCGACTGGATGCTAAATTCGATATAGACCAATTTACTGAAATTATTATTCTTTTAATTATTTGGCACAATAATAATCGTCTTAATAAATATGAACGGGATGAAGCGATGATTGCTGATGATGTACCTCCTATACCCAGAGAGTTATGGAAGTGGGGTATCGCCAATCGCTCTGGTAGACTCAGAACCTTTCCTGAAGATATAGTGAAATTGAACCTAATGCCAACTGAAAAAGCCACCATCACCCCTAAAGGCATTAAACTCAGAGGTAAGGATATGTACTATATCTGTGATCGAGCAGAAAAGGAAAAATGGTTTGAAAAAGCTAGAAGCAATATGCTCTCTAAATCAGAGAAGTCGTTAATAGTTTCCTATGATATTAGGAATCCGAATTTCATCTACCTTCCATCAGAGGATGGGAGAAATTTTGAAAAATGTTCTCTTATTGATCTAGAAGGTAGATATATAAATAAAAATTTTTATGATATTGAGTATCTGCTTGCTTATGAAGAATTGCAAAAGCAGAAAACTCAAAGTAAAACATTACAAGAAAAAGTTGATTTACTAGCAGATATAGAACATAGAGTTAGTAAAGCAGAAAACATGACTGAGGCTGCTCAGGATGAACAACTAAGTAAGAGCAAAAAAGTTGCTGGTATTAGAGAACATAAGGCTTTTGAAAAAGCTAAACGACGTGAAAATGAGGGATTTGAATTAGCAATCGAAGAAAAGCAGAGTATATCTGAGGCTTTGGATAGTGAACCGGAGAACTTAGAACAGCCAAACTCACTACAACCAAACTATCTGGATATTCTAAAGAAAAATCGCGAGGAGCATAAGCATGGAAAACAATGAGGGTGAACTTGTTAGAATTCCTAATAGAGAATTAGCAGTTATTGCCAAATACATAGATCAAAAACTTCCAGAATACAATGCCAATCCATTGATTCAAGCACTACCCCCTATTTTCTCGGCAGAAGAATTTGCAGCTAAAGTAACGAAAATACCATTTTGGGACGATCAAGACAGGAACTTAGAAAGTCATTATAGATTTCATTGCGTCGAGAGGCTATCTAGATATTTTGATCCCCAAGCTAAAACTATTGAGTTACAAAAGCTTATTTCTGTGGTAATAATGACGGGGTATCTATCTCGGAATCCTTTAAAACCTGAATATGCAAGTCGCTCAAGACAAATTTATAATGCAATAGAAGATGGAGGAGGTAAAAACTTAGAAAACTATGTTAATCTTCCTACGTCTGCTTCTGGCTTAACTTTAATTGGCTCATCAGGGATAGGAAAGACCACAAATTTTATAAATATCCTTAAGCTTTATCCTCAAGTAATTTGTCATCCTGAGTATAGTGTATACCAAATAGTTTGGTTGCAGGTAGAGTGTCCTAAGACTTTAAAGGGTTTATGTACAGATATTTTTGCAGGCATCGATAAATTGTTGGGAACTAATTTATGTCGAAAATTTAATCCAAGATACTACTCTGAAGATTATCTCCTGGCTCAACTTGCACAAGTAGCACACACTCACCATTTAGGAGTTTTAGTGATTGATGAAATACAAAATTTGGTAAATTCAACAAGGAGTCGTGCCGAAATTTTAGATTTTTTAGTAAAACTGGATAATACTATTGGAATTCCAGTAATTCGTGTTGGCACAAATGAAGCTATTAGTATTCTTCAAGGTAATTTTAGAAATGCCAGAAGAAGTACGGGAGAAGGAAGTGTAATTTGGGAAAGAATGATAAATGATGAAGAATGGTATTTCTTTATGGAAGGAATGTGGGAATATCAATGGACAAAAACACCTGTTCCTTTTTCCCATGAAATAAATGAAATTTTTTATAATGAAAGCCAGGGGATTATTGATATTGCTGTCAAACTTTACAAAATGGTTCAATGGAAAGCAATTTCACTACGTAGTGAAGAAATTATTACTGTTGATTTAATTCGTCAAGCTGCTAAAGACGGACTATATTTAGTCGAGCCAATGCTAGATGCAATTAGGTCAGGGGATAAGGAACGTATGATGAAATATAAAGATATTACTCCTGTCGATATTACACAGTATAAACAAAAATGCCTATATGAGCTTGAGTCTGTAGATTTGAAAGAGATTCGGAGATTAGCTAAGAAACAACAGACTCAGCAGAAAGTATCGCCAAAGCTAAATTATGTAATTATTGAGCTTTTGAACTTGAAAATAGATGCTCATAAAGCAAAACAATGTGCGGAACAAGTAATTTTTTCTAGCGATGAAGATTCAGACATTCCATCTTTAGTAGATAAAGCATATTTTCTTGCTTTGGGCGGAGGACAAATAAATGAGAAAGTTGTTAATACAAGTACGGAAAATACTAAATTAAAGCCAAAGTATCATGAAAATGACATTCGGCTAATTGTTGAGAATGCAAAGAAAGATAAAAAATCTGCATACGAGTATTTGAAAATGGCTGGTATAATTAAAGATCCAATCAAAGATTTTATAAATATTTAGATTTAGCTTTTTGATGCTTAGTTTTTTCCCAATCCTGTATCCTGATGAACTGTTATATAGTGGTTTAGCCAGATACCACATTCGCAGTGGTAATAGAAGTTTTAAGCAAACTGACTTAGAACTATTTGGTTACAGTTCTCAACAAGTATGCAAAGTTACTTTAACTAATAACTTAAATCATTTAGTTAATAATTTATCTTTACTTTCCCAGCAAACAATTAATAATTTACTGCAAAAACATACCTTATATCCCTTTTATGCAATTTTATTAATGCCACAAGAAGCTTGGTTATTGAAAAGCTCAATGAGTAAAAAAATCAATGAGTCTATTTTAGAGGTTGCTAAGATGACTAATGGTTCTGGTGGTAATTCAACAAAATATTTAAAGTTTTGTCATTCCTGCGTGGGAGAAGATACACAAAAGTATGGAGAACCTTATTGGCATAGATTACACCAAATCCCTGGTGTAATTGTTTGTCCCATTCATCGAATACCTTTGAATAATAGTTTAGTCCCAATAGAAACTAAAGAAATACATTATCATGCTCCAAGTGACGATAACTGTCCACTAAACACAGGCACAACAATTTACAATGATGCAACTCTACAAAAGCTATTAGTATTTGCTAATGATATTGAATGGCTGATTAATAATAATTTCACTTTTCAAGGTTTATCCTGGCTTCGTAGCCAGTATAAGACCTATTTAACTAATAAAAACTTTATAACCGTATTCTCTAAAGATAAATTTATATTTCATGAGCAAGAATTTTATAACGCAGTGTTGGCATATTACGGACAAGATTTTTTAGAAGCCATTAATCCAAAAAGAATAAAAAACCCAGACAAATATTTGAGTAATTGTCTACTTGCCTGTGACCTTAATCCAGTGATAGACCGTGTAATGCATATCTTAATAATAAAATTTTTGGCTAATTCTATTGAAGATTTTTTTAAAGCACAATAATTGTTAGCTCTTTGTTGAAAAACTAACAATTATTATGCTAAAACGCCTAAAGACATCTTATATTGAAAAGCTAAATCAGCAGGAGTGAAATTAATCACAATATTTCGTTTCTAAACGCCTAAAGGCAATCTAATATTGAAGCAGGCTTGTGGCTTGAGGAAGAGAAAGTTTTACCAAATGTGATCAACGCCTAAAGGCAATCTAATATTGAAGCAGATCCCCAGAACAACTTGCTATGATTTGTTCCGGTGGTGATCAACGCCTAAAGGCAATCTAATATTGAAGCAGGGTAATCCCTAAACTTATTGATTCATAGCTACCTCCAGGTAAGATTACAAGCACCTGCCGCAAAACATCTCGAAATTGACACACTGAAATGGTTTAACCCTTTATCTCAAGCTAAAAAAGCTTATCCTGTTAGTGTTTCAAGAGATTGCAAGCACCTTAAATCAGCTTGAAACTGCTGAATACTCCATTTAGCAAGGAACACAGATGCTTTATCCTCTTGTCCTGACTCTACAAACAGGCATCCTTGCAAAAAATGTTTGACATACTCTCTTGTTAATTGAAACAATACACCTCTGAAAAATTTTTCCGTATTGGGCAAGGTAACATGAGATGTAATTCGAGGTGAATATTATCTAAGCTGTCTGGATTACAGTCCACGATAATTCAGGTGGTTGCCTCCCCAAGGATTTTTGCAGCATATAACGCTGCCATCGTGTTCCCTGTGACCCAACGTGGTCAACCCAATAAGGTAGGGTTAGCAAACCCTCTTCATTTTGAACTAACCACTCAAACGACTGGCCTTCATATTTTTCAGAAAACATGGTAACAGAATTAACTAGATCGCGGCTCTCTCCCAAGCACAGTCCACCAAAACGGTTGATAGAAGCAGGGTTAGTCAATGCCAAATGTAGACGTTCTGGCAAAGTTGGTTTTGATTTATCTGTACCTGCAATAATCCAAACAACAAATTCGATATTCGTCAATAATTCCTGATAATCAGGTTTAATATTGCTAGGAGCGTTGATATCCAGTTTTTTGAATCGATGAAACTTCCGAATTACCGTAGATTTTTTAGGTTCAGAGAGGAGTGCAATTGCTAACTGAGTTCCACAGTGCCTATAACGATTCATCTCGCCAATCATAGAAAGCAACATCCCATACACTGTAGATGGTGGCGGTACTGGATAGGTTTCCACATACTCCCTGGCGCGAGATTGGCGAAAGCAAGCTACAGGTACTTCAACTTTCAAAGCAATTGTCGTCATGTTCTTAGCTCCTCAAAGTAACTCTAAATCTTCAGATATAACCTGTTTTAATGCTTCTACTGCGGCTTTCACTCCCGGAAAGACATTTGCTCCTAAATCTTCTATATTCTTGGAAATTGCTCCTCCTATCCATAATTCTTTTGGATCAATATCTCCAGCTTCGACACGTCGAACTAAATCTGGAACTGTGATATTTCTTCGTTCATCTTCTTCAAAGCAATATAGAAAACGAGGCGAAGAATCATGTGTCCACCGCAGTACTATACTTTCAGGGGAGAAATCATACAAAAAACGAGCATGATTTCCCGCCACTTCACCAATAGAAATCAAGCCATCTAAGACAGCATGGATGCGAGATTTATCTTTAAGGCTATCAGGTGTCAATGCAAAACCATATTGATAACGAGTGGCATGAATCTCTGTAGCATAAAGAGAATTTCGGTTTTTAATTCCACTAACAGCATTAAAGGTAATGTCTCCCATAAAGGGTATTATTGATACTGCACGAGTAACTTCTAATACACCTCGTCTAGCAATTATTTTTCCTTTAGGCTTTTGCTTGCCCTTACGTGGAGAAGTTTGCTTATCCTTACCTTTAGAAATTTTTTTGTTCTCATCTTGAGATGCTCCTTCGGACTCGCCTTCAGACTCATCTGACGCTTCCACTTTTGCTGCTTCTGCCTGCATAAATCCCAAAACATCATCATCAATGAAGCGAATATCATCAAAGTTGTGGTCTTGCATGATATGATTCGCTACTGGTTGAGCATTCTCATCCCAACGTCTATTTACCAGATAGCCAAAATTTTGCCAATAGTACCGTAATGCCCAACGAATCGCCTCAGATGAAACCGTAGTGTGAACTTCACCTTTCCAATCTAATTTTTGTAAAGGAGTTACATTACCTTCATTTTCCCCCCGATTATTAGCTGCGGTTCCGTAACTAGTCAAAATATTGCCGAACAAATGAAACATTTAAATTTTCCTAAATTGATTATTATTAATCACACAGTCTCTATATATTTGATTCTGTTGTTTTGATTTTTGGATAACTAGCAAGAGCAATAAAAGTTAAATCCTTCGCTATTTTCCAATCCATTATTCCTGAAGTTATGGATAGTATTTCATCTAAATGTTCTTGTAAAATTGGATTATGCCCTGTTTTCCCCCAAAACTCTGCAATAAATTTTCGGAAATTTACAGCATTTGTACAACGCTTTAGCTGAGATACAATGCGGATATTTTCTCTTTCAATTTGAACATATTCATCTTCCTTAGTTTGAGCATAAATTTTCGCATATCTTATTTTTAATGTTTCATGAACACATTTGATGAATAGTTTTTGAGTTTCTATATCCCATTGGGAATTAGATATCATTTTGTAAATTCCTTGATTATCATCATTACTGAGTTCCAATAAATGATTATCTTGAAGCTTTGTAGATAAATTAAACCACCAAGACAAGCTGTTTGCTAAATTGTCTGCAATTATTCCTCTAAGTATATTTGCAATAATAGGTGTTTCATTTTTAAATTTAAAATTTTGGTAGTTTGGAAAAAATATGCAACTAAGTTTATAAACTGAATTAACTGTTTCACTTGCCTGCAAAACTACTATTTCTGTACGAGTTTTTTGCTGCTTTGACCAAGCAGCCTTTCCAAATAGTATTACCTGGCATCGTCCTACTGGATTAAATGCAGTCTGTTGTACATTTGTTTCATAAGTCAAGAATCTTAATCCTGCATCTCCCAAACTAGATGCATAAAAGTAGTCAAAATCTAAGTCAGTTAAATTCCAACAATGTTGAGCATAAAGTTCTAAGTTAGTTACTTGGGGTATTACTAGGGCAAAATGAGGCTTTTCCTGTTCCAAGTGAGATCCCAAAACGAAATAGTGACAAGCAACAGGAGCAAATAACAGTGCTAAAGCCAGTTCCGGTTTTTCATGAAACTTAGTTTCTTCACGAAAAACCTCATGACGAATTACTGCTCCCGGATAAAGCCAACCTACTATACCTATTGGCTCTTGTAAAAGCTGACCTTGTTTGTTGCATAGGTGTTTTGCGAAAACTTGGTGTGCATATTCATCTACCTTTTTATAAAGGACAATAGCTTCCATTTCATCAATTAACACTGTAGATACGTTACCAGCGGATTTAAAAGACTTGTTATGCTGAAGAAACGTTCCTCTTATTCCTAGATGCTTAATTATTTTGGTTTGAATACTCCCTGTTTGAGAATTTACCCCAGGCAGGTCAATTAAACCCTCATCACTAATTTTAAATGATTGCTTCAGTAACCAGTCTAAAACTATGAAATCTTCTTCTCCATCCCAGTCAAGACTTATAGAATGAGGAGTCCGTGACCAAGTTAAATTACTAGGACGCTTTGCAGATTCAGGATATAGTTTTTCTAGTTGTCCTAGTGTCATCCATAATCCTGCTACTCCCGCAATGTGTAATCTAGTTAAGCTCGGATCACTTAGATTTAATCGTATTCTCGATTTAACTGAACTCTTCGCTATAGACATACTATGATGCTTTCTAAAACATTTTTTTGAAATACAATTAAATTTTTTCTGATTTCTAATAATTATTTTAGTGGAACGAAAAACCCACATCCCATTTTATGCTTTCCACCAATACTATATGCTTGTAAGATTAATGAATCTTCCTCACTAAGATGCTTTACTTCTAATCCGAATCCCACTAAAGTAGATTCTTTAACTTTAATAGTTCTACGTTTTGGAGTTCCATCAAAATTAGCTTGAATATTAACCGTTCCTTTAATCCCTAGTTGTTCTATTTGGCGCTGTGCTACTTTTAAAAAACTCTTGGGTTCTTGGCAACCTTTAATAATGACTATACGTGAACGCAATTTTTCTGTAGGCTGAAGTAGCTCAATTTGAGGAATACTTAATCTAATAGTATCTTCACCAATTCTGAGTGATTTTCCTGCCAGCGAATAAAATAATGGTATTTTATCCACAGGTAGGCGAATCCGTAATCTAGAATTTTGGTTGAGATGAAGTTTACCAAACTTATCAGGATTACCTGTAATACGACAAATTCTTACTACTTTTGAATCATGGAGTTTAGGTTGAAACTTAGAAATTCCAGAATACAAGTGATAGCAATGATCTATTGCTATAATCTGACCAATTGCTCTAAAACTTAAATCTGCATATATAAGCTGAAGCTGGCAGGTTAAAAATTCTTTTCTATTGGTGCAGGCTAAAGTTTCTTTATAGCAGTTATCAACAGTTAGCCTGTAATCTATTGCCATGTATTTTCCTTTTTTAAAATTCTAAAATCATTTGTTCCTTCAGACTAAGCTGGCATATTTCAATTTATCTGATAACAGATATATTAAATGCATATTACATTTTTAATTTCTTAGCCAATGTTCAATTTGTTCTATCCCTGGCTGCTCTAGGCTTATCCAGCTTATATATACAGTACGACAAACAGGATTTATCGCTACTGTGACCCAAGGACGTACAATCCGACCATTATTATCAACTATACAAATATCCATACAAGCTCTGTCTACTATGTAAGAGTTTGTTTGAAAATATTTAGGCATCAAGATATTGCTCTTTTAGATTAATAACAACTTATAACAGGTTCATCTTATTTAAAATAAGAAAATATACTGAATCTTTTAACAGTCGAATATCAACATTTATAAAAATACTAAGTGTATGATAATAAGGTAGAAATCATACACTTATACTCAATATATTTATAATCAAATGCCAATAAAATTAGCTTTTTAAGAAATATTAAATAAGCCTAATATCCTTGCTAGGCAAGCTTTATATTAAAGTTAATATTTATTTTTATGTTTTATTTTTATTTATTAAAATATTTAAAGCACTATAAACGCTATTATATTACTCCAAATAGAAAATGCTTTTTATGATGGTATAAACTAATTTTCAAGTGTTAAGACAAATTGAATTAGATATTAATTATAATTGTGTTTTAACAAAATAATAAATAATTTAAATTTAGTTTCTCGACATCAGATGCTTATCTAATAAGCATCTGAGCAATTTAAATTTGATAGTTTTATCAGGAAAGTTGCATTATTTTCCTGTTTTAAATATTGTAACTGTCACAGATTGCTAATTTAGCTTTCAAGTTAATTTTATACTCAGGGTTTGCTCAATTGATTTCATCGCTGATTGAATATCTGCATTCAGCGCATCTGCCTCAACTTTAATTACCGACACACCCTTCCCAATTTCCGTCAGAGATTTTTTTATAGTTCTGATTCGTCCCAAAGCTGTGCGGATCTGCTGAATTTGTTGTTCAACAGCAGTCACATCCAGTTCTGATTCAAAGCTACGCAATTTATTTAACCTTTGCTGGATCACCAAAAAGCGGATAGCAATGATTAAAAATGGATGAGTTGTGGCAATCCAATAACCTGACTCAGAAACACCCTCTGCCCAATCACCGATTTCCTGTGCTAATCCTTCACGCGAATAACTTAAAAAAATTGCCGAATTTGCAGAACGCCGCATCATTGCTGATTGTAAATGTTGAGTGATTGCTTGGCGACCAAAAGGTTTTGAGGGTCGTTTTCTAGCTTCAATCACTATTGACAGTTCAATTACAGCTAACGATTTACTGGTGAACTTTAGGAGAATATCGCCAGTATCCCCATCACGTCCAATATGCTCCACCTCTACTCCACTCAACTTTGACCAATTTCGCAGTTCGACAACAACTAATTCCTCATAGTTGATGCCTTTTGCAGTTGTCTGCTCAAGTACTTGTTGTGTCACTTGTTGATCTCGAATTTCTCTGGTCAGCTTTTCCACTTGTTCCGTTAATGGTTTGACAGACTCAGAAACCACATCTTTAACTGCCGCAGCCAGAGTACCATTTTCCTTAGTGGCATTTATTAATGCTGCTTTAAATGCGCCTTGAATGGAATCAGAGCGTTTAGCATCTAATAACTGACGTAATGAATTCAGAAAGCGGCCAACAACAGAAGTTTCTCTGGCGGGGTCTATTTCCTGTGTAAGCAAAGTGCTGACGCTATTGAGTTTTTCATTGAGGATGGCTGAAGTGAGATTAATTTGAGTTTGGAGTGGAGCTAATAATTGGCCATTATCTGTCCCTACTTGATTAACTAATTCCTGCTGGAAAGACTCTGCAATTACTTTGACCGACCGCTGAAACTCCACCAATAAAGATTCCATCTGCTGCTTAATTAATTCATTGCCTTGACGAGTTTGAGCAGTTTGCAAGCAAAGAAATCCTAGCTCAAAAGCATCCCGGCAAATATCCTCATATTCTGAGTGGGGAAATTGTTGTAAGTAGCTGATGGCATTTTTGAGAGGGATTGCCATGCGATGAATCAAGACATGGTTTTCTGTCAATTCAATACTGGAGGGCAGGTAATAGGAGTCATTGCTGGAGCGGTTCATGGAACAGTGGGTAGGCTGGTGACGATAAATTGC
This sequence comes from Nostoc sp. WHI, assembly GCF_015714725.1. GTDB lineage: Bacteria > Cyanobacteriota > Cyanobacteriia > Cyanobacteriales > Nostocaceae > Nostoc. Next base: position 125,879 of record NZ_WBKM01000095.1, read on the forward strand.
ACCCTACTACCTATTTTTTATGTCAGTCAAGGTGATGAAGAAAAGTTTTGTCAATTTGCAAAAACTGAAGGATTAATTCGGGTGTTGAGGATTATGCCACTGTTCTAACAGTGGGTTAATTACTTCGGCGTTGGTGAAAAGAAAATCAGCCACAGCCATAATTCTCTGGTAAGGTAATCCAGCTTCTCGGCGGCTGGCTTGTCCACCCAACCAGTGATAAGCCGTCGATTTAGAGATGGCACAGATTTTTGCTAATTCTTCGTAACCCAATCCCCAACGATAGCTAAAATCTTGGGGGGACATGAACATTTGGTTATGCAGTTCTAGCAACTGCTCAGGTTTTTGGGCTTCAAACATGATTGCCCCGAAGCCCTTCCAATGATGAGTTATCCAGGGGTTCAATATCTTCCTCAAAAGCGAAGTCACAGCTACAGGCGTCACGAGAGGGACTGCGCTCATCTAAAAGAACCAAGTAATGTAAGCCAGTGGCAATGCAACTGGCTTGTTGGGTGTAGATTACTCCGATGACGCGGCCAAAGTCACCGTTGGGTACTTGAAACCATCGCACCCATTCACCGAGACGAAATCTCTGCTGAGGTAATTCGCTGGGAATAAGCTCTGGTAAGGCAACTGGCGGTATTTGAAGGGGGATTTCAGGCATAAAATTTTTTGCACTAATCTCTAATGTTATTTATACACTACAATTAGTTATTTATAATATGTAGACTTATCCCCTGCACTTTTTGAACATTGTGCAGTGAGTGAAAAAAATGAACTAAGTATTAAACAGCGCTTTGGCAAAGCGGTCAGACGACGTAGGCGTGAACTGGATCTTTCTCAAGAGCAGCTAGCAGAACGGGCTGAACTTCATCGTACTTACATATCCAACCTGGAAAGAGGTGAGTTGAATCCTTCGTTAGAAACTATGGAAAAGCTAGCAAACGCCCTAGACATATCCATCCCGGCAATGTTCATTAATTACGGCATTCAGGTTGAGAATGAACCACGGAAGGATTATTGAGCAGTTGCATACTGCATTTCATGATTCATCATAAAACTCAGACACTTATACATCTGAGCAGGCTATTTAATAAAGTGCCAAATTCGTCAGGAACAAACGGTAATTGCTTCTTGGTGCGCTAAGGCTTGCATTCAGCTACGATCGTGTTGAAATTTCAAGACCTTTTTTATTTAGTCCCCATCGGCGTTCGTATGCACCTTCCTTCTCTTCAGAGTGACCGAAGAGGAGTAAATCAGATAATAGTTGAACCTGGGAGTTCTGTAACTGGTGGTTCTCCCCAAGTTTCAATTTGGTTAAAGGTGTGTAGGCTGAGGGGATAAAACCGCACGCTGTCTTCTGAAACTTTCACTTGTTTATGGAGTCTTTTTCGCAGTTCATTATATTTATTTTGGTCAAGAACACATTCAAATACTGAATATTGCACTCGTTGACCATATCCTTCTAATAAATCAGACACTTTTTTGCGTCTTTTATCGCAAGGTATGTCATATACTATTATATAAAATAGCATTCAACGAATTTCATAAGGCTTATAGAGTTTGCTAGGCTGATAAACGAATTCTTTAAAAGATTTAATTTGCTGTGTCATTAAATCCCAACGAGGTTGTTTTTCTCCCTGAGAATTTTGTACTTCTTCTGACAAGCGTTGTAAAAAATATTTAATATATTTTGGGCGACCAAAGTTATTCAGATAGCAACCTCCATCATGATATTCAAAATCTTTTTGAGTATCCATGACTTTGCTATTGATTAACCAAAGTACCAGAGAATCGATAATTGGAGTGCGAAATTCTTCAATTAAATCGGAAGCAAGAGCAGCATGACGTTCTGTACCTTGATGTAGACAAGCGTAGTAAGGGTCTAGCCCCTGAAGTTCAATTAGTGTCAACAAATGATTCCAAAGGATTTGGTAGCCAAAACTCAGCATGGCGTTCACTGGATTTCCTGGGGGACGGCGGCTACGCGCTAAAAATACAAAATCGTGATTATTTAAACATTCACCGAAGGCTGAAAAATACTGCGCTGCACCAGCCCCTTCTAATCCCATCAATCGCTCTATCGTTTCAGCTTCTCCTGATTTTTGTCCCAAAACTTCTAAACTTTTTATAGCAATTTCAGTCGTTTCGGATGGGTTACGCCGTTGTTGTCTCTGTAAAAATGTACGGCTATTTTTCAGTTTGGCTTGGACAATTTTTCTAGCTGCTAACAAGCGTTCGATTGCTGTTAATTGTTGCTGATAACGAGATAATTGACGATATCCTCGTTCAATTGGCATGAGCCGACCATAGCAGTATCCCATGCGGGATAGGTAGGCGATAGGGATATTTCGCCATAGACAAGTACGAATCGCCTGGGTAGTGATTTGAGATTTACCAAATATTAGTATTTGTTCCAGCAATGGTAATTGTACTTCGCCATGAATAGTTTCTCCTTGTTTGATAATTAGGGTTTCTGCTTTGAGGCTGATATAACAACCTTGTCGGGAGACGTACAGTGTCCGCATAAAATTTCAAGATAATATCAAAGGAAAACGCTTAAAATATTGTTAGTTATTTTTTACTTTCTTTGGTCAGTTGTGACTGTTGGGAAATGATTTCGGCTTGCAACGTTTTAATTTGGGATGGTTGCAAAAAATTCACTACAGCATCACCTGCTGTAGCGTTCACAAAGCTGGCAATGGTAATCAAGATTGTATTGATGATTACTGCTGCTAGCCCCAAAGGTGCTATCAACAGGATAATTAAAGTGATAGCACCGTTGAGTAAGGCTATTCCAAGATTACGGATTAATGCAGCGCGGGAAGAGATATACATAAATTATGATGTTTGATGCTTCTTTCTTTTTTATCCATACTTCAAAAGTAGGTGCTGGTTTGAGATCCTGCTAGTGGTTTCATGCGAATGACAAATTTACTAAGTTTTTTAATTTACCTGCGGCGGGGTCGGCAAAACTTGGAAATGCCTATGTTCTCGTTGACCCTGCCGATGTCTCTCTGTACAAGGATTTCAGGGTTTTTATATTTCCTTGTAAAGGTAAAAATTTCTCTATTCACCGACCCCGCCGCAAATGGCATCTGGACATCAGACACCATAAGGGTTTAAATAAGAGGGGTCGCTTCTCTTCGGAGAAGTGGAATTAATGGAAACTAGAAATCTACCCCGTTGATTGAAGTAATAGAAATGTCGCTTCTCTTCGGAGAAGTGGAATTAATGGAAACATCTCAGAGCGGGTCATAACGCCTAAGAATTCGCAGTCGCTTCTCTTCGGAGAAGTGGAATTAATGGAAACCATTTAACTTTGAGGGCATCGTGGGTTTGTTGAGATAGTCGCTTCTCTTCGGAGAAGTGGAATTAATGGAAACTAACTATATCTTCTCCAATTACTTCAGAGATAACGTTGTCGCTTCTCTTCGGAGAAGTGGAATTAAT
>NZ_WBKM01000092.1 GCF_015714725.1 Nostoc sp. WHI
GAGGCGAAATCTACCATCCGGTCATCATCCCACTCACCTGCTAGTGATGGGTCATGAGGGCGAAAATATTCTGGTGATGCCGACAGAAAAATGTCACTACACAGCACGGCATCTTTGCGGGGTTTGTGTTTTGTGGTGCTGGCTATCTTAGTTTTTACTAATTCTTCAAGTGCTGTGCCATCCTCCATGCCAATCAGCCGGATATTTTTTTTAGTGGTGTCGGCATTTGGGGTATCTTGTAAACGGGCAGTATGTTTTTCACTACCGCCAACGTTGCCGAAAGATTTTAGTTTCTCAACGCGCAAGATTGCTAAAGCCACCATTGATTTTTAAAAAGAAAGTCAAAGGGAGTGCAAAAACCCCAGAGGGCGAACGAAACTTCTGTGTTCCAAGCGAAGCGAGGAATGGGCGCAGCCCACCCGCAGGGCGCAGAAGTGTAATGAGTACACCACCAACATGATACACCCAAGGCACATTATTTTTGTGGTAGTCCCCTCAGACCGCCGAAAAGCTTGCTGTGTAAGCTTTACAGACATATTTAGCGCATTTTGGTCAGCTTTTGATTGTTTAGCACCAATTACCGCAATCACACTCATTCATACCACTATTAGGGGTCAAACAAACTTCAAACACTTGAATTTTTTTGGTCTTGAACGCCACATTTTCACTCAATAACCCCGCTATTATACTTAATAAAGTCACATTTAGACTCACATAAATTACGATAGTGTTTTTATACGATAATATGTTTTTTACTTAGGAGACAAGATGAGCGAAAAACGCAACCTTTATGTTGAGTTGCCGAGAATAAAACGCAAGGTTAATTCATGGGAGGGTAAGGTGATTGAATATTTATTGAACCATCCTTCTAATAGACCAGCGACTGAATTTTCAATTGAGGCTATCACTGCTTTTTGGTTGGCGGAAGCTTTGGAGGGTCAAGCCAGAAATGACGAGCTAGCCAAAGCTTGTTGGTCTGCTATTGAGAAATTAGAAGGAAAACTTGCCACAATTAGAAGGATAGCTGGCATAGAAAAATTACCTCACGACTATTCTATGGTTTTGGCTAGTACTACAACTGTGACTACAAAAAGCGACAATCCGACAGCCAATCATAATGAACAACTTGATCCTCTTGAGTCAGACATAGATGACGACGATGAAATCATGGACTTGGAATTATCAGAGGAAATGATTCAGGCTAACAAGTTTTTTGGTATGAACCCATGAATTAAGGGATGATCTGATGACTCAAGGGGAGAAAAGTAAATCCGACAATACTATTAAATTGGTGATGTCCTGTGATTTGGGTGGTAGTTATGGCAAGTCAATTGTTCATAAATACCCAGACGGAATACCACAGGTAATGATTTTGTCGCCGGAAGTGGCTGATGTGGGGAAAACCGCAATTGCTCAATTAGTTGAGCAACAGTCGCAGTTCGATAGTACCTGGGTGGGCATCGGCGAAGAATATTATGTTTTAGGCTCTCTAGCTAAAAACCAATTTGCAGGGACGGCGGCACTGCGAGAATTGAAGTATCACTATGCCATACCAAAGATAGCTGGCTTTCTTTGGATGGCTTATCGCAAATTCAATATTAATAGTCCAGTTGAACTTTTTCTACAAATTCTGTTGCCATCAGGAGAACTCAACGATGGTCAGAATCTCCGAACACAATTTGCGAGTGTTTTGAAGCAGGGAATCATCACGCCCACAGGGAAACTCAAGGCGAA
>NZ_WBKM01000016.1 GCF_015714725.1 Nostoc sp. WHI
GGCCAAACCATTGCCTCTGCAAGTTCTGACAACACGGTGAAGTTGTGGAATCGCCAGGGGCAGGAGTTACAAACTCTCAAAGGTCATAGCTATTCGGTTTATAGCGTGGCATTTAGCCCCGACAGCCAAACCATTGCCTCTGCAAGTTTAGACAAGACGGTGAAGTTGTGGAATCGCCAGGGGCAGGAGTTACAAACGCTCAAAGGTCATAGCAATTCGGTTTATAGCGTGGCATTTAGCCCCGACGGCCAAACCATTGCCTCTGCAAGTTCTGACAACACGGTGAAGTTGTGGAATCGCCAGGGGCAGGAGTTACAAACTCTGCAAGAGTTCCATAGCTATCCGGTTTATAGCGTGGCATTTAGCCCCGACGGCCAAACCATTGCCTTTGCAAGTTCTGACAAGACGGTGAAGTTGTGGAATCTCAATTTGGATGATTTAATGGTTAAGGGTTGTGCTTGGGTGCGCGATTATTTGCAAAATAACCCCAATGTGAGCAAGAGCGATCGCCATTTATGTGATGATATTGGCACACGCAGGTGATACCATTTTGCATTGGGAATCGCTTTGGTTGATAATAGTGCGATCGCAACTGTATTCTCTGCTAAACACAACCAACAAGCAAAGCTTTATAACAAAAATCGCAATGTTAGTGATAAAAATCGTGATTTTGTTGACGAAAGCTTAGATATTTACGTGCGATCGCCTGTATTATTTTAAATGATGATGTTTTACTGAAGAGTTTGATGGTGCGATCGGTCATTATCGAAGCGTGCCCACAGTAAAATTTGTGGGCGCGCTGATTAGTCCATATAGCCGCGACTTTAGTCTTTGGCTCCTCATTCTAATTAAGCCTTTTTCAACCAGCTAAACATAGCGCGTAAATCTTTACCAACTTCCTCAATTTTGTGTTCAGCTTCTTTGCGACGCAAGGCGGTAAATCCGGGTTTACCAGCTTGGTTTTCCAGAACAAATTCCCGTGCAAATTGTCCAGATTGAATTTCGCTGAGAATCTTCTGCATTTCAGCTTTAGTTTGTTCAGTGACAATCCTTGGGCCACGGGTATAATCGCCGTATTCAGCAGTATTAGAAATACTGTCGCGCATTTTAGCTAAACCGCCTTCTACCACCAAGTCAACAATCAGCTTGACTTCATGGAGACATTCAAAATAAGCCAATTCTGGTTGATAACCAGCTTCTACCAAAGTTTCAAATCCGGCTTTGATTAAAGCACTCAAACCACCACATAATACTGCTTGTTCGCCAAATAAATCTGTTTCGGTTTCTTCGCGGAAAGTCGTTTCAAGAATCCCGGCGCGGCTACCACCGATACCTTTAGCATAAGCCATCGCGCGATCGCGTGCCTGACCACTAGCATCTTGATAAACTGCAAATAGCGCTGGTACACCTTCCCCCTGTTCAAAAGTCCGCCGCACTAAATGCCCCGGCCCTTTTGGTGCTACCATCACCACATCTACGTTAGCAGGTGGTACAACTTGCCCAAAGTGAATATTAAATCCGTGGGCAAAAGCTAACACATTTCCTTCTTGTAGATTTGGTTCAATCTCGTTTTTGTAAATCGTTTTTTGGACTTCATCAGGTAGCAAAATCATGATCAAGTCAGCAGCATTGGCAGCATCTGCAACATTTTTCACAGTTAACCCAGATGCTTCAGCTTTTGCTACTGACTTACTACCCGGATATAGTCCCACAATCACATTCAAACCACTATCTTTTAAATTGAGAGCATGGGCATGACCTTGAGAACCATAGCCGATGATGGCAATAGTTTTTCCAGCCAAAAGGTCTAAATTGGCATCTTCGTCATAATACATCCGGGCCATAGAAGCATCTCCTGTCAGCAAGCATCGTCATTAATTTGCAGACTTTCGATTGTACCCCAAATTGAGTAACTAAAAATCAACATTGGGCATTGGGCATTGCCCCCTTATCCCCAACCCTCCGTTCCCTCGTGGTTACAGATGTAAAAAGCTATACAGAACCAATGACGACAATTTTGATATAAAATTTGTAAAGAATAGTTACAGCACTCCTTACCCAGGGAAATATTTCTTATGGTAAATTCACTTGACAATAATCCACCCCATCAAGTAGTTATTGTTGGCGGTGGTTTTGGTGGACTTTATGCTGCAAAAACACTCGCGAAGGCGGCGGTAAACGTTACTCTAATCGATAAACGCAACTTTCATCTATTTCAACCTCTCTTATACCAAGTTGCCACAGGTACCCTATCTCCTGCTGATATTTCCTCACCCTTGCGTTCCATACTGAGTAAGAGCAAGAATACAAAAGTGCTGCTAGGAGAGGTGAATAATATTGATCCACAAGCACAAAAAGTGCTTGTAGGTGACGAAGCAATACCTTACGATACGTTAATTGTTGCTACAGGCGCCAAGCATTCTTATTTTGGTAAAGACAGCTGGGAAGAATTCGCCCCAGGCTTGAAAACCGTAGAAGATGCCATAGGAATGCGTCGTCGAATCTTTACGGCGTTTGAAGCCGCAGAAAAAGAAACTGATCCAGAAAAACGCCGTGCTTGGTTAACTTTTGTAATTGTTGGTGGTGGCCCTACTGGTGTAGAATTGGCAGGCGCGATCGCAGAATTGGCAAACCAAACTCTCAAAGAAGATTTCCGCAACATCGACACATCGGAAGCCAATATTTTGTTATTAGAAGGTTTGGATCGGATTCTGCCACCCTTTGCATCAGAGTTATCACAAGAAGCAGAAGTATCTCTGACGCGGTTGGGGGTGATTGTCCAAACAAAAACATTGGTAACGAATATTGAGAACGATATTGTTACCCTCAAACAAGGCGATGAAGTGAAAGAAATTGCCTCAAAAACCGTATTATGGGCAGCAGGTGTGAAAGCTTCAGCAATGGGAAAAGTGCTAGCAGAACACACAGGTGCCGAATGCGATCGCGCTGGACGGATTATCGTTGAATCTGACTTGAGTATTAAGGGACATCCCAATATTTTTGTAATTGGCGACTTAGCAAATTTTTCTCATCAAAATAGTAAACCACTACCTGGTGTTGCACCTGTAGCAACCCAACAAGGAGAATATGTAGCAAAACTAGTCCAAAAGCGGCTTGCAGGTAACAGTTTACCACCCTTTTCTTATGTTGATCGCGGTAGTTTAGCGATGATTGGGCATAATTCTGCCGTGGTAGATTTGGGCTTTATCAAGCTTAAAGGTTTCTTTGCATGGCTGTTTTGGCTGTTGATTCACGTTTACTTTTTAATTGAATTTGACAACAAATTAATAGTGACAATTCAGTGGGCATGGAACTATTTCAGCCGTAATCGTGGAGCAAGATTGATTACAGGTCAAGAATCACTCACGCCGTTCGGAATTGGCGATGGTAAAGGTTATTACACATCAGCGAGTAATAAACAGCCGATAAATGTCTAGTTGATTATGGGGCATTGGGCAATTCAATTTTGGATTTTGGATTAAATTTCAATCTAAAATCCAAAATCTAAAATCTAAAATTCTTACTCCCCGCCCTTATAAATTAGCAGTAAGCTATTTTAGGGCGTTTTTCATAATTTACATAATGGCAACTATTAACGACAACTACCTGAAGCTGAAAGCGGGTTATCTGTTTCCAGAAATTGCTCGTCGGGTGAATGTCTTTGCACAAGCGAATCCTGATGCTAAAATTATCCGACTGGGCATTGGCGATGTTACCGAACCTCTGCCGGAGGCTTGCCGCACAGCGATGATTAAAGCTGTAGAGGAAATGGGCGATCGCAACACCTTCAAAGGCTACGGCCCAGAGCAAGGTTATGCTTGGTTACGAGAAAAAATTGCTACTCAAGATTTCCAAGGGCGGGGAGCTGCGATCGATGCCTCAGAAATCTTTATCTCCGACGGTTCCAAGTGCGACAGTGGCAACATTTTGGAGATTTTTGGTCATGACAATATAATTGCCGTTACTGACCCCGTTTATCCCGTATATGTAGATACGAATGTAATGGTGGGAAATACGGGGAATGCCAACGAGAAAGGCGAATTTGAGGGTTTAGTCTATTTGCCAATTACGGCTGACAACAATTTCACCGCAGAGATTCCCTCAAAGAAAGTTGATTTAATTTATCTTTGCTTCCCCAATAATCCCACTGGCGCAACTGCTACGAAGGAATATCTCAAGACATGGGTGGACTATGCCAAAGCGAATAACTCGATTATTTTCTTTGATGCAGCCTACGAAGCCTACATTACCGATCCGTCGATTCCCCACTCAATTTATGAAATTGAAGGTGCAAGGGAAGTTGCGATCGAATTTCGTTCTTTCTCCAAAAATGCAGGTTTTACGGGAACTCGCTGTGCATTAACTGTTGTACCAAAAACACTCACAGGAAAAGCTGCCGATGGTTCCGATGTGGAACTATGGAAACTGTGGAATCGCCGCCAGTCCACCAAATTTAATGGCGTGTCCTACATCGTCCAACGGGGAGCCGAAGCAGTTTACTCTGAAGAAGGACAGGCACAAATTAAGGGATTGGTTAGTTTCTATCTAGAAAACGCCAAAATTATCCGCGAGAAACTCACAGCCGCCGGATTAGCGGTGTATGGTGGCGTGAATGCACCTTATGTCTGGGTGAAAACGCCTAATGGTTTATCAAGTTGGGAATTCTTTGATAAGTTATTGCAAACTGTTAACGTTGTGGGAACACCCGGTTCTGGCTTTGGTGCTGCGGGTGAAGGTTTCTTCCGCATTTCGGCGTTTAACAGTCGGGAGAATGTCGAAGAGGCGATGAAGCGGATTGCTGAGAAATTTCAGGTGTAAAGCGATCGCTTTTAGCCGCTTTTGTTAAACTCAATCTATTAATCTAAAGGTTACGGTGGGCTGTATTATCCACCGCAACCTGATAATTATTTATATTTTAGTTATGACTGCTGCCATCCCCGTTTTCAAAGCTGTTAGCCAGATGCAGTTAGCACCTGGTAGCACCGTGACCATTCCAGATGTTAGCTGGGAAGAATTTGAATCTATTTTAAAAGAATTGGGAGAAAAAAGAACTACACGAATTGCCTATAGCCTGGGTACTTTAGAAATTATGGCTCCCTTACCAGAACATGAAATACCTAAAGATTTAATTTCTGATATTGTCAAAATATTGCTGAAGGCTAAAGATATTAGATATCAACCTTTTGGTTCCACCACCTTTAAACGGCAAGGTGTAGCAGGAGTTGAACCTGATGCTTGCTTTTATATTCAGAATTATCAACGGATGATTGGTCATCGCCGTTTACAACCTGATGATCCGCCGCCAGATTTAGCGATTGAAACTGATGTCACATCGACAACTACTCTTGATGCTTATGAAGCGATTGGAGTCTCAGAACTATGGGTTTACGATCGCGGGAGCCTTTCTATTTATTTGCTGAAAGATGGGAAGTACATAAAATCTAATACCAATCCTAATTTTGAAGATATAGCTATTACTCAAATTATACCGGCTGCTGTGGAACGTAGTTGGCAAGTCGGAAGTTTTCAAGCTTTGAAAGAATTGGAAGCAATGATTTAGTAAATAAAAATAAGCAGTATAAGGTGCGATCGCATTTCGGGAAATGGTGAGAGAAATGGCGAGTTAAACAGTTCAGCAAATTACGGAAAACTTTAAGGTGTAGGTTTGTTGGGCATCAGTTTTGGTATCTTAACGGTTATAGTTAAAGTTACCTAACTAGCAATACTTAGAGGAGTAAGATTAGTAAATGCCAAGTAATCATTTACCAAAAACAAGATACGAAATAGCAGACAAACCTAAACTTAGACCCTATGGCTCAAAGGTTGATATTATTCTTGGTGATACCCATCAGTTTGGTTTTGATGGAGAAAGTTGTCTCATTTTGGGCAATGATCTGATTGTTCGTCTGATTCCTCGCCAAAATAAAAAGTTTGAATTTCAGAAATTTACAGCCTATTTAGAAGGTTTTGCTACTGCTAGCGAAGCAGAGGAGGCTGGTTTAAAGTTTGCAATGTCAGTTTTGTGGGCAGCAGTCTCATTAAAATGTCCACTGCGGTTAGAATATCACACTCCACTGCCATGTGTAGTATATGATCGGACTCTACACGAAGGGATGCTGATGGGGATAGAATTTCGTGGTATGTCAACTAGTGGAGCAAACCTAGTTGTTGAAGTAGTGGAGCAAACTTTCACTTCTAATATCCCAATTAATAATAAACGGCTGCTCGTCTCAATGGAGCTTTTTGCCGCAGCTCGTTTAGAGGCGACAGAACGTGCAAGATTTGTTGGTCTTGTATCAGCACTTGAGCCATTAGCTGAACAGAAAAAATTTGAATACCCAGATTTAAAAAAAATTGTAAAAGATACCTTAAATAAGGTGCAAGATTCACTGGATTTACCTGATGATATAAAGCGATCGCTCGAAGGGAGTATCAGTAATCTAACGCGTGAATCTGTCTCACACGCTATTAAACGTCTTTTTATAACTCATTTAACTGAGGACAAAATGGCATTAAAAATTCTGGACGAAGCTTATGCAATCCGCAGCAAGATTCTACATGAAGGGGCTTTCTATCCAGATTTACGCGATAAAAGTTATAAAATTGAAGACGTTATACGCCGTCTCTACTCTGCCATAGTCGGATACGAACTTCGTGACCCAGCAATCACATATACAAATAATGATTAGCCTTGAGATGAGCAGTTAAATTAAAGGTTCGATTTTACAGGGTAGATAAAATGCGATCGCACTCATTTAATCTTCAAAGATGGCACTGATCTATCTGAGGTGCGAGTTAAAATGAGTGGAATATCTCAAAGAACTGAATATTTATAGCTAAAGGAGAAAACTATGACTTCTGCGATCGCTTCTGACACGCCTTTGGCAAAATCATTACCTACAAACATAACTATACTTCAAGGCATTCACTGGGATACCTATCAGAATTTAGTGCGAGACTTGGAGTCACAACCAGGAACGCGACTGACTTATGATGATGGAACTTTGGAGATTATGATGCCGCTACCACCACACGAACGTTATAAACGATTATTGGGTCGTTTTGTTGAAGCTACTACGGAAGAGTTAGGAATTGAAATTTGCAGTTTAGGTTCTACAACTTGGACACGAGAAGATTTACGAAAGGGTTTAGAGCCAGATGAGTGTTATTACATTCAAAATGAGTTAGCTGTGCGCGGTAAGGATGCGATTAATTTGACAATTGATCCACCCCCAGATTTGGCGATTGAGGTTGATAGTACCACCAGTTCGATGAATCGGATGGGTATTTATGCGGCGTTGGGTGTGCCAGAGGTGTGGCGTTTTGATCGTGAGATTTTGACAATTTGCAGTTTGGTTAATGATGACTATCAACCCCGTGAGGTGTCGTTAGTATTGCCTATGTTTGATGCTGCTGTGCTGATGAAGTTTTTGGAGTTAAGTTTAACGATGGGGGAAACGAGCTTAATTCGTCATCTGCGTCAATGGGTAAGGGAACAGTTAGCAAAATCATCAACAGTAGTAGAGGAAAATTAATGAGTATTTTAGTTGAGCAGGTTTTAACCGAGTCTGTTGTGCGATCGCCTTCATCTTCTGCTTGCCAAGTTAGCGTTTTGGGTAAGTTTGGCAGAATGACTTTCTGGCTCTGAATACATAGCAAATAATTCACTAAAAACCTCTTCCCCATTAATTTCTCCACTACTAACAAATCGTTCTACCTCAACCGAACCATCCTCAAAAAATTCCACTTCCCATCGCTCTCCAGCCACAGCTACATTCACCATAATGGTTTCATCCCGATGATGGGCTAGAGTGTAACTAATTCTCTCTTGTTCCAATTGATTTAGAAAGATAACTAATTTGCCAAATCCATGATTCTTCATTTGTCAAACCTCTTATCACTTAATAACTTACGAATAACTTTAAAACTTGCTTAAATCAGTATCTCTCTCATTTCTCTACCTCCATAATCTGGCAAGAAGTACCCCTAACTGAACACTGATAATTCCGAAGATGGCGCTGCCAGCCCAGTAGAGAGTTGTTGTTAACAAAGTGCTATTACGTAATAAGGAGATAGTATCTAAACCGTAGGTAGAGAAAGTTGTATATGCTCCTAAAAATCCTGTTGTTATTAATAACCGCATTTCTGGGGAAATAATTGCCACCTTCTCTACAGCCAGGGTAGCGAAAAATCCCATTGCTAAACAACCGCTAAGATTAATAAAAAAAGTACCATAAGGAAAACTGCTGCCGAAGCGTTGGGCAAACCACAATGTCAGATAGTAGCGACTTAAAGCACCTGCGATCGCACCCAAACTAATAGCGATCGCATTGCGAATGTCTTCTTGTTGTAGCATATTCAATTTTTTGTCTAATCATCTCCTTGTGTGATTTAACTTGGTCAAGTGTTAACAAGTCAAGTAATGTCTAATAACAAGCGGCTACGTATTATAATATAAGAGTGCAGTTTTCATCCAACACTAAACTTTGCAACTTACGAGATGAAATTTGGCAGCGAGGGCTTAAATTAATCTCATCACTATTTTTAGCGTTGTTCATACCGCAAAGTACGAATACCTCTGATATTAATTAATAGCTTGCAAACAACAGATATCCCTTGTAAATTATGACTAGTATTTCTGCATCACCAATCAAGCTGCATCGGCATCGAGAGCAATTTCCCGCTTTAGCAAATAAGACTTATTTTAACTACGGCGGACAAGGCCCGATGCCCCAAAAAGCAATGGATGCGATCGCCCAAACTCAAGCTCATGTTCAGCATATTGGCCCCTTTGGCAATGAGGCGTATGGCTGGATAGCACCCCAGACTCAAGCCGCAAGAGAAGCGATCGCTTCGGAGTTACACGCACCAAGTCAAACAATTACCCTCACCCAAAATGTCACTGTTGGCTGTAATATCGCCATGTGGGGCATTGAATGGCGTGCTGGCGACCATATATTGCTTTCAGACTGCGAACATCCAGGCGTGATTGCTACATCGCAGGAAATCGCGCGGAGATTCGCTGTAGAAGTTACTACCTGTCCCTTAAAGGCAACCTTAAATGAGGGCGATCCCGTAAAAATTATTGTCCAACATTTGCGCCCTAATACCCGTCTTGTGATATTGAGTCATGTTTTCTGGAATACGGGTCAAGTTTTACCTCTTGATAAAATTGCCGAAGTATGCAGAAATAATCATTCTTTACTATTGATAGATGCTGCCCAATCTGCTGGTTTGTTGCCTTTAAACTTAACTGAATTGGGAGTAGATTTTTATGCTTTCACTGGTCACAAATGGTTATGTGGCCCTGCGGGTGCGGGTGGTTTGTATGTGCGACCAGAAGCACGAGAAAGCCTGAAACCAACATTTATTGGCTTGAATGGCATTGTTGTAGATAGTCAATCTCAACCTGTGGATTGGCTTCCAGATGGGCGACGATACGAAGTGTCTACATTAGCTTATCCATTGTATGTTGGGTTACGGGAAGCGATCGCCATCCATCAGCAATGGGGAACGTCACAAGAACGTTACGAGCAAATTTGCCATAACAGTCATTACCTCTGGCGACAGTTAGCGGCGTTACCCGATGTTAAATGTTTGCGAACTTCCCCACCTGAAAGCGGTATAGTTTCTTTTCAACTTACAAATAATCAGCCCCAAGCTAATCTCAAATTGGTGCAATTTTTAGACTCACAAAGAATATTAACTCGCACAATTGCCGATCCTAGCTGTATACGCGCCACCGTCCATTACTTTACTTTAGAATCGGAAATTGACCAATTAGTTGAGACGATTCAAAGCTTTTGCAAAACTTAGTTAAAAATTAGGAGTTATAACTTATCAGTGTGGAAATGATGATTTTAACTCCTAACTCTGCCAATTTTAGATTTTTCTTCAATCTAAAATCTAAAATCCAAAATCCAAAATTGAATGACTCCTAACTTGAAAATGGAACGCCCAATTTTATATTTAGCCATAACTAATCACGGCTTTGGTCATGCAGCGCGCACGGCTTCTGTAGCTGCGACAATTCAAAAGTTATGTCCAGAAGTTCTGCTAATTCTAGCGACTACTGCCCCACGCTGGTTACTAGAGTGTTATCTAGAAGGCGATTTTATCTATCGTCCCCGTGCATTTGATTTGGGTGTGGTGCAAACTGATAGTCTGACAATGGATAAAGTAGCGACTTTAGAAAAGTTGCTCGATATTAAGAAGCATCAAAATTCGCTGATTGCTTCAGAAGTCAATTTTATCCGCCAAAATCGCGTTAATCTCATCTTGGCAGATATTCCTTTCCTAGCTTCTGGATTTGCCAAAGCTGCAAATGTTCCCTGCTGGATGATGAGTAACTTTGGCTGGGACTTGATCTACCGAGATTGGGGAGGTGAATTTATAGCAGTTGCCGATTGGATTAGTGATTGGTATTCAAAGTGCGATCGCTTGTTTCGTCTACCATTCCATGAACCGATGCAAGCTTTTAATAATATCACAGATGTCGGATTAACAGGCGGTTCCCCCCGTTACTCTGCTGATGATTTACGTTCTCTTTGGGGAATAACTGCACCAGTTGAAAAAACTATTTTATTGACCTTTGGCGGCTTGGGTTTACAGCAAATTCCCTATGATAACCTGCGGCAATTTCCAGATTGGCAATTTATCGTTTTTGATCAATCTGCCCCTGATTTACCTAATTTAATGAAAATTAGCGATCGCAAATACCGCCCTGTAGATTTTATGCCTATTTGTGGGCGAGTTGTTTCTAAACCTGGTTACGGCACTTTTGCTGAAGCCACACTATTGGGAGTGCCTATTGTTACGATCCCGCGTGATGATTTTGCCGAAGCAACTTTTATACTAGAAGGCATAACTAATTATAACCAGCATCAAATCATCACCCCATCTGAGTTTTTTCAAGGGACTTGGGATTTTCTGCGTGAGTTACCTCAACCACCGAAGCAATATGAACTAATTGCTAAAAATGGTAATGAAGCGATCGCTCATGCCGTTATTAAATATTTACAGTCAAATTAAAGTTATTCAAAACAACATAAATTAATCATGGAAAGTCCAACAATAGACAAAGAAACGTTGGAATTAGCCTCCCAAGATGTGCGTCGAGTGATTGAAAGACAAAAAGAAGAACGGCAAATTTTAATCACTCAGATGAACATCCTATTTGTCACAAACACTGCATTATTAAGTTTTTTAACAATCTCTAGACTGATTACGATATTTAGTCTTTTCAGTGCGTTAGAGATATTGTTAGTTCTCGTCAATTTTATGCTACTAATACGGGCTTTATTACCACGCAAATTTTTTGTCAGCCCCAACCTAGAAACTGACGATTTTCAGAATAAATATTTGAAGTTCTCACCTCACGAATACCAGTCACAGATGTTAGTTAACTTGAGAGAGACTTATAATGAGAACCAGAAGCAAGTAGAGGATATTTCTCAATCCTTGAGATTGAGATACGCTACTTTTGTGACTGCCGGAATCGCCTTTGTTGCCTTGTTACATCAAGTAACAGTTTATTTCATTCCTGAATTACAAAAACTATGAATACCAACCAAGACGATACAAAATCTTCTAAAAATAGTTTACAACTGCCAGAGCCAGATCGGGCTAACATTACAGCTTTATCTCACAATCTGCCTAGCACACCTATTATCCCCGATTTCCTAAAAGAATCTGTAAATGCGGTGTTAAGCCTCTTTAAGAGAAGACATACTCAGTCTAGTAATCAATCAACGGCGGAACAACAACCAAATCAAGCAGATTGAATTGCTTATTAGCTTTTACTTTCATCAATAATTACTGTTTCAAATGAGTCACTACCAAAAGTTACTAAAAATTTCCACCACTGCCAAATCTTTTTACAACATTACTGCGAAAATTGAAGCCACAGTTGCAGAGTCGGGAGTTGAAACTGGTCTTTGTACTCTATTTTTGCGCCACACTTCAGCCAGTTTAGTAATCCAAGAAAATGCCGATCCTGATGTCCTTGTAGATTTAGCTAACTTTATGGCAAAACTCGTGCCAGAATCGGGAAAATACATTCACAATGCAGAAGGCGCCGATGATATGCCGGCACATATTCGTACCGTACTCACCCAAACTTCTGAGCATATCCCCATTAATCGAGGTCATTTGGTGCTGGGAACTTGGCAAGGAATTTATATTTGGGAACACCGCCAGCACAGTCATTTAAGAGAATTGGTTGTCCATATTTCTGGATAGATAGTTCTCAGTTTTCATTTATTTAAAGTATAGTTTTGTAGGGTTTAAATACCCTGTTTCTATTGCGTATCCTATGTGTATAATATTGTTAAATGAGCGGTAATATGCTTTTAAGTATGATGCTTAGGCGTAGCCAGGCGTAGGCATTGCTGACTGAGAAATTGTGTTTACGACTTTAGACTTCTTGCAAATTTGCGCCTTTGCGTGAGATAAAAAATTATTTATGCAAGAGGTCTTTTGATTTTGGCAAAGCTTTAAGCACTATTACTTATTGACAAATGGTTGATGATGATTTCGTCGTGATAACTTTCCTATGAAAATCATTGATCCGAAATTAATCAGATAGACACTGAATAATTTGTTTAAATTTGTAAATTAAAAAGTTAAGTTTATTTGTCATTGTTTAATCATCTAGTTAATTAAATCTAAACTAATATTTGGTGTAAGCTGTCTGGGCTATTTCAATTACTATGAAGCAAAAACTGACACCAACTCATGCTTTCCAATTTATTGATGTAATTCTTGCCCGGCAGTCTGTTAATCTGTTGTCACTTAATCCCCAAAAGAAATTAATTACCAGTTTTGCAGAATTGGGAAATTTGATTACTCAACAAAACACCGAAATTAAACTCATCATAGCCCTTCAGGAAACTCTCGAATCCATAGTGTATACTCAGTTGCAAAATTTCCCAGAAAATATCTTCTGGGATTTTGATTTTCTTGTAAGTAGTATGCTTAGGCAGGCTTTAGTAGCAGATCAGGGCGCTATTCCTTTTTTAAAAGTTTTTAGTGAAAAGATGGTTTCTCTGATAGAGATGTTCGGAAATAAAACGGAAATGCGCTTCCGTTATGCTCACGATTTTATGTATGGATTTGAGTGGGCAAGATGGGTACAAAAAGAGCCACAAAATCGCGCACATATAGAGCCTTTTAGTCTAGTTTTTTTGGATTATTTGCTCGTCAAAGGTAAAGAACTTTTACAACGTATTAGTCAGGATCATATTACATCTTATAAACTGTGTGACACAGGTTATCGTAACCCCTTCACCTTTTCCCGTGAACCAGAAGATGAATATCGTCTGCTAACTTATCTTGCTGAAGAACAACTTATACCAGTGGCAGTGTGGGAGTGGAATGCCTGCCCTGTATGGAACAAACCTTTCCAGGAAATGCGCCAGCAATTAGCATTAAAATTAAATATTCAACCACAGAAACACTGATTGGCAATTTTTAATTGCTGAAGAAAATAATTATGAAAATTGCTGATTTAATTACTTGGTTTGAAGCATGGGCAAATCCTGCTTGGTGTGAAAGCTGGGATAATTGTGGCTGGCAGATTGAGCCAGGAGTTTTGCAGAAAAAAGCACGGATTCTGGTGTGTTTAACACCAACTTTAGCGGTAATGCACGAAGCGATCGCTCTTAATGCTAATCTGATTTTTGCCCATCATCCCTTAATTTTTACTCCTCCCAAATCTTTACGCAGTGGTGAAGCGATCGCAGAAATGGTACGGTTAGCCTTTACCCACAATATTGGTATTTACAGCGCCCACACGAATTTTGATCAAGTGCAGGATGGTACTGCTGACGTTTTGGCTCAGATTTTGGAACTCAAAGAAGTTACTCCCATAGTACCCACACAAGGAGGATTAGGATATGGTCGTGTTGGTTTGCTAGAGCCATTTCTGACACTACAGGAGTTACTTACAACTATTCAAACCCGACTTGCTCCCCCTAAATTGATTTCCTCCCCAACTGCTGATTTACAGCAAACAATTTCACGAGTTGCTGTTTTGGGTGGTTCGGGGGCTAGTTACATTTCATCTGTATCCAAAACTGGCGCTCAAGCTTATCTGACTTCTGACTGTAAGTTTCATCAGTTTCAAGAAAGCCGCGATTGCAATCTAATTTTAATCGACGCCGGACATTATGCTACCGAACGCCCGGCGTGCGATCGCTTGGTGCAAAAATTCCAGTCCTTAAACCTAGACTGGGTGCAGTTGAGTCAAAAGGATGAAGATTTCCGCCAGTTTTTTGCTTGATTGCGTGTGGTTGACTATATTTTTGAAGCTTGTCTAAAGATTTTTTTATATTTTAATATTGTTACTGGAAATTTTTGTACCAACTTATATCCGTATATCAGTGATATATGTATCTAAAATTTTTAAATCTAGCCATCTTGTGACGGAAATCACTAATTAGTTGTAACTATAATCACATGCTTTTAATGTTCCATATCAACTAGCAGCAGAAGAAAATGTTTCACACTAGATGTAACAATTGCTCACTCTGCCCTAATCAACATGATTCGTACACTCGTTGAATCTGCTTTCCAAACTGGATATCTTAGTGTTGAATCTGAGGGTTTGCTCCATCAAGTGCTCACCACTAAATGCTATCAGTCAGAAGACTTACCAGCGATCGCATCTCTATACAATGCAGTTCGCTCAGGTCAAATTAAACGAGAAGCATCCGCGTCGAATGTGCTCATGGAATTTACCCTACCGGATAAATAGTGCTGATACTTCAACAGAAGCAGGAGAGCAGAAGGGCACAAGGGAACTTGGTGTAAGTCTTTCTAATCCCTACTCCCTTACTTTTTCCTTACAAGATTTACGCACTGAAAACCTGAAAGTTTTATCTCGCCTAGTCTCCCTTAAAAAGCTACGGTGTACATACAAGTGGAAGTAAACTACTTTACGGTGTACACATAAGTCCAAAAAAGCTCGATTTCCCATTGCTCTCTCGTTGCCATGCAGAGCATGGGAATGGCCGATTAGGGGCTACTGCCTCCAGTCAGACATGTGAGCCAGAGACTCAATGAATGCATTCCCAGGCGGAGCCGGGGAACGAGGAAAGCCTTATTAAGCTAGGTTTTTAGGGCTTGTGTGACACCGTAGCCTTAAAAGCCCCCTTTTTAAACAGATTGGGGAATCTATTTTGCGTAAGTCCTACCCTAGTCCTGATCACGTAAAAACCCTAAAAACTCAAAACTCTTTGGGGGTTGTTGTTGAAAACCATGAAGGTCAGCAAGAGAATGAGTTAAGATCAAACACAATAGGGGTAAAAATAAAGCCGAGTCCGCGGACTTCCCAGTAATGCCAATTACTATAAGTAGGCAACTTAAACAACCGCAATCAACGCTTGTGTGGGAGTATTCTTTATTACTTTATATAATAGTAAGAAGGACTCACCAGCAAATACTAACCTTATTAGGACAAATTTCGGATTGTTTGACTTCTATGAAGCAGACATTTCCGAGAATGAGCCTGAGGGAGATTGAGTTGATTGGTACAGGTTGATAACCCAAGATTACGCTAGATTCTGACAACTACAAGCAAGTCTTGCGATTAGTCAGGAGACGTACTTGTTCTGAACCGTGAAATTAACCTCCTAAGGGTGTAATGTAAAGGGGTAGAACCGAGATTTTGATAGGTTTAACTACATTGTTTAAAAAGGCAGAAACAATACATGCTACACCGCAAGATTTATCAATTGTGTTGCGATGGGCGCGAGGTATGTGTTTTCTTGCGGGACCAGCAACGCTGGATTGAACGCGCCCGCATCATCGATATCGAGGGAGATTTAGTGACCCTACGCTATGAAACAGAAGAAGAGGACGAAGTTTGTTCTTGGGAAGAAATGGTTCGCCTTGAGAGCATTGGTGCTGTAACGCAAAAATTGGCTTCAGTACCACGCGGTAACGTGGAACCTCTAATGACTGAAGACTGTCCTGAAGCTGAACGCATCCGCAACCATTACACTGACTCAAATCCTGAATAATCACTACTGAGTGCTGATTAATAAATACCTAACTCAGTACTCAGGACTCAGGGCTAGACAAACCTTCAAAGGCAGGACAGTAACCTTCTAGAGTTACCTTAAAGTTATACAACGGGGAAGCTGGGTTCCAACACCTCTGCCCCCTTTGATGTCGGCAAGTACCGCAACAGTCT
Source organism: Nostoc sp. WHI (assembly GCF_015714725.1). Lineage (GTDB taxonomy): Bacteria > Cyanobacteriota > Cyanobacteriia > Cyanobacteriales > Nostocaceae > Nostoc. Next base: position 16,196 of record NZ_WBKM01000016.1, read on the forward strand.
ACATCTGTCCATGTATAGCGATCGCTGTTTTGGTTGAGCAATTCTCGTTGAGACAATCCCCGTAATACTAGTTCTTCCCCTTGCCAACGAGCTTCGACTAAACCAGTATCGGCAAACTGCCGCCAACGCGGATCAGCAGTAATCACATCAGGTAGGGTGATAGTGATTACTGTTCCTAACTCTGTAAGTTCACCTTCGTAGTTAGTCTCTGGTGCTGCCGGCTGTAAAAATGTATCGCCGATGGGCAGTTCTACTAAGGTGTCAGCCGCCGGCGAATGCACATGGTAACGGTTTTGTAACTCCTCTAAGCTAGTTAGGTCTGCCAAGTAGGCAGGAGAACCGTGAACAAAAATTACGTGTTGGGGCCGCAAATTATGAATTAGCTGCGTAGTGCCAGGGCCATCACTATGTTGAGCTAGAAGATAGGTTTCGACAGTTGTGGGTGTTAAATATTCTTTGTTAACTTTTATATCAATTTTTTCTGGCAGGAGGATCAGCCAGGGGCCAGTGTCTAATTGGCAATATTCACCCAAATCAGATGTAGAGTCGGTAAGGACGATACAAGGCGACTTGCCCACAGTGGCACGATGTTCTGGCTGTAAACGACGCACGCGGGGACGTACCCGTTCATCCCAAAACAAAGGTTGATGGCGGGCGAAGTTCTGGACGGATGGGGGGAGGTGGGGTAGTAGTTCTAGGTAGGCATCGCACCCAGTGGCAACAGCAGCATCTACCCAAATATCTAAATCTCGTCCGGTGAAGTGGTGATGAGAGCGTAAGAGCATTAATAGTTCTTGACCCAATCCTAAAGCCGGAGTGGGAAAGATTACAGAACAATGGTCAGCGATCGCCCGATTAATTCGCTCTGCTAGTTGATTTTCTTGGTTGCGGCGATGGGGATGACGGGATGTGCCATAACTGCCTTCAATGATCAGCACATCTAAGTCTAAGCCCCGCAGTTCCTCTAAACGCAAACCTTCTACCAACCGGGAGTTTGATAGGAAAAAGTCGCCTGTATATAGTAGCTTGTAAGTACGCTGCTGGGTAGTGTAAGTAAGCAGAATTGCTACTGCTCCTGGTAAATGCCCGGCGGGAAATAATTCTGCTATTAGACCCTCTTGGATTTCCACAGGCGATCGCAACGGCAAGGCATGACAAAATTGGGAAATTTCCTCAGCGTTTTGGTCTAGCCAATTCAGTGGCAGTAACTTGGTGGTCACCTCACTGCCATAAACAGGTAACTTTGGGAAAGCTTTATGCAGTGCCAGTAAGCCTCTGGCGTGATCTGGGTGGGCGTGACTAACCAAAACTAAATCTGCCGGTAAAGGCGAACTAGTTCCATGTACCGATTTAGTAAGCCCCTTCGCCAGGGATGAAATATCCTCCATACCACAGTCCAACAGGATGCGGTGTGGCCCCATCTTCACCAATAAACACACGCCCTCGTTGTCATGCTGGACACTATAGGGCAAACATTCTAATTCACTACCCGCTTCCGCAGCATCTACGCGAGAGGATACCGACAGATTATCCCTCATGCTCTCCTCCCCTCAAACCTGATCATCATGGACATATCCCAAAAGCCAAAAGTTACACAAATTTTGGTTTTGTGACTTAGGGGTAAGTTTTGTTGTGCGCCCCTACACCCTGAGAATACAGATTTTTGATTGGGGAGGACGCTTGCACCGAACTTGCACTGGTTCGGAAAGGTGGGCTAACCAAAAGCCATCAAACTAGGAGCTAAAGGAGTTTGGCTGTTGTTTATTTTCCCTTTGCAAGTTCTGAGCTATCTTAGCCAACTCACTCTACGGGAAGTCGCCCAAGTATCTACAGACTTATTTCAATGTGCGGAGCCATTGCCGTGATAGTTGTCTGAATCATAGAATCCATTTTTCGTACCAAAAAATAAGCACGAAAGCGTAAATATAACTGTTAATCCAGCTAGAATCAGCTTTACATCCATTTGTTTGCTGCCCTTTATGAAAGACTTCCCTATATTAATTTAGTGCTTCCGCAATCAAACGCAATCACTAGAAAATCTTTACTATGCTTATGTGGATTGGGCAATAGGTAAATTTACCGCAATCAGTCAGATTGTAGAACTTTTCGGTCAACCTGTCCATTCATCTACACATAAACCAATATGATTGCGATGTCTACGATGGTCACTGAGCTTGCCGTATCCTTCTCCCGTCGGAGACGATCTTGCTACGCGCAGCCTCTCGTAGAGAAGTGCGGGCTACGCCTACGCAATCCTCTACAACCCATAAAAATCCTCATCTAGAATCTGCTCAATCGAAAAAGGGCAAACAGTGGGATATTCACTTTCATAGGGTATCCGAACCCCAAACTTAGCAAGCTTACCTTCCTTAATGCCTAGCTTCCGAGCATCTGGGTAGGCTTTTTCCAGCGCCTCTACCAGAAAACTTTTTAGAGAAGGAGTATCTGCCAAATTATTCAGAACTCGCTGACGATGTTCAAGTATTGAGCTATACCAGCTTCCTTTCATCATATCAGGTACATCATTCTGAACTCGTAACTTGAGTAAATGCGCCAATAAAATTGTCAGATTGCTTTTGAGCGCATTTTTCTCTGCCTTACCCAAATCAACTAGCTCCTCAATCAAATGCTCAATATCCAACGCCTCAAATTCATGATTTTGTAACTGTTGAATGGTTTGCTCAATCCATAATTGCAAATCTTGATCGTATAGCGTGTTAGGCATTTCTTAGATCAACTCCCAGAGTTACTCACTCGATCATAGCCAGGAATGCGATCGCACTTAGGGATATTTGAAAAGTATTGGGCGAATTCCATTCGCCAGGGCTAGTTTTTGAAGACGCAATAAATCATACTACTTTGTCAAGGAATAATTGACGAGAACATTCTCTGTAGAGACGACGATTTATCGCGTCTCTCTAACGTTCCAGTATTTTAGACGCGATAAATCGCGTCTCTACATGAGGGCTTTCTGGTTTATCCCAAGTGTATTGGAGTAAAACCTGTCTGACTTGTGTGTACACCATAGCTTTACTAAGAAGAGGAACAGGTTTTGCGTAGCAGAAACAGGGTGAGGTTTTCTTAGGCTATTCAATAAGTCCTAAACACTCGCTCACGAGTATCAAAGACTCTCGCACGAGTATCAAAGACTCTCGCGCGAGTATCAAAGGCTCTCCCACGAGTATCAAAGGCTCTCCCACGAGTATCAAAGACTCTCCCGCGAGTATCAAAGACTCGTCCACGAGTATTAAAGACTCTCCCGCGAGTATTAAAGACTCTCCCGCGAGTATTAAAGACTCGTCCACGAGTATTAAAGACTCGTCCACGAGTATCAAAGACTCGTCCATGAGTATTAAAGACTCGTCCACGAGTTTAGAACAGGACTTACGCAACCAATAGTCGAAACCTTGATTTTCAGGTAGGGGCAATTCCAATACAGTTCAGATAAGACCAAAACATTTGTAGAGACGGCGATTTATCGCGTCTCAAAAACCCAAAGTTTTGTACCAGTAGCCCTTAACTGAACCGTATTAGGGGCAATTCATGAATTGCCCCTACAGCGTGTAGTTTTGCGTAAGTCCTATAGAAAACAGAAAGGGGAAAAGAAAAGGAATTAAATCTCCCTTTAACTTTTCCCCTTTCATCCTTTCCCTATCTCTGGCAAAGTTTACAGCCTATGAATCAGATGCAGTTTTAGCAGGTTTACTTCTGTTGCAGTCTAATCAAAAGGTTAAGAAGACGCAATAAATCGCCGTCTCTACAATTATTGGCGCGATGGTTTCTTGCCAAAGCCATAGCGCAATGTATCCATAATCCAAGTTTGGAAGTTGTCAATGTAGCTAAATATTACTGGTACTACCACCAGTGTCAGCAGGGTGGAAGTTGTGAAACCGCCCATTATGGCAATTCCCATTGGTTGGCGGACTTCAGAACCCGCGCCAATTCCTAATGCTAGGGGCAAAGTCCCGGCGATCGTTGCCAGAGAAGTCATTAAAATCGGGCGCAGACGTGACACACCCGATTCTACGAGTGCCTGACGTTGGGTTTTGCCTTCTTGCATATTGATGATTGTATAGTCAACTAACAAAATCGAGTTTTTGGTAACAATCCCCAACAGCAACACGACACCAATCAACGCATAAAGTCCCAAGGGTTTTTGGGCAATCATCAACGTTATCAGTGCGCCACCCAAACAAAAGGGCAAGGCTGCCATGATCGATAATGGATGCAGGAAGTTGTTATACAGCAGCACCAGAATTGCATAGATACACATTAATGACAGCCCCAGTGCTACTCCAAAACGACCGAAAATGTCTTGCATAATTTTGGCACTGCCTGAAGGTTGCTGTACAACTCCTGGCGGTAAGTTTTGCATCACAGGTAGTTTGTTGATTGTCTCGACTGCCTGGCCTAAAGAAATCCCTTGTAAATTGGCTTCCACGGCAACTTGACGGGCGCGATCGTAACGGTCAATGGTAGCAGGGCCGCTACCAAAGCGGATATCTGCCACTGCCACAAGGGGAACTAATCTACCATTTTGACTGGGGACTTGGAGATTTGTAATTGTGTTGATATCAGCCCGTGCTTTCGGGTCGATTTGGACACGAATGGGGATTTGCCGATCGCTTAAATTAAATTTTGCTAAGTTAGCATCATTGTCGCCAATGGTGGCAAGGGAAGCAGTCCGAGCGATCGCTTGCACTGTCACTCCTAAATCTGCTGCCCGTTGTGGGTTAGGAATTACTAAAATCTCTGGTTTAACTAAACTCGCACTAGAAGACACTTCTACCAATCCAGTTATAGCTCGCATCTGCTTTTCTAGGGCATCAGCAGTTTGATTCAATGCTTGAGGATTTTCACTCCTGAGAACAATTGATAAACCTTTACGACTGCCACCTGGTGACTGACTTTGAAAACTAATTCTAGCTCCTGGTATTTGCTCAAAGGAAGGGCGCACTTGTTCCTCAAACTGTTTTTGGGAAATATTTCGTTCCTCTTTAGGTTTGAGATTAATGGCAAGGGTTGCAGAATTGATCTGTTCCGTTGCTAGTACCCTTTCAACTACTGGGTTTTGCCGAATGATGTTAGTTGCTTGTGTGACTACCTTGTTAACGTCTTCTAAAGTGGAACCGGGAGCTAGTTCTACGGATACATTGGAAAATCCGAAGTCGCCATCATCAACGAAACCCTTGGGAATTAAGGGAACTAGCATCAGACTAGCAATAAAGAAAGCTAAGGCGATCGCGATCGTTGTCAATCTATGGCGTAATGCCCATTCTAAAAGTGATCTATAAGGTTGAAAACGCCGACGCTTTTCAGTGCTGAGTTTTCTATTTCCGTTCCCGCTACCTGGAAGGGTAAATTTAAAATTAAAGAATTTTACTACTCCCCTGCCCCCCTGCCTTCCTGCTCCCCTGCCTCCCTGCTCCTGTTTCTCCTGCAAGAGATACGCCCCCATCATGGGCGTAACCATCCGCGCTACAAGAGTTGAAAAAATTGTGGAAACGGCAACTGTAACACCAAATGGTTGGAAAAATTGCCCCGGAATCCCACCCATAAAGGCAACGGGCATAAACACGGCAATAATCGTCGCGGCACTTGCTACAACCGCTAATCCTACTTCCTCAGAAGAATCAAAAGCCGCTTTCCAAGCTGACTTGCCCATAGCCATGTGCCGTTCCATATTTTCAATTTCCACAACGGCATCATCTACCAAGTTGCCCACCGCCAGCGCTAATGCCAACAAAGTCATATTGTTGAGGGTGTAACCAAAGGCTTGCTGCACTGCGAAGGTGGGAATTATTGATAAAGGTAAGGCAACAGCAGTAATTAATGTTGCTCGCCAGTCACGCAAAAACACTAGAATAACAACGATCGCCAGCACGGAAGCTTGAATCAATTCCTCAATGGTGCTTTGGTAAGATTGGCGGACAATATCGGCTCTAGTAAAAATTAAATCCAGCTTGACATCTGCGGGAAGTGTTTTTTCGAGTTGTTTAACTGCTGCTTTGACTCCTTCTTCCACTGTCACCAGAACGCTGCCAGTACTACGCAATACCTGGAAAGCTACCACAGGTTGATTATTCAGGCGGGCAGTTTGGCGCACGTCGCCAAATTTATCTTCTACGGTTCCCAAGCTGGATAAGGGTACGGAACCACCCTCTGGTAAGAGAATTTCGTAGGTTTTCAAAATATCTACACTGGTGGCACTTCCTAAAGTACGGATACTTTGTTCGCTACCACCAACTTCGGCACGCCCGCCAGGTAAGTTAATGTTCAAAGCGCGGATTTGGTCGTTTACCTGGGTGGCGGTGATCGCTAAAGATTGTAAGCGATCGGGATTGAGATTGATCCGAATTTCTCGGTCAACTCCACCCACACGCTGAATTTGGGCGACACCACGGACTCCCAATAAGGCGCGGCTAATGGTTTGATCTACGAGGTTGCTTAATTCTTCTACAGAACGCTGATCTGATTTAACCGCGTAGGTGATCACCGAGCCACCGGAAAATTCCAGGCGTTCCACAATTGGATCGTTGATATCTTGGGGTAAATCTTGGCGAATTTGAGCGATCGCATTGCGGACATCATTGGTGGCGCGATCGCTATCTGTACCCAAAACAAAACTGATTGTCGTTCTAGAATTTCCATCGCTGACAGTGGAAATCATATAATCGATATTGCCCAACCCCGCGACGGCATCTTCAATTTTTTTCGTCACTTGGGATTCTAGTTCTGCCGGGCCTGCACCCGGTTGGGTGACATTTATCAAAACTGTTGGCACATCAATATTTGGGTTAATATCAATCCCCAAGGATATGAAGGAGAACCAACCCACCACTGTCAAAATTAAAAATAAAACTATTGTAGGAACAGGTTTTTTAATCGACCAAGCGGAGATATTGAAAGACATCGGGAAATTTTAGATTTTAGATTTTAGATTTTAGATTAGATATCTCAGTAGATTTGTAGGTTGGGTTGAGGAACGAAACCCAACCTACCCTGGAGTGCTTTTTTAGGCTTAAACGAGCAGTATTGCCACTGTTTGCATTCTGACTTCTGACCCTTCGGCAGGCTCAGGGCATCGCTTCTGACTCCTGACTTCTGACTCCTGACTCCTTCTTCAATTTGCCACTCGAACTTTATCGCCATCTTTGAGATAACCTGCACCATCAACTACGACGCGATCGCCTAACTGCAACCCACTCATAATTTCCACTTTGTCACCACTAGCAGGATCTCCTAACTTTACTCTCTGGGTGCGGACTGTATCTACACCCGATAAGGTGAATACAATTACACTTGAGTCTGCTTGAGACTGGACTGCTTTTTGCGGCACTACCATCCTCATCCCTGAGTTAGTAGTAATGGCGGCACTCGCAAACATCCCTGGTTTAAGTAAACTTGTTGTTGGCAAGTCAATTTTTACTGTAGCTTCACGCCTTTGATCGTTCACTTGTGGTTGGATGTCCCTAACTCGTCCCTGCGATCGCACACGCTGATCGACACCAGAAGTAATTTGCACGGATGCGCCAATTTTCACCTCATTTAGTTGAGTTTCGGGAACCTTTGCTTGAAGTTCTAGTTTTTGATCTTGGATAATAGAAAATAGCTTTTGTGTGCCACCAATCACAGTCCCGACTTGGGTTTGCGGCGGTACACCAGTAACATCACCTACTCTAACTAGTTTCTCGGCGATCGTTCCAGAAACCGACGCACGCACCACAGTTTGTCCCAACTGAGTTTGCAGTTGTTGCACCTTGGCAGAACTGCTGCGGACATCGGCTTTGGCTTTGTTGATAATAGCTTGGGCGTTACCAATATTCGCCTGGGCGCTGCCAATATTCGCCTGGGCACTACGCACATTTTCTTGGGCGAGATTCACAACTTGGATGGCAGTTTTCACATTGTAGGAACGAGTATCAAGTTCTTGTTTACTAATCGTCCCAGAGTCAGCAAGTTGTTGATAGCGTTGATAATTTTTGACTGCTTCCTCTAGCCTCGCCTTAGCTTGAGCTAAATCGGCTTGTTTTTGCTGGACTATCGCTTTATTTGATGCTAAATCCGCCTGTTTTGATGCTAAATCCGCTTGTTTGGATTCTACATCTGCTTGCTTAGATTCCACATCTGCTTTTGCTTGGCTAATTTGGTTTTGCAGTATGGAATCATCCAATACCGCCAAAACTTGACCTTTTTTCACAAAAGCTCCTTCTTTCACATCTTCGGGGATGCTTTTGATTTGTAAGCCGTTTGTCTGCGGTAACACCGGAATTAAATCACGCGCTGCGACAGTCCCAGTAGTTTTGAGGGTACGGACAACACGGGCGGTTCTTACTGTAGCGATGGTGACTGTCAGCGCTGGGTTAACTTTTTTATCCGCGATCGCACTTTGTTGACCAGATGGAAGACGATTTAATACACCCATCCCACCAAAGGCGATCGCAATTCCTAAACCAGCACCCAAGAATAATGGCTTCAACCATGCTCTGGTTTGTTTTTCATCTAACTGGCTCGTAAAGCTAGCATCCTCAGATATTACAGGTTCTTCCACCCCGACTTCTGAAACTCTTTCATCGCTCACAGTCTCACCTCCACTTTTCGTCTACCCATACAACTTTAAATATTTTCTTAAGAAAACTTGAAATTTATTTACTTTATATCAACTATGACGCATTTATCAGTAAATGTCCTTCATAATTTATAGTATAAAATATTGCATAAACTATATTATACTACGAGTAATTACTAAGAAAATTATGTAAATGATGATGCGAAAAATTATCTCATCTGGCTACTCTAAGTCACACACAATATGTATTTAGATCACTGTCAACCAGTGGTTAGCTATGAAATACTGATGAAGCTAATGTAGACTTAGCTAATTAAAATCAAAAACATTAATGTATCTTTGTACACTAGCCAATTATTTTTTCTACGCAACCCATAATCCCTCAGAACCCTTTATGTTGCAAAGAAGTTATGGTCTACCATGCAATCTACACATAGGGAAAGCTAGCATCCAGACCTATACCTGAGTTACAAAGGAGCAAACTCCATTGCCCTAAATTCCAGCAAGGGTGGCCCTGATTATGGAATTTTGAAATCAATCAATAAAATCAATAAATAATTGGTATTTACCAAATTAATCAAATATGTTCAATGCCACTGAAATTTTAATTGATGCCTTCGTTGATGAAATTCGAGAAGGCTACCGTCGCACTTATGGCTGTTTCAAAAATGATTATCAGGACATTATTGCCTGGGCTGGTAACATGGCTTTGGAAAACATTGCCAACAGCGATGCCCTTTATCACAATGTTGAACACACTGTCCTAGTAGCCCTAGTGGGGCAAGAAATTTTACGTGGGAAACACATTAGAGAAGGCGGTGTTTCCAGTGAAGACTGGTTGCATTGTATCATTTCCTTAGTGTGTCATGATATTGGCTACGTTAAGGGAGTTTGCCGGCAAGACCGAGAAGCAGCAGACTTATATGCCACAGGTAAGAATGGCAAAATGATTGCTGTAGCTTCTGGCGCTTCTGATGCCAGTCTCACACCCTATCATGTTGATAGAGCAAAGCTATTTATTGATGAGCGTTTTGGGGGTCACAAGTTAATAGATGCTGAAGCGATTAAGAGCAATATTGAATTGACTAGATTTCCCGTGCCTGCGGCAGAGGATCAGCAAGAGACAAAGTGCTTTGCAGGGTTAGTACGTGCTGCTGATTTGATTGGGCAACTAAGCGACCCACGTTACTTGAAGAAAATTACTTCTTTATTTTACGAGTTTGAAGAAACTGGTGTAAATAAAGTTTTGGGCTATAAAACCCCTGCCGATTTACGTAATAACTACGCTAAATTTTACTGGAATGGCGTTTTTCCCTATATCCAAGAAGGACTGCATTATCTGTCATTGACACAACAGGGAAAACAAATTTTGGCTAATCTCTACTCAAATGTGTTTGTTGTAGAACACGAAAAACAACAGCAAGAACAGCAACGGTATTTAGAAAAGTTAGGAGTTGCGAGTTAGGAGTTAGGAGTTAGGAGTGAGGAGTTAGGAGTGAGAAGTTAGGAGTGAGAAGTTAGGAGTGAGAAGTTAGGGGTGAGAAGTTAGGAATTTTGAATTTTTAACTCATAACTCCTAACTCCTAATTCATAATCGTGTCCCACTCCCTAGAATCAGGAGTGGGCTGCTATTTGCTACATTTGCAAAGGCAGTTATCTGTAGATGCCGTTGTTAAAACGATCGTCTCCCTCGTTGAAGGCAGGCTCTAGTTCTGTCACGGTAAATTTATCGAAGTTGGCTTGCAGGGTTTCTTTTTGGCGATCGCTCAATCCTGGAAGATCCAATACATCCTCTACTTTTTTGTAGGGAGCATTCGTGATAATTTTCTTGGCCAGGGTGGGATAAAGCCCTGGATACTGTTGAAAAGCTCGGACGTTGGTATTATTCAAATCAATTTTTTTACCGAATTCCGTTCCTAGTTTAGCGTCTGCCCGATTCTGCCGCTCAATTGCCAGAACTGGGACTTGAGGAAAAGCAAAACTGTTGAAACTAGCAGCTTGGGCTATCTGAGTTGTTCCCAACCATCCCCAGCAACTAAGTAACAAACTAAACACTGTTAATAAACGCGCCAATCCTTTCACGATTTTTCTACCTCTTTCCATCAAACAGAAATAAAAGTTTTAAGCTAACAGCCGTCAGCAGTCATCAGAAACTAATATACAGCGTATTAATATCCACAATATTTACCGTTACTGGGTTTGACTGTACTTTTGCAAAAAATTTTCATAGTGGTAAGAGTGCTTGCATAGCTGCAATAGCGTTGCATCCATGATCCTGGTAGCATTCCCAGCTAGACGAAATCTTTTCGGGGTGGCTGATTCTACCTCCCAACCAGACACGAAACTGTGCGATGTCTAATACCGAAAACCCCACCAAAAAAGACTTGATGCTGATGGACGGTTATGTAATATTTCTTAACTAATTAATCATCTACAACATCATTCTTGATGTGCTGTTGGCGCATCCTCTCGTAGAGAAGTGCTGCCTCCTTCACGCAGCGATCGCAGCTAACAAAAATAGGCTGTCTACCAAAATGGTGCTTAAAACTGCGCCACCAAAGGCATACCAGTGTCTTTGCTTTCTAGCTAAAGGTAAACTCCCCACTGTTAACAGCAGGAAGGCGAGAATTATTGCCCAAGTTTGTCCCCAAGGTGTTTGTACTTGCGTTAAGGCATTTTGTAATATTTGCGGTGCTATATCAGCCTCTACTCTCATGATTTGCCGCCAATAGGGCATTAATTCTGCTATATAAAAATATACATCTGTTAAAACTGTACCGAGTAAAGAACCTAAATAAAACCAGCTACCCACCTTGCCCCAATTCTTCGCCAAACACCAGCAGGCAAAGGGTAATCCTATAGACTCCATTGGTAGATGCCATACAGGTTCCCAACGTAACCAGCCCCAGTAAATCGCTCCTGCTAACCAACTCCAGCTAAACCCTAAGAGCAAATCTCCCCATACATAAGTTGCAGGATGTGACATTAACCTAAAACTTAGCCACACCCAAAATCCTGTCAGCGCTAAACTCAGACTTGGTAGCGATCGCACTATTGGCGCTTCGATAAAGACTGGCACTGTTACCAAAAACACCGCCGCCGCAAACACTAACCAAGTTTGTCGAGAAGATATAGATAAAGGTAGAGAGGGAGATAAGGAGAGTGTAGACTCTAATTCCTTAATACTTCTTTGCTCAGTGTCAGTTGGATGCAACTCCGTATCAATAGAAGGGGTAGAAGTGGTGTAGGAGGACAATGTATTATTAATCAAAGTTTTTAATATTTGTTACTAAACTTTATCTTATTTAAGATATCACATTTTTGAATCCCCCCCTGGGGCATTGTAATTATACTGAAATTTCGGGAGCGATCGCCCAAACCAATCCATTAAAGTTGCACTATGTACAGAACTTTCATGTAGTACTTTGTAAGCTAAAGACTACAGAGGAGCGAGGGGTAAATTTAACGGTTAAAAAGTGAACTGGCATCAGTCCGCTAAATATTAAAGTTTGATAAATTGGCGAAATTGCGTTGACTTATTGAAGTGGGTGTAAGAACATAGTCAGCGTCTTCGATAGTGTTGTTGATCAGTAAAATTGAATTTTCTCCAAGATTGGGTGCAGTGGAAAGTATATAAAGCAACATCATCAGCTAAACAATATGATCTCTAGAAAAAGGTATTAATTAGATATGGAGTTTATTCAAGCTTTTATTTTGGGTATTGTTCAAGGTATTACAGAGTTTTTGCCAATTAGCAGCACTGCACATCTTTTGATTGTGACAAAGATATTTGGTTGGAAAGAACTAGGTTCTAAAGATTTTGTTGATGCAATTCAATTTGGTAGTGTTATAGCAATTTTGGGGTATTTTTGGTCACTGATTTACAGTATTGTCAAGGGTGGAATCGAAGCACTAAAACATAGAGACTGGCAACGTGAAGAGTGGAAGATTCTTGTTGGTATTTTAGTAGGAACAATACCTGCCTTAATTTTCGGCTATCTTTTGAAAGATATTCTACCGGAGAGCGCATTAATTATTGCCATCATGTCAATCATCATGGCACTTTTACTAGCTTTGGCAGAAAAAATTGGCACTCGCAAACGAGGTTATGATTCATTAGAGATTCGAGATGGTATTTTAGTTGGATTGGCACAAACACTTGCTTTGATTCCGGGCGTTTCTCGTTCTGGCTCGACGTTGACGACTGCCTTATTTTTAGGACTAGAACGCGACATAGCAGCGAAATTCTCATTTTTGTTAGGATTTCCAACTCTTACCATTGCTACGCTGTATAAAAGTTTGAAAATATTCAAATTATTTCAAGCTCAAGAATTGCCAGATAACATTGTTGGACTATTAATTGTAGGGATTATTTCAACCTTTATTTTTTCCTACCTATCAATTGCATTCTTAATCAAATACTTAGCAACCAGAAACACTTTGGTTTTTGTTTGGTATAGATTAGCATTTGGCAGTGCCATCTTATTGGCGATCGCAGCAGGTTGGAAAGGATAATTCCATAATAGTTAATAATTCTTTGTCATTTATCATTTGTCCTTTATCCAATACCCAATGCCCCATTCCCAATGACTATTCATCCTGCCCGAATTACCAGAGTATTACCTGATTCTATAGCCGCAGAGATTGGCTTTGAGTCTGGGGATGCGATCGTTGCAATCAATGGTACTCATCCCCGCGATTTAATTGATTATCAATTTTTGTGTGCTGATGAAGTCTTGCAACTAGAAGTTTTAGACGCTGCGGGTAAAACTCACAGCTTGGAAATCGAAAAAGATTACGATCAAGACTTGGGGTTAGAATTTGAAACTGCTTTATTTGATAGTTTAATTCAATGCAATAATCGCTGCCCATTCTGCTTTATCGACCAACAACCACCAGGTAAGCGCACCAGCTTGTACTTGAAAGACGACGATTACCGTCTGAGCTTTTTGTATGGCTCTTATCTTACCCTGACCAATTTGTCAGAAAGAGAATGGCAGCGAATCGAGCAAATGCGCTTGTCTCCGTTGTATGTTTCTGTTCATGCTACGGAAGCTGAAGTAAGAATTAGACTGCTAAAAAACCCGCGTGCGGGACAAATCTTGCAACAACTCAAATGGTTTCAAGAAAGGCGACTACAAATTCATGCTCAAGTAGTTGTTTGTCCTGGTATAAATGATGGCAAACATCTGGAACAAACCCTCAAAGATTTAGCGTCTTTTCATACTGGTGAAGTGCCCACGGTGGCATCGGTGGCAGTTGTGCCAGTTGGATTGACACGGTTTCGCCCTTCAGAAGACGAACTCATACCCGTAACTCAGGAAAAAGCCCTAGAAGTGATTTCCCAAATGCAAATGCTCTCGCGGCAATTTCGCCAACAATTCGGTTCCAGCGTTGTTTGGTTAGCCGATGAGTGGTTTTTGATTGCAGGTGAGGAATTACCCAGCGAATCTGACTATGAAGAATATCCGCAAATTGATAACGGTGTTGGTTCCATTCAATTATTTATCAAGCAATTTGCCGCCGCCGCAACAGAATTATTACCACCAAAAGTCTATCCACAGAGGAAATTAACTTGGGTAGTGGGCAACGCAGTTAAAAAGGCATTTCAACCTATCTTAAAACGGTTGAATTCTGTTGAAGGTTTAGAAGTAAATATGCAAGCTCTATGTAGTGATTATTGGGGACAGAGTATCACTGTCACGGGATTACTAACTGGTCATGATTTATTGTTGAACCTACAAGGGCAAGATTTAGGAGAAGGGATTTTACTGCCAAATGTAATGCTCAAACATGGGGAATTGGTATTTTTAGATGATATGAGTGTTGAAGAACTAGCTTGCAAATTAAAGACAAAAATTTTACCAGTGGCAGGAGTTGAAGATTTAATTAATACCTGTATTATTTAAGCTACTTTTGTTAACTCTTTAAATCTGAACAAATCCCTGAAGGTTTATTTGCAATAGTTGAGTCAAGATAATTATTAATTATTCGTTCAAATGGAATTAAATTCACGATGCAAGAATCGACAACTTATGTGTAATCGCCTGTGAGAATTTAAGTATCGATCTTGGCATTTTTTAATGGTTTTGATAGGCTAGGATGAAAGTAATTCACTAAGTATATTGCCAAGAAGACTATGATGTACTAATGAATTATGACTAATAACTCAATTAATTAATAATTAAGTAAGGAGTCAGTGGTGAAGCATCAGAAAAAACCAAAAGATATAAGTTTAAAAATTAAAGAAACTAGAAGATTATTTATTTTAAGTTTTGAAATTGCAATTTTAAATTTTTTTAGTATTTTGCCAGTAACGGCGGCGACTGAAGAACCTGTTTTGAGCGTAGTCCATAGTCAAGAAAATGCAAATCAATGGACAGGGATAAGCGATCGCTTACAAACAATTGGGGTGAAATATTGTGTAATTCCCCTGACTAATGTCAAGAGTGCGGCAGATTGGGGCGATCGCCGGATATTATTTTTGCCAAATGTCGAGACATTAACGCCAACTCAAGCGATCACTCTAGAAGAATGGATGAGTAAGGGAGGGCGTTTGATTGCTAGTGGGCCTGTAGGTAGTCTATCAGCGCCGGGAGTGCGTCAGTTATTGCGATCGCTCTTGGGAGGTTATTGGGGATTCAGCCTCAGTGACACAGAACAGATCAAACCGGCAACAACCAAGATCCCAAAATGGGCAAATCAAACTGAACTTTTTGGCAAAGTGCGCGGCGGCGTTGTGATTCCTAATGATATGGGTACTCAATCTCCTGCTGTTTGGAATTCCAAAGATAATCCCGCCGCAGTAGTGACAACTGAGCGCTCTACCTTTTTGGGCTGGCGCTGGGGAACAGATACAGCAACAGCCGCCGAGTTAGATAATGCCTGGTTAAAAGCTGCTGTCAATCACTATTTGACAGCGCCACCGCCATCAAGTCGCATGAAAAAAGTAGCAGGAGGTTCTCAAAACTGTTCTACGACGGTGGCGGCTGCGCCGAGGGTGCAGGGGAGCAGGGGAGCAGGGGGAGAGAGGGGTAATTCATCTCCCTCATCTTCTATTCCTGTCAAAACTGTCACTGCTCCGCAATCTAGACCGCTTCCTATAGTCAAACCGCCCAGTTCTCAGGAGGCTATTGACCAGTTGGAAGAAGCTGTGCGTCTTGATGTTGCAGCCAACTCCAATGTACCGATTGACAACAACGAAGCGATCGCCCTCCAGCAAGAGCTAGCAAATCTGATTGGGCGGGTGGAAAGCGCCCATTTAGCGGTGTTAGCAGATGCAGCTAATGAAGGCGTTGCGACATCTGAGGACAAGGAAATCTCTAGCACCGACACCCCCCAATCTGTCAAGAAGCAGCCGACACAATTGGCCTCAACCAAATTGCGGGGGCTAGTCATAAGTAAAGACCAAGCCTTGGCACAGGTAAGAGTAATTGCCAAAAACTTACCCCAATTGATTGCACAAAAAAACTACGCTCTGGCTCGTCAGCAGTGGCTCGTAGCTAAGACGACTTTGTGGCAGCAGTTTCCTGTTGATCAGAAGTTGGCTCAACCAGAAATTCGGGCAGTTTGGTTAGATCGGGGGACGATTGTTCGTGCTGGTAGCAAGGCGGGACTAGCCCAGATTTTTGACCGTCTAGCCCAAACTGGGATTAATACTGTCTTTTTTGAAACTGTTAATGCTGGCTATACCATTTATCCGAGCCAAGTCGCAAAAGAGCAAAACCCATTAATTCGTGGGTGGAACCCACTGGAAGAGGCAGTGAAATTAGCCCATGAGCGAGACATGGAATTACACGCTTGGGTTTGGACATTTGCTGCTGGCAACCAAGGTCACAATGAGATTCTCAACGTTAATCCTAATTATCCAGGGCCAGTGCTGGCAGCTCATCCCGATTGGGCAAACTACGATAACCTTGGCAACATGATTCCCCTTGGCCAAACTAAGCCATTCTTCGACCCAGCCAACCCCGAAGTGCGGCAGTACTTGCTCAAGCTGTATGAGGAAATTGTCACCCGTTATGATGTAGATGGTGTACACTTAGACTACATTCGCTACCCCTTCCAAGACCCGTTAGCAGATCGAACCTACGGCTACGGTAAAGCTGCAAGAGCGCAGTTTCAGCAACTTACTGGTGTAGATCCGATAAGTATTTCTCCTAGCCAACCAGAACTCTGGCAAAAATGGACGACATTTCGGACTGAGCAAGTTGATAGTTTTGTCGCCCAAGCATCACAGCAGTTGCGAAAAAAGCGACCTAATTTGATTTTGTCGGTTGCAGTATTTCCTCTACCGCAACAAGAGCGAATTCAGAAAATTCAACAAAACTGGGAAATTTGGGCAAGGCGGGGGGATGTAGATTTAATTGTTCCTATGACTTATGCTCTAGATACTTCTCGCTTCCAACGACTAGCCCAACCCTGGATCGCCTCTAAACAATTGGGAGCTACCTTGTTGGTGCCGGGAATTCGCTTACTTTCTTTGCCAACAGTTGGGACATTCGATCAACTCCAGTTGGTAAGGGACTTGCCAGTTAGTGGTTATGCACTTTTTGCCGCCGAGAATTTTAACAATGAGCTACAAAAACTTTTTAGTAGTACCCAAGGTAGGGTTCAATCCCCAACACCGACTACAAGTGAACCTATTCCTCATCGCCAGCCTTTTCAAACTGCCGCCATCCGTTACACTGCGCTGCAACGTGAATGGAAGTTTGTTTTGCAAAATCAGCAACTACAAAGGACTCCTGAAAAAATTTCAGATTTTAACAACCAGGCAGAAGTTTTACGCAGTGCTTTAAATCAGTTAGCCACCTCGCCTTCTGACAGTAAATTAATAGTGGCGATCGCCTCTTTAAGTAGGTTCCAGTCTCAATTTCGGGTATTGATGAGCCAAGAGCTTAAGTCGAATTCCTATCAAGTCAAAGTTTGGGAAAATCGGCTTGTAACTATAGAAAGGTTATTGCGTTACGGCGAACGGCGAGTGCAGTTGCTTCCTCAGTGAAGAGGTAGAGGACAGAGGGGCAGAATATTAACTTATATGGTTTGTAAACTAAAAAACTGCACCTCACTAGCTTGCTATCCGCCGTATAAACTGCTTTATATTTCTTAATACGATTTTTCCCATGCTTATACTCCATATATAGGACTTACGCATTGACAGGAAAAACCAAATATGGGTTATAGATTTCAGTCATTAAACCTTGGTTTTTCGATACTTTTTAGGCGATGCCTGCGGCGGGCTACGCCTACGCTATTTATCAAAGGATGATTGATCACAGCCGGAAACGACGTAATTTCATTGATGCACAAAATGATAAATTTGTACAGTGAGTAAGTCCTAATATATTATTAATTATTTAGCGCCAAAATATTAGAAAATACTTAGATAAACCGCTTTAGATAACTATTGTTTGATAATACCTATTTGTTTGGGCTAACCCCTGGGCGATCGCTAGTATTGATTCCTTTGGGGTAAAACATCGGATATTCATGTAGGGACAATTACCGGAATACAAATGGTTACTAGCACGCTATAGTACGTAAAGACACGACACGTAAACACGCTCCTCTCATAGGAGTTTCTGTGAATCTTACCTCTCGTGTGCAGGCGGAAGTAGCATTGCGTCAACGTCAAAGGCGATTTCGCGCTATCTTCAACGGCATCTTTCAGTTTACCGAGTCGCTGACAACTAAGCGTTCTTAGCTAGAGGGACTGACAAAACCTATTGCTGCCATCTAAATACGTGCTTTATGATTATGCGATCGCCAAGGGAAAATTTTAAATCGGCTTGGTAGAAATACTGGCATTGGCGATCGCGTAGCAGCATAAATTGCCCGGCGCGAGAGTGACAGACGGTATCCAACCACAGCGACAATAAGGTGCAATATTTGTCACAGATACATTGGAATTTGGTACAAAATTTACTGACATTGCGCCATTAAATAATGGCATATAAATTGAGGTAAATTATGCCCAGAATTTTAATAATAGAAGATGAAGAATCAGTCCGTGAAAACATTTTAGATTTGCTAGAAGCGGAAGATTTTGAACCTATTGCTGCGGCTAATGGCAAAATCGGTATACATTTAGCCATCTCCGAAGTTCCCGATTTAATCTTGTGTGACATGATGATGCCAGAAATTGATGGTTATGGTGTGCTAACAGCATTACACCAAGATCCATTGACGGCAACAATTCCCTTCATTTTTCTAACTGCAAAATCTGCCAAATCTGACTTTCGTCAAGGTATGGATATGGGTGCAGATGATTATATAACTAAACCATTCACTCGATCTGAGTTATTGAGTGCCATAATTAACAGGTTGGAAAAACACGCTACTTTGAAAAGATACTTGTCTCCTCGGACTGCAATTAACAACTTGTCTCCAAAAACGCAGTTGTTAGAAATTAGCTTATACCGGGCTATCAAACAACAAAATTTTCAAGAATTTGAAATTTATTATCAACCAATAGTCGATATTGCTTCTGGTAAAATAGTAGCTGCTGAAAGTTTATTGCGCTGGCGAAGCCCGGAAATAGGGATGATTTATCCAACAGAATTTATTCCGTTAGCAGAGTCTACAGGTTTAATTATTCCTATTGGTAAATGGGTATTCAAAAGGGTATGTCAACAAATGAAAAACTGGCGTGATGCCGGAATTGATTCCTTAATTATTACTGTCAATGTATCGGTAATTGAATTTAATCAACCAGAGTTTATTCAGAAAATAATTAATTTTATAGTTACGAATGATTTGGAACCACATTACTTAGAAATAGAACTCACTGAAAGTATGATTATGCAAGATATAAATAGTGCGATCGCTACTATGAATAAATTGCGCTCCTTGGGTGTAAAGATTGCGATCGATGATTTTGGTGCGGGCTACTCTTCATTAATTTATCTAAAAAACTTACCAATTAATACATTAAAAATCGACCGTTATTTTATCCATAATGTTGCTAGCGATCCTCAAAAAGCAGCGATTACTAAAGCATTAATTCAAATGTCTCACAATCTCAATCTAGATGTAGTTGCTGAAGGAGTAGAAACAGAAGCAGAACTGGCTTTTTTACGCCAACATGACTGTGATTATATGCAAGGGTTTCTATTTAGTTGTGCATTGCCAGCAGCAGAATTTGCAAATTTTTTGTTGACTAAGAAATGCTTATATGTGTAAATATCTGATTGATATTGGACATGGGGAGCCACGACAAGTATCCTAATTAGTCAGAGGCTTTGCCGTATTATGGGTAACATCCAGTACAAGGTGCATAATGCTTGTAAACTGGTATTCTCCCAAGGGCGATGGGGACGGTGAATTCCACGAAACTCATTGAAAAAATTACAGCTTATAGATGATAATCTTACAGTAAATTTACTTGAAACAACATAATGTTAGTTTTCAACAATCTTCGTTTTCTTCGGATGACAGCAATAGTTTGCAGAGAATACGATATGGTAAATAATTGCTATGTGTCCACAGCAGATAGGGCTTTGTGGAGTTCAGCACTACCAAACCTATTTGAATTAAAAAATGACGCAACTAAATTATCTGAAACTTGCAAAGCAGGGTGATACACAAGCGATTGCTGTTTTGATAAACCGCTCTCTCCAACCTAAAGGTATCAATGCCAAGATTGCTTTTAAAAATAGTTGCTTAAAGGTAATGTTGGAATCAACTACAGTACCAGAGCAACAGGTTTTAGTTGAGTTTATTCGCAGAGGAATAACGGGTTTGAATATTTCGTCCGTTAAAATAGTTCAGGTGTACGGACGACAGACAGGTGAAGAGTTTCCGGCATGGAGCCAAGAATTTACATTAGCAGAGGAATTACCGCCTTCATCAAATTCATCGGAAATTAAATTAACAAATTCTCCTACCAAAAAACAATCAACAGATAAATCTTCAGAATATTATCAATCTATCTCTGGCAAAAAGCAATATGACCCAAAGGTAGTAATATTCGTAATATTATCAGCTTTATGGAATTTTTGTAAGTGGTATATATCAGGATTTAGTGGAAAATCCTATGAAGAAACTTATGTATCTTCTAAATTTATCCGATCATGTCACCAAGGTTTAAGAATGTTTGTTAGTATCATATTTATTATTTTAGGAGTTATAATTTTAGCATTGAGAGGATACCATATTTCATCTCCACCAGTTTCATCTGTTTCTTCATCTTCTGGAAGTGTATCTGAATCTTCTTCAATATCTGGAAAGGTAAACGGAAGATTATGTGCAAAAAATTTTAATGAGAGTATGGCAGGAGGGGCTGAAGCAACCTTTGATAGTAGTAACAAGACTATGAACATTATTATATCTGATAGTGGCAAGATATTAACAGAACAAGGGTTTAAGCAAATTTCTACAAATATGGCAAATAGCACTTTTTCCACTTGTGATGTTAAAACTGTAAAAGTTGAGAGTAGCGGTTATTCTGGAGTAATACAAAATCCCTAGCTGATATTGATATATAAAGTTTGTTGTTCCAATAGAGATTAAATGTATGGATCTGACAGAATTAAAGTGGACTAAAAATGTAAATCATCAGGGTGATGATAAAGATTGGGCTTATCAAAATATTGACCCAGATTCAAATATTTTTCCATTAAATTGGAAAAAAGAACAAGCAAAGAACGCCCTTAAACCAGAGAAAAGCGATCTCATTCTTTTAAGACAGCGTGGCAAAGTGACACATATTGTCAAACTTCTGAACAATACTTTGGATGAAGAGCCTGGAGAATTTGGTATCTCCCGTCTCGTTCAAGTAGTTTGGATAGCAGATTATCCGAGTGTATCTCCAGAACAAAATATGGTGTTTGGTTATCATGTACATCTTCAAGGGGGTAGAGTGATGAAGTTGGAAACCCCTACATTCAACAAACATTGGGAGAGCCAAGGCGGATTAGTAGGATTTCAAAATCGTGTCGCCTCACAGTGCATAAATCCAAAATCAAAACAGCCACAGCCAAATTGGGAGAGTAACTAGCAATACTATAGCCCCAGCAGCTAAGGCAGTAACTGCTAAATCGCGATCAAGATTGAATGTCTCAGCAATTACCAGTGTGGCGAAAGCTGGAGGCATAGCCATTTGGAGGACAATGACTTTTGCAGTGGAACCAGTTAATCCAAACACTGGTAAAATGCTCCCCAATATTAAGGGAACTAGTAGCATTTTGATTCCCAAGCTCATCCCTACTTGTGGTAGGCTACGCCAAGATTTGAGCAGCGCTAATCGCATTCCAATTAACATCAAAGATAAAGCTACCATACTCCAAGCAAATTTCTCTAACCAAAATTCCGCTACAGTTGGAATTGTCGCTTGTCGAAACAGTAAGCCAAATCCGAAACTCCACAGGGCAGGATTAATTAAAATTGCTCTAGCAGTCTGCCAATGATTTTGGACACCGCCGCCAAAACGCGCTGCTATAAACACACCCAAGCCATAAGTTCCTGGGAATGAACCTAGCAAATCGTAGAATAGCGCCCAGGCAAAATATTCCTTACCTACCATTGCTAAGGTGATAGGAAAGCCAAGATAACCTGTGTTACCCAACATTGCCGCTAGGATCAAGCTAGCCTGAGTTGGTGCTTGGGTAACGGTATTTCTAAAATAGGCTTGTCCTTTAATCCCTAACCAAGCTAAAAATCCTCCTAGTAAAATGGCTAGGTAAGCGATCGCAGGTGCAATCCAAATTTGTCCCGAAAAGCTAGATTGGCGCAAAAACGATACTATGCTGATGGGTACTCCCACCCAGTAAAGAAACTGTCCCAAATAGGTAGGAACTGTCATAGGTAGTTTGCGTCCCAGAATGAAACCTACCAGGACTAATCCTCCCAGCTTGACGTATAGTTCTAAAAGGTTTGTCAAAATTGCGCCTAAAAACCACAGATGTAAAATGCTACCTGTTAAGTCTGCTTTTGTCCAGTGCAAAATCTGTTATGGCTGTCCCACAGAAACAGGAGTTTACCCTTGAATAAAGGTGGGTTTTCTGGAAAACCGCAAAACTCATCAAATGACCCTGGTGATGATATTCCAGTAGCAATACGCGATACCCCTGATGCAGCACCTAAAAAGTGGTTGCAACCGCGAATTGTAGTGATTGGAGGAGTCACAGGGTTTATCCTGCTGGCTTTAATTGGCGGTTTTTTGTTTTTCGTCACTGCACCTAAAAAAACTGCCGATTCTCAATCTTCACCTATTAGTTCTGCACCTACACCAACTATAGAATCGGGTAACTCTGTTAACACTCTGTTAGGGCATTTGGCATACTCAGAAGCCCTTGATTCAGAATTAGTAACCATCTCCGCAAATAGGGGCATTAGAATGCGAAAAGCTGCTGCCCAAAAGTTTGAGGAGATGGTAGCAGCAGCGCGGAGTGCAGGTGTAATTTTAGTGCCAATTTCTGGCTTTCGCTCAGTCAAAGAACAGGAACCGTTATTTTTTGGTGTTGGTGCACAGCGAAATCAAACACCAGCAGAACGATCTGCCCTTAGCGCTCCTCCTGGTTATAGTGAACATCACACAGGTTACGCTGTAGATATTGGAGACGGAGCAGTACCAGCAACTAATCTGAGTACCAACTTTGAAAATACTAAAGCTTTTGGATGGTTACAAGCAAATGCGGCGCGTTTCAGCTTTGAAATGTCATTTCCCAAAGATAATGCTCAAGGTGTGAGTTATGAGCCTTGGCACTGGCGTTTTGTAGGCGATCGCGACAGCTTGGAAATGTTCTACAAAGCCAAAAATTTGAAACCTACCATACAAAAGTAGATATGCAATTAGAGTTGGATAATAATATCCAGCGATTTTCTTAGCGATCGCATCTAATCGGGAAATTTTATCTAGATTGCAAAGTGAAATTAAGCAATTTTGTCATCAATAAACCGGGTAATATTAAGTCGGATTACTATATTTTACTTTGTAGTAAATTAAGTACTGTGGATTCCGATAAACAATTGGCAAATTTAATTGGTGTTTAACGTTAGTTACAAAATAGTCTGTCTGATACTTAGACATCAAAAAGTTAACCTGAGCCGTTGTTAAGGAATAGTATCCACTGTCAAGCATTTTTGGAAGTCCAAATCCTTTTGTTTTTACTTTTAATTCCTTACTAATAACTGGCAAAATAGAAGGGTTATTGCCGCTCAAGTCTCTCATCCGTTGATACCACTCAAATATTCCCAGTTTGTTCTGAGGGAAAAGCCTAAATTTAGCTATAGTTGGACGCTCTGTTAACCAACTAAAGCTATCAAAAGAGCCTGGAGGAGATATTACAATTGCATCTCTAGAAGTATTACCTCTAATCCAAGCAGATAAAGATTTTTCCTCAAGAGATACTCTTTGCATTGCACCGGGAAATTGACTTAGGCTCAGTAGTTGATTTTTAAAGGTTATGCTGGGCTTAGTCATTAAAAAGCTCAGGAGTAAAATACTTCCGAATAAAAGCAACTGCCGTTTTTTCTCAACGAATATCTGCTCTAATAAGCACGCAAAGAGTAAATAAGTATTAAGTGGTAATATAACGCTCCCGACTCGAAAAGGGTAGTACTGTAAGAAACTGCCGTTAGAGTCAAAAGGTGCGACAGCTATCCCTAGAATGAAAGGTATTAGGCTAATAATCGTAAAGTCGAATAGCCTCATTCTGGCTATATATTGCTCAGAAGACTCATATATAGATTTCTGATTTGTGGCGCTTTTTTGCTGGATACGCCTTAATAATATAGCGGTGATTATTAGTACTACTAGATACGTTATCAGCTTTATCCACCAAAGTGAAGACCAGGACAGGGGGTTTAAGTGGTGGGGCAACCGTAAAAAAACATAAATGTAAGAAGTAGGTATAGAACTTTCGGGATTAGGGCTGAACAATTGTTCTAGTACAGCTTTAACAGAAAAAGAACTAGCTATTAAATAGATGAGAACAATCCCCCCGAAACATCGAAAATTCATCCTACAAGTATTCCATCTCAGAATTAGTAATACTAGAAGTATTAAAAATGACCAGCCACCTACTAACACATGAAATGAAGTAGCTAGTCCTAACATTAAAGCCATCCAATAATAGCTTCTACCTAACATTGCTCTAACAGCTAACAAAACAAAACCGTAGCTCAAAACCTTTGGCTGAAGTCCTGATATTATTAGTTCACCAGCAGCAAAGCTTTGAGAAGTCATGAAAAGAAAAACCACTAGCAACAATAATGGTAAACTGAGTCCCAATTTCCTTTTGATTAAGACTAGTCCTAAGGCAATGAGACAATAGCACAGTATCCGACCTACTATAGAAGTTGCCAAGAATCCCCAGGCTAGTATCAAATTTCCTATTAAAATCTGGAATATGAATCTATACCCTGGTGATTGATTGAGATACCAATCTCCTGGAATCCAGTTGGGATTCGCGTACTGTTTAGCTAAGGGTAAGATATCAATTTCATTTGATCTGGACATATTTTCATCCAGTAGTTGCAAGACACATAAGAGTGCTGTGATTGCCAGAACCTCAAATCCTATCTTGTATAATTTTGATATCGAATAAAAATTTAGCTTTCTCCAATTCATAACCAGTTTTCAGTTTGGGATAGGCGTTGTTTATTTATTTAATTCTTCAGTGCTTGAGATGATAAATCAATCCGCTAAAAAAAGGATAACTAATCGCAAAAATTGCGATCCACGAGATAAAAAACGCCTGACATAACTCCAGCCACTGACGCTAGTTTTACTTCTGATCCTCAAGCCAAGTTCGGTGAATATAAATAGGACTTACGCACTATACAAATTAATCGTGGTATGTATTTACCAAAATAGGTCGTTTTAGGCTTCTATTAATCATTCTTTGATGCTAGATAGACCCACATCTGTTGTAGGGGCAATTCATGAATTGCCCCTACAACAGATGTGGTTTTTCAAATAGCCATATTTAGTCTTTCCTGTCAATGCGTAAGTCCTAATAAATATTCATTTAAGAGAGTAACTCTTTTACTCATATCTACATTAATTACTCATATAATCTTCATAATATCTTTATATTATCTTCATACATTTTTGCAACATCCATAGAATATCAGTTTTACGGACAGACGCAATTTCATAAACTGTATATTCAGTCACTTCAACAGAATGTTCAACATTCGCCAGTCCATAGCCTTTAACTAAAACAGCTTCACCTTCCTGAACCACTGCAACAGAAAGTCCAGGAATCTGGTTTTTAGTCATTGTGGCTTGAATATAGTCGTCAATCATCATTGACCTCATTTCTGTTTAGCGATGGAGATATTGGACAAAGGAGCAGAAGACAATAATCAATACCCAATGCCCAATGCCCAATACTTAGCTTCCTCAGCTGTTTCTTGGTTTTTCAGGTTTCTGATACTTACCTGGATTCTTTCGGTGAAAATATTCCTCCATAATTTCTAAAATCATCGGCGCAGCAATGCTACCACCACCGCCGCCAGAATGTTCAGCAAATGCCACAATCACAATTTCCGGCTGCTGGGCGGGGGCATAGGCACCAAACCAAGCGTGATTTTGTTTAACACGACCCTTCCAGGCTTCGGCGGTGCCACTCTTACCAGCAACTGGGGGAACTGTTGGCTTGTTTAAAGCTTTACCTGTACCTTCAGCTACTACTTTCCGCAGTCCCTGACGAAGGATACTTATGGTTGTCGGCTTCATATTTAAAGATTGTCGCCAGCTTTTTGCTTCTTCATTGTCTTTAAGCAAATGCGGCTGGACTCGGTAGCCACCATTCGCAGGTACAGCAAACATAATAGCGACTTGTAGGGGTGTAGTTTGTAAAGCACCTTGACCAATTGACATATTGATGCTATCGCCAACAGTCCAAGGTATCTTCCAAACTTTTTGCTTCCATGCCTCATCTGGTACTAAACCTTTTGTTTCTTCGTTAACAAACTCAAAGCCGGTTTTTGTACCAAATCCATACTTGCGAGTCCATTCGATCAAAGTTGGGCCGCCAACTCCCCGACCAATTTGATAAAAGAAGGTATCACTACTCCACTGTAATGCGCCGACAAAACCCAATGGGCCGAATCCGGCGTGGTTCCACTCACCAAATCGGGTGCCGCCAAAGTTTAAGGAACCGTAGGTTTGTAGCACTGTGCTAGGAGAAAATTTACCCGATTCTAGCCCGGCTGTGGTGGTAACAATTTTGAAGGTGCTAGCGGGAGGAAAAGCGCTGAGGGCACGATTGACCAAGGGATGATCGGCACCTTGTACAGTTTCCCAATCTTTTTGGGTGAGTTTCTGCTTCGAGAAAATATTTGGATCAAACGTGGGGTGAGATACCATTGCTAAAACGGCACCGTTCTTTGGGTCAAGTGCCACGATCGCACCATTGCGATCGCCTAAAGCTTTTTCTGCTGTCTTTTGCATATCTAAATCTATGGTCAAGTGCAAATCATTACCAGCTTTCGCCTGTTTCTCACCCAAAACCCGCAGCGGCCGACCAGCACCATCAACTTCTACCCGTTGACCGCCCCATTCGCCCCGCAGACTTTTCTCATAAGCTTTTTCAACTCCCATCTGACCGATTACATCACCCAATCTGTAGCCTTCCTGCTGCCTTTCTTTTAACTGCTCGGCGGTCAGTTCTCGTGTATAGCCTAGTAAATGTGCTAATTGCTTACCGTGGGGGTAGTAGCGAACGGCTTCCGTAGAAATCTCCACGTCTTGAAGTTCGCTTTGATACTCCTTCAATGCCGTGACTTGCGCTTCATTCAAATCACGAGCGACTCGAATCAGTGAAGAAGAGTTAGCACCTGCTTCTTCCAGTTTTTTTTCCATCTCTTCTTGGGGAACCTCAATAATTTGAGATAGACGTGCTGCCACAACCGGCCAGGCTGGCTTGGTATGTGACATCGGCCACAAATATACAGAGCGAGGATAGCGAGTACTGGCTAGAAGCTTACCATCACGGTCAAAAATGTTGCCCCGTTCGGGTTGTTTAGGAATCATCCGAATTCGATTTGCCTCGGCTCGTTTTCGGTGGTTCGTTCCTTCAATAATTTGCAAGTATCCCAAACGAACACCGATTCCAGTCATCATCAATAGAGTAAATATGATTAAAAATATCGGCTGGAAACTTTGTCCAACTGTACGGATATTTTTTTTCCCGCCAAGTGGAGATGGTTGCAGTAAACTCATAAAACAAAGAATGATTCTGAGAGTGCTATTTATTATCTGTATACAATTACCCTAAACTCATAACCAGTAGTGAGTACAAAAGAATCAGGCGAGTATATTCCTGAACAATTGTTTTTGGCGGATACAATAAACCAAAGTGTCAACTCTAGTTTGCCCAATAGACTACATCAATTGACAAAATAACTTAATATCACAGCATTCTACTGAGGATTATGGCTCAAATTGTCATGGAGAATCAAAGGGGGATAACAACTTTTCAGCTACTTGATGTTGAACTGCGTAACGTGTTCAAGTTTTTTAACCAAGAACCAGCAGTACATGGAATAGATTTGGATGTTAGACAGGGAGAATTTTTTAGTATTTTAGGCCCCTCCGGTTGTGGTAAAACAACAACACTGCGTTTAATTGCTGGGTTTGAAATCGCTGACGCTGGCAAGGTGTTGATTCAGGGTCAGTCTATGACTAATGTGCCGCCTTACCGCCGACCCGTCAATACTGTATTTCAAAGTTACGCTTTATTTAATCACCTAAATGTCTGGGATAACATCGCCTTTGGACTGCGGTTAAAAAAATTACGCAAATCGGAAATTGAAAGTAGAGTCCAAGAGGCTTTAAAGCTAGTAAAAATGGAAAGTTTGCGATCGCGTTTTCCTCATCAACTTTCTGGTGGTCAACAGCAGCGAGTCGCCTTGGCAAGGGCTTTAGTCAACCGTCCCACCGTCGTCCTGCTAGATGAACCTTTAGGGGCGTTAGATTTAAAACTGCGTAAGGAAATGCAGGTTGAGTTATCAAATTTACACAAAGACTTGGGATTGACCTTTGTGATGGTGACACACGACCAAGAAGAAGCACTTTCCTTGAGCGATCGCATTGCCGTGATGAATCAAGGCAAAATTGAGCAAGTTGGCACTCCCAGCCAAATTTACGAACGTCCCCAGACATCTTTTGTGGCTGATTTTATTGGCGATACTAATTTCTTCAGTGGTGAAATCGTTGCGGTAAACTCCTCTGAGGTACAAATTTCGACGAAAACCGGACTCTCAATTATTATTAGTCGTGCTGAAGATACACCAACTGAAATATCACAATCAGTGGTGGTAAGTGTGCGTCCCGAAAAAATACAGCTTTCGCTTTATCAACCCAATTTGCCGACTAACTGTTTTGAAGGACGGCTTATCAACGTTATGTATTTGGGTACACACGTTAATTATGTTGTGAAATTAACAAATGGCATTAGCATTAATGTGTTACAACCCAATACCTTTGGCGGTTTTCCAGACCGCGACACACCAATTTATGCTTGGTGGGCACAAACCGATTGTTTAGCATTATCAAGTAATTAGTTGTCCTTTTTTCAAGAATTTGATGTTTGTTTTTACCGCTCACATTTGGCGTTTGAAGTGCGCTTTAATATTAAAAATTTAGGATTTTGACCATGCCGTTGATTAAAAGACGACAATTATTGAAAGGAGTAGCAGCACTTTCTAGCTTATCTTTAGCTGGCTGTGGCTGGAGACTAGCCCAAGTACGTGCTAATTCTACTACTTCCGGTCAACGTGACCAACTTTATATCTATACGTGGACACAATATACTGACAACCAATTATTGAAAACTTTTAGCACCCAAACTGGCATGAAAGTGCTAGCGGATGTGTATGATTCCAATGACGTCATGCTGGCTAAATTCCAAGCTAGTGGTGGTGGCAATTATAGCATCATCTACCCATCCGATTATATGGTGCAGAAGATGGTAAACAAAGATTTGTTAACAGAAATAAATCACGATCGCTTAATTGGTTTAGAGAATTTATTTCCCCGGTTTTATAATCCTAGCTATGACCCCAATAATCGTTACAGTATCCCTTTTAACTGGGGGACAACAGGTTTAATTTACAATTCTGAAAAAATCAAAGATGCACCGAAAGATTGGGAATATCTTTGGCAAAACCAAGAAAAATTAAAGAAACGGATAACCTTGATCAATGATGTTCGAGAAGTGATGGGTGCAACGTTACGGATGCTAGGCTATTCTTACAACTCAAAAAATGAAGCCGAAATCAAAGAAGCTTATGAGAAATTGAAGCTACTAAAACCTGCGATCGCCCGTTTTGACACCGACGCTTGGCAAAATCAAATTCTGGCAGGAGATTTACTATTGGCAATGTGCTATTCAGCAGATGCAGTGAGAATCTCTCAAGAAAACCCTAAGCTCAAATATGTGATTCCTCGAAGCGGTTCTTCATTATGGACAGACACTATTGTTATCCCCAAAACAGCCTCCAATTTAGCTGGAGCCTATGCTTGGATTAACATGATTTTGCAACCAGAAGTAGCAGCCCAAATCACTGAACGTCTGAATGTTTCTACACCTAATAGTGCCGGATTTGAGCAATTGCCAAAAAGAATCCAAAATAATGCTAATTTGTTTCCCTCAGAGTCGCTTTTAAAAAATTGTGAGCGAGTCACTCCTCTAGGACAATTTGAAGAGATTTATGAGCGCTACTGGACTGAATTAACTAGTAGCTAAAAATTGATGAAGTTACCTTCTGGGCTGCCTATAGCTAAATTCAAAAAACTAAAAAGTTTAACTTGATTGATAAAGTTCTGGAGTATAAAAAAGTGATTGACTTTAATAATTACAAGACTTTAACTTTCGATTGTTACGGAACCCTAATCGATTGGGAGAACGGCATCTTAGGGGTACTAAAGCCGCTTCTGCTGGCACACAACAGCAATTTGGATGACGATCAAATTCTGGAACTTTTTGCTGGATTTGAAGCAGAACTGGAGAAAGGAGAATATATCAAATATCGAGAAGTTTTGAGAAGAGTAGTCCAGAAATTTGGTGAACGATTTGCCTTTGAGCCAACTGCTGACGAATTAAATTCACTTGCTGATTCGATTCAGTATTGGCTGCCTTTTCCCGATACAGTTGAGGCACTTAGAGCTTTGCATTCAAAGTTTAAGCTGGTAATTATCTCAAATGTAGATGATGATCTTTTTGCTTTCTCGGCAAAGCACTTGAAGGTGGAATTTGACCAGATAATTACAGCAGAACAGGCAAAAAGCTATAAACCCTCCTTAAACAACTTCAGACTAGCTATTGAGAGAATTGATTTGCCGCTAGAGCAGATATTACACGTTGCTGCAAGTGTATATCACGATATTGTTACAGCCAAATCTCTGGGACTATCAACAGTCTGGGTAAACCGTCGAGCAGTCCAAAAAGGAGCAGCAGTAAGTCAACCTGACTTAGAAGTTCCAGATTTAAAGACTCTCGCGGCTTTGAGTCATCAAAACAATACTGAGCAATAAGTGCTGAGTGCTAGTCCTGTCAAGGTGATATGTCAATACTTTTCGGATAAGACTCGATCCCCCCAACCCCCCTTAAAAAAGGGGGGCTAAGAATGACTCTATTTCCCCCTTTTTAAGGGGGACTAAGGGGGATCATTAAAGACTGTGTACCTTAACCGAAAAGTATTGGGTGATATGTAGCTTGAATTTCATATTCATTTAAACAAAATCTTCACTTGTTCTTTGAGAATTTTGAAAATTCCGAGTTCAAAGGTGCAACTTCCGAGTTCAGAGGCTCAACTTCCGAGTTAAAAGGTGCAACTTCCGAGTTCA
>NZ_WBKM01000029.1 GCF_015714725.1 Nostoc sp. WHI
CCTACTCCCTACTCCCTACTCCCTACTCCCCTACTCCCTACTCCCCACAGAAAGAAAAGATAAGCAAATTAAATCTGTGATGGGCATTGGTAGCGAAAAAACTTGCGTATGCTACGCGATCGCATCAATTTACACGCTTGCAAACAATTCCATCAATAGTTACACTTTTTAAAACATTCTCATTTTTGCTTGGCGATGGCTACCCTATAGGGTAAACCTCCCGAAGCGAGTAAGCATTGCCAAAGCGTCCACGCTGTCTGACTTATAAGACTAAGCTGTGTTAACACTCTGGCTCTGGCAATAACAAAAAACAAGAGAGAGTTTTCTGAGTGGCGACTTTCGTTTCTCAGAATCTCAGTAAGAAAATTGCTTTGTAAACTAATTCATCGAGGAGGAGCGTAGTCGATGGGACTACCCTGGTACCGAGTACATACAGTTGTTCTGAATGATCCAGGCCGACTGATTTCTGTACACCTGATGCACACAGCCTTAGTAGCAGGCTGGGCTGGTTCGATGGCACTCTACGAACTAGCTGTTTATGACCCTAGCGATCCGATTCTCAACCCGATGTGGCGACAAGGAATGTTCGTCCTGCCCTTCATGTCACGTTTGGGCGTCACTCAATCTTGGGGTGGTTGGAACGTTACTGGTGGCCCTACAAGTGATCCTGGCTTCTGGTCATTTGAAGGCGTTGCTGCCGCTCACATTGTTCTTTCCGGTCTTTTGTTCCTAGCTGCCGTTTGGCACTGGGTTTACTGGGATTTGGAACTCTTTAGAGATCCCCGCACTGGTGAACCTGCCCTAGACTTGCCAAAAATGTTTGGCATTCACCTATTTTTATCAGGTCTACTTTGTTTTGGGTTTGGTGCTTTTCACCTCACCGGATTATTTGGCCCAGGAATATGGGTTTCTGACGCTTACGGTCTAACTGGCACCGTCCAGGCAGTAGCACCCGAATGGGGACCAGATGGTTTTAACCCATATAACCCTGGTGGTATTGTGGCTCACCACATTGCTGCTGGTGTTGTTGGTATTATTGCAGGCTTATTCCACCTCACAGTTAGACCCCCCGAACGGCTTTACAAAGCCCTGCGGATGGGGAACATTGAAACAGTACTTTCTAGCAGTATTGCAGCGGTCTTCTTCGCCGCCTTCGTTGTTGCTGGTACTATGTGGTACGGTAACGCTGCCACCCCCATCGAATTGTTTGGCCCTACCCGCTACCAATGGGATCAGAGCTACTTCCATGAAGAAATTGAGCGTCGTGTTCAAACTAGCGTTGCTCAAGGTGCAAGCCTCACACAAGCTTGGTCGCAGATTCCAGAAAAACTGGCTTTCTACGATTATGTCGGCAATAGTCCTGCCAAAGGCGGTCTATTCCGTACAGGGCCGATGGTCAAGGGTGATGGTATTGCCCAGTCTTGGCAAGGTCACGCTGTATTCAAAGATTCTGAGGGGCGCGAATTGACCGTGCGTCGTCTCCCCAACTTCTTTGAAACCTTCCCAGTAATATTGACCGACGCAGATGGAATTGTCCGCGCTGACATTCCCTTCCGTCGGGCAGAATCTAAGTATAGCTTTGAGCAATCTGGTGTCACCGTCAGCTTCTATGGTGGCGATCTCAATGGTAAAACCTTTACAGAGCCGGCTGATGTCAAGAAATATGCTCGTAAGGCTCAAGGCGGTGAAATTTTTGAATTTGACCGGGAAACCTTGAACTCTGATGGTGTATTCCGCACTAGTCCTAGAGGTTGGTTTACCTTTGGACACGCCGTATTTGCTCTGCTGTTCTTCTTTGGTCACATCTGGCATGGCGCTCGGACAATCTACCGAGATGTGTTTGCTGGTGTTGATGCGGATCTAGAAGAACAAGTTGAGTGGGGTCTATTCCAGAAAGTGGGTGACAAAACAACCCGCCGGAAAGAAGCCCTTTAATTTCAGTGCTGAGTTATGAGTGCTGAGTTCGGAGTTAAGGCTCTGACTTAGCACTCAGCACTCAGCACTCATAACTTTAATCACTGGCTGGATAGGCAAGGAAATCATAATATGGAAAGCGTTGCGTACATCTTGATTTTTACTTTGTGTATAGGTACTCTATTCTTTGCGATCGCATTTCGCGAACCCCCTCGCTTTGAGAAAAAAGATAAGTAGGTCGCTATTACCAGACTTTTAAGAGCATTTAATGTTAATATCCGTTGCTACCATACTTAGTGGCAACGGATATTATTATATTTGTCATTTGTTAGTTCTAACTACTAAGTAAATAACAAATCATTTTGATATTGTGATATAATTCGCAATCTTGGGAGTTGATATGTGTTAATACTAGCTTTTCTGCGCTAGCATGAAAAAGGATGTTAAGTGTAAATTGCCCATAGAAGCGATCGCACAACACATCACGCTTGTCGTACAACCTTTACGGAGACTAGAACCAGGAAAATATCAGCATGGTCAATCAGAATTTAAGCGCTATAGAAATTGGATTCACTCACGAAGATTTCGCTGCTCTACTTGACAAATACGATTATCATTTTAGCCCTGGGGATGTTGTCCCAGGAACAGTTTTCAGTATAGAGCCGCGCGGCGCTCTGATTGACATTGGTGCTAAAACCGCAGCATATATACCTATACAAGAAATGTCTATTAACCGGGTAGATGCCCCGGAAGAAGTTTTACAATCAAACGAAACACGGGAATTTTTCATTCTTACCGATGAAAATGAAGATGGTCAGTTAACCCTTTCCATTCGCCGTATTGAATATATGAGGGCTTGGGAGCGCGTGCGACAGTTGCAAGCAGAAGATGCGACTGTACGTTCTGGCGTATTTGCAACCAATCGCGGCGGAGCATTGGTAAGAATTGAGGGATTACGTGGTTTTATTCCAGGTTCTCATATTAGCACCCGCAAACCTAAAGAAGAATTGGTAGGAGAAGACCTGCCATTGAAATTCTTAGAGGTGGACGAAGAACGTAACCGCTTAGTTCTATCTCACCGTCGGGCGTTGGTTGAACGTAAGATGAACCGCCTAGAAGTTGGCGAAGTAGTAATTGGTACAGTTCGTGGCATTAAGCCCTACGGTGCTTTCATCGACATTGGCGGCGTCAGTGGTCTACTGCACATTTCTGAAATTTCCCACGAACATATTGATACACCTCATAGCGTGTTCAATGTCAATGATGAAGTGAAAGTGATGATTATTGACTTGGATGCAGAAAGGGGTCGGATTTCCCTATCTACCAAGCAGTTAGAACCCGAACCCGGTGACATGATTAAAAACCGGGATTTGGTCTATGACAAAGCAGAAGAAATGGCTGCTAAGTACCGTGAACAGCTACTAGCTAAACAGCAAGGTGCCAGTGCTGCATCGGCTGCACCGACAGAAGTTGTAGCAGACGAAGATATTCCACCAGCTGCGGAATTTGAAGAAGAAGTTCCACCAGCTGCAGAACTTGAAGAAGATATTCCCCCAGCTGCGGAACTTGAAGAAGAAGTTCCACCAACTGCGGAAATAGAAGAGATTCCAGCAGCTAGGGAAATAGAAGAACAGATTCCCCCAACTGCGGAAATAGAAGAAGAAACTCCTCCAACGGCGGAAATAGAAGAAGAAACTCCCCCAACTGCGGAAATAGAAGAGATTCCAGCAGCTAGGGAAATAGAAGAACAGATTCCCCCAACTGCGGAAATAGAAGAAGAAATTCCACCATCTGCGGAAATACAAGAAGAGATTCCAGCAGCTACGGAAACTGAAGAACAGATTTTAGCAGTTATTGAAGAGTAATACATTTATAGTTTTACTTGTCTTTAAGTAAGGGTATCAAAGCATTGTATAAAGAGGGTTTTCCCTCTTTTTTTATAGGAAAAATGCTGAAAACCCTTGAGAAACAGCAACGTAGTTGCGGATTTCGTACTTTAGGCTGCGTGTTGAAAGATGCCAATCATGCGTTTACGCCTCAGTGACGCAATATTTTCTAATTATCTCCTCTAAATATTCACTAGCGCTAATATTGTTTTTTACAGCTAACTCTTGTACAGAATGCCAAGCTGTATCTGTGAGCATGATTCCTCTTTTCTTTTTTGGTTCATCGTATAAAACCGGAGTATTTTTAATTCTTTTTTTACCTTTACCTGTTGACATATATTAGAACATTCACCTATACTAGATATAGTATAAATAAAACAAGGGGGTGAGTCAAGTTGCTAGTTATAGAATACAAAGTAAAAGCCAAAAAACTTCAATATTTAGCGATTGAGGAGGCTATCAAAACTACTCAATTCATCAGAAATAAATGTTTGAGATATTGGATAGATGCACCCAAAGAAGCAAAAATTGATAGGTTTGCTTTGAATAAGTATTCAACAGAACTACGTAACGAATTTAAATTTGTAGCTAACTTAAACTCTATGGCTGTACAATCATCAGCCGAAAGAACATGGTTAGCAATATCAAGATTTTACGATAACTGCAAGAAGAAGATATCCAGCAAGAAAGGATATCCCAGATTCCAGCATGATAATCGCTCTGTTGAGTACAAGACATCTGGCTGGAAGTTAAACCCAACCAAACGCCGTATTACCATTACTGATAAAAAAGGTATTGGTGAGTTGAAATTGTTAGGTAAATGGGATATCCAAACCTATCTAGTTAAATCAATTAAGCGTGTTAGATTGGTGCGCCGTGCTGATGGCTATTACTGTCAGTTTTGTATTGATGCTGAAGTTAAAGATATTCAACCTGTCACAGGTAATGAAATCGGCTTAGATGTTGGAATTGAAAGTTTTTACACCGATTCTAATGGACATCTTGAAGCTAATCCAAAGTTTTTCAGAAAAGCTGAGAAATCCATTAAACACGCTCAAAGACGCATTTACAAAAAGAAAAAAGGTTCATCAGGACGTAAAAAAACTAGAGCTATATTTGCCAGAAAGCACCTAAGAATAAGTAGGCAACGGAATGAACACGCTAAGAAAATAGCGCGTAACGTGTGCAAGTCTAACGACTTAGTAGCCTATGAAAACCTGCAAGTGCGTAACTTACTTAAAAATCATTGTTTGGCTAAGTCAATTGTTGACGCTAGCTGGTATTTGTTTAGGCAATGGATTGAGTATTTTACTGGTAAATTTGGTAAATTAGCGGTTGCTGTAGCACCACATTACACCTCGCAAAAGTGCAGTAATTGTGGTGTGATTGTGAAAAAATCTCTATCAACTCGCACCCATGTTTGTAGTTGTGGATGCAATTTGCATAGAGATGAAAACGCAGCAATTAACATTTTAAATCTTGCAAGACAAGCTAGGACGGGGCACGTCCAAAGTAACGCTGTAGGACTCGCAACCTCTACTCTTTTAGACGAAAGCCTATTGGAGCAAGTAACGAGGTAGATTACAGAATCCCCGTACCTTTAGGTACGGGGAGTGTCAAATGGAGAATTGTTAGAAGTGAAGAGTTAGGAGTTAAGAATTAGGAATAAAAATTCATAACTCATAACTAAATGAGCGAGGTGAAATATTTTGACAACCATTAAATGTAAAAACATCACTTTTTATAATATACAGGCAATTTTGTTTGACAAAAATGGTACTCTGGAAGACTCAGAAACGTATTTGCGATCGCTCGCACAGAGAGCAGCGAGGTTGATAGACGCGCAAATTCCCGGTATTGGGGAACCGCTATTAATGGCATTTGGCGTTAATGGGAATAGTCTAGATTTAGCAGGTTTAGTTTCAGTGGCGAGTCGCCGCGAAACAGAAGTTGCAGCTGCGGCATATATTGCCGAAACTGGAAAAGGATGGTTTGAGTCTTTAAAAATAGCCCGTCAAGCTTTAGATGAAGCGGAAAAATACATTGGACAAACTCCTTCACCACTGTTTGTTGGTAGCTTAGACTTGTTGAAATATCTCCGAGAAGCGGGTTTAAAACTCGGCATCCTCTCAGCTGCAACAACTAGTGAAGTACGTAATTTTGTAGCCAATCACCAATTAAGTGATTATTTCCAGCTAGAAATGGGAGTGGATGAAGGCCCCAGTAAACCAGATCCAGTGCTATTTTTGCAAGCTTGCCAAGCCTTGGGAGTTGAACCAGGCGCTACATTGATGGTGGGTGATTCAGTTGGTGATATGCAAATGGCACGTGATGCTAAAGCCGCAGGTTGTATTGGTATCACTTGGGTAGGGAAGTCGGATAATGTCCGAGGTGCAGATGTGGTGATTAATCAACTTGATGAAATCCAGATTTTAGAAGATTGATTCAGCTTTCTAACTGAATTTCTTAACCAAAAGACTACTTATCCCAGCCATAGCCAAATATATTGATTAGCTAGCACAATTATATTAATATGTCAAGTTAAAGATGCTAGGATATTAAATACTCTTCATAGTAGCTAAACAAGCCATGCAAAACACAGAAACGACATTAAAACTTCGCCTGTGGACAGTTGAAGAATACCACCGGATGGCTGAGGCTGGGATTTTTGGTGCAGATGAACGAGTAGAACTCCTAGAAGGAAAGATAATTTGGAAGATTGCTAAAGGGACAGCCCATACTTCAGCAGTAGGAAGAACAAATAAGCTACTACAAAACAGACTAGGAAATCGGGCTTGGGTAGCCGTTCAAGACCCAGTAAAGTTAAACGCACGGTCTGAACCAGAACCGGATATTGCTGTCGTTAAAGTAGATCCCCTAGCCTACGCAGACCACCATCCCACTCCCACAGAAGTTTATCTGATTATTGAAGTAGCAGAAAGTAGCCTGAAACTAGATTGTCGAATCAAAGCTCAAGCTTACTCTCAGGCGGGAATTACAGATTATTGGGTGTTAGATGTGGTTGGTCGTCAATTGCACGTCTTTCGAGAACCAACTCAGGATGGCTATCAAAGCAAAGTGATTTTGGCAGAAAATGCGACTATTTCGCCCTTAAGTTTTCCTGATTTGAGCATTGCGGTTTTGGAAATGTTACCGCCTGGAATCACATCACAACTTTAGCTTATTTTAGCATTGGCAATTGACTTAGCTGACGCGCGATCGCATTCTCAAAACTAATGTTAATTTGCAGTAGTAGATTCTTAAATCTATGACTTATGCTGAAATTTTTTCAACAGAAACTTGATACATAATTCGCTCTTTTAACGAATCTCCTGCAACTGCTGCAATAGTTTCCCAATCTTCTTGTTTCAACAACACTGCAAGCAATTCGCGCAGTATCTCTCGATTAGAGATAAACTCTTCGCCATAAAGTTCATCTTTTCCCAAAACAATAAGTATGTGTTCTTTGACTTCTGGTGCAGGTAATCTTAATCTTTGAAGTAATTTCTCTCTTGCAGTTTTTACCGCAATTTTTGTAGCTGTTCCTAAATTCCAATCATTCAGCAGCAACCGCACTTCTCGATTAAGAGAAATACGTAATGTTGTTAAACGTCCCAAAAGTTCGAGGTTAAGCATTAGGTCGCCAAATCCAGAACCCCAATCCAATCCAGCACCAATGTTACCACCGACTTTCTCCTCAGCTTCAACACCTTTTCGCAACCATTCTTCATCAAACAATAAATTTATCGGATTTACTGTGTTTTCTTGATTAAAGGCGCTTTGATTGTAATTAGGTTCTTCCTGACTCATTAACTTAACCTCGCTACCTATTCAGAAGAACGACGAACTCCATACTCAAAATAAACTAGGTCTTCGTAATCTTCATCCTCTCCCAAATCAATCATCCCTTGATTATCATAAAATTCTTCTGCTCCTGGTAGCGAATGCAACCCAACTCTACCCTCATAACCTAGTTCTACACTACGGTTTCTGGCAAATGTTAAGAGTGCAGTACCAACACCTTTTAATTTTGGAGGGCGTTGGATAAATTCCCGGTTCCAAGGCGCGGAAGCAATTCCATCAAGGTATACCAGACGTTTACCTTCACTGAGACGCGAACCGTGCATTTGAGTTTCAATCAGCATTAACCCTTGAGTTTCGCCTTCGTACTCAATTGCATAGCCTTCGCGATTTGGTTGTCTGCTAATAACGAACTGAAGTTTAAACTCCCAGTCCCAAAATTTATCTTCTTGTCCGTACAATCTTAATTGTTCTTTCCACGCGGAGGCATAATCATTGGCGTGCTTCTGCACTAATTCTACTAAATCTGCTTTCACGGCCATGCTATCTTGACCGCGAATTAGTTTTACTTTTGTTCGCATCGCACCAAAATTGTGAGCCAGCACGTTGCGGTGAGCCAGTCCGGTGGACGGGTTCCCCGGCATAAAGGAACTGGCGAACCCGGAGGGAGGTCTCCTCCGTTGTAGCGACTGGCGTGTGCATAGCAGACTTTGATGTTATCAGATAAAGTAAACAAACTGTACCAGACTCAAAGACCGCAAAGGAGAATCGGTATGTCCCAAGTTTCGATTGTTATTCCTACTTTAAATGAAGCAACTATCTTAGGGCGGACATTGCGCCAACTAACTTTACTTAATCCACCTGCTAGGGAAGTGATAATAGTAGATGGTGGCAGCAAAGATCAGACACTAGCGATCGCAAAGCAAGAAGTTGGCGTTGAATCATTCAATAAAACGTTAAATGCACAGGTTCTCTGTTGCAATCAAACTGGGCGTTCTGTTCAGATGAACTATGGAGCATTAAGCGCAACCGGAGACATACTTTGTTTTCTCCATGCAGATACTTCGGTGCCAGATGATTTAATAACCTTGATAGAACAAACCCTAGCAAATCCAACAGTTACTTGTGGGGGATTTATTTCTCTGATGGCAGGATCTCAAACAACTCGTTGGGGCGTTTCCCTACATAATTATCTAAAAACTTACTACGCACCACTACTATTTAAACCTCATCTGTTTTTTAAAGGATTACGCCTTTTGTTTGGAGATCAGGTAATGTTCTGTCGTCGAACCGACTTTTGGGATTGCGGCGGGTTCGATGAGTCATTACCAATTATGGAAGATGGAGATTTATGTCTGAAATTGGTGAAAAAGGGGCGTATCTTTCTCGTGAACCGCACAGTTCAAACCTGCGATCGCCGTGTAATAAAATGGGGTAGCTGGAAAGCAACGGCAATTTACCTCTACATCGGGATTTTGTGGGGGATTGGGGTTGACGCAAACTATCTTAAGCAGTTTTATCAAGACATTCGCTGATTTAAGCTCCAGTCATAGTGAAGATAAGATATCGGCGTTGAAGCAGTCAATGGCAAATCTGCTTTCAAGTAGGAACCGATGTATTCTGGAATTGAAGGAGCAATCTTGCAAAAGTCATGACGATACCACTGGAAGATTTTATTACAGTAGAGCGTTTTGCTTTGGATGTCATAACGGACTTTTTCGGGATTATTGATGAAACGACGAGCATCTTCATCTAACTGCTGAATGATGTGCTCAGGAAAGTAGGCTCCCGGACGCAGTAAAGGACAACCAATTGAAGCACAGACAATTGCAAAATGAATCCGTGGCTCATGCAGCTTGTCTCGCAAAATCTGGTTCTCAATTTGAGCTAGGCTGTAATGATTACCAAAGATTTCATAAGCACGGCGTTGGAAAAACCACAGAAAGGCAAGCCAGTTGGGAAGCCCTAGAATTTGTGGGCGAATTGACTTGAGTGGGTATCGCTCTAAAATAGTTGAAATAGTAAAAGCATTGTAGAGATTAATCCATAACGTCAATTCCTCTAAATAGTCGGAATTGGATTCGAGAGGCAATTGCTTTTTACTCGACAACCAATCATTAAGGACTTGAGGTTGCTCTTTTTTCCAAGCACCATAGTCTACACGACCATGTTGATCGACATATTGACGAAGTAGCCTATCCCAGGGTTCAAAATCAATTAAGTTAGTTGTCACGTCTGTTCGCTCCGAATTCAAAAACTGCTTTAAAACCTCGTTTCCAGTCTTTGACTGGAAATGCACATCATTGGGCTGCTGCCGCGAGTCAGGAAGGCGGAGCCTAAAAGTAGGCATTCCCAGTCAGAGACTGGGAACGAGGCAATGAAGCAATCGCAAAGGTTTGAGATTGCCGCGCGACCCTCGCAATGACATAAGTATTAAGTCGGACATGGTATTATTGCGTAACGTAGAGTAATTTAATTTTTGCACGTCAATGCAACTAAGGTGCACGTCAATGCATCAAAGGTGCACGTCGATGCAACTAAGGTGCACGTCGATGCATCAAAGGTGCACGTCGATGCATCAAAGGTGCACGTCGATGCATCAAAGGTGCACGTCGATGCATCAAAGGTGCAGGTCGATGTATCTAAGGTGCAGGTCGATGCATCTAAGGTGCAGGTCGATGTATCTAAGGTGCACGTCGATGCATCTAAGGTGTAAGTTAAAATACTTATATGTACACTGTACACCGAAGCTTTAGCAAGGAGAAGGGAGATAAAATACAGCTTTATTGGTGTGAGATTAAGCTGTATTTTACTAGATTAGGAAACGCTATAACTACTTTGACTGCAACTAAAATCTGAAGGTTGTGCGGATACCTCCGACGTATATAGTATCGTTATTATCGTTATGTTCGGGATTGGTAATCACAATTACACCAGGGGTAATTGCAATGTTGTCAGTAATTTGGTAACGATACAAAGCTTCTATGTGAAAAGAGGTATTATCGTCTTCGTTAGCACTGATGCTGTTATTAACGACTTTAGGAGGAATGCCAAAGATAATCGCACCTAAATTTCCTCGCTTACCTAAGTCAGGAAAAGCTAAGTTAACTGCAAAGTTGAAGATATCTGCATTATCATCGCTAACCTGAGAGTTAGCAAAGGTATATTCTGCCCAACCTGAAAGCACGACTCGCGGATTTAGTTGAATGCTAGTACCCAACTGCACAGAGTCCGTTGATGTAGCAACATTGCCAAAGGGTTGAGTGGCATTGCCACTACCAGTAGTGAAAGTCAGGTTCACGCCACTTTGACTGGTTTCACTAAAGTAGGAGCGAGCGTAAATTATGCCAAAGTCAATACCTTTTTTAGGACTATAAACTAACTGCGCCAAAGCACTATAGTTACCGTTAAAAAACCCGTTACCTGATACGGGGGAGGCGCTATCTGGAGCCATATAACCTAAAGTTAAGTTGAAATTGTCGTTAAACTTATGGGCTACTGTTGCTCCTGCCCCAAAAGCTCGGTAAATTGGGCTATATCGTCCAAACCGAGAGAAACTACCATTACCGCTACCTTCTAATAGTGGGTTAAGAGTGTAGATGATGTCACTCAGTTCTGTGTTGAAAGCAGAAACAGTGACAGAGGTTTGCTTACCTGCTGGGAAGCGATAGTAAATGTAATCTACCTCTACATTATTCCTACTATCACCATCAATGGATAAGCGGGTCATCCGTGTCCCTGTAACATTGTTATTAAACGGCGTAATGTTTCTACCTTGCAAGCGAATACGCAAGCGATCTTTACCACTGAAGCTGGTATCAAAAGCCAGTCGCACGCGATCGCCCAGGATGATATTCTCATTTAAGTCGGGGTTGTTATCTGGATTATCGTCTGTATCAGCTGTTGTATTGCCAAATACGCCCCCAAGGAAAAAGATAGCTTCGCCAACAAGTTTGGTAGTAGTAGAAAACTGATTTGCTTCCAGTTGTGCTGTACTAACTTCGAGAGCATCGACTCGGCCCCGTAAGGTGGCAAGTTCAGATCCAAATTCTGACTGTAACTGTTGCAGTGTAGCTAAATCTGCTTTGCTCACTCGGTCAGATGTAGTAGTGGCAATTAGCTCATTAACGCGATCTAGACACGCATTTAAGCCAGCAGCAAATTCGTAACGAGTCAGCGCTCGATTACCACGATAGCTACTGTTTGGATATCCAGCAATGCAACCATAGCGCTCAACTAAAGATTGTAGTGCTTGGAATGCCCAATCTGTAGGTTGAACATCAGAAAGCTGAGAAACTGAAGTTACCTGCGCGATGGATTTAGGTGTGGAAGGAGTTTGGCGGTGTTGATTGAGCTGCTTTAAAGTGCTGGATGTTTGGGAATCAGTAGTTGGTATCTGAGCTATTAAAACATTGCGAGCTTGGATTAGATTCGACTCTAGAGCAGCTTTGTGGAGCGATCGTTTGTCAATTGCTAAATCTGCTGCCAAGCTTTTGTTAGCTGTTAATAGAGTAGCACTAAGTAAAGCAAAACTTACCTTTAAAGCATTGCAAGCAGCCTTTGACATTTTTGTTTCCTCACACCAAATTTACTGTCATCTCTAGGATTTCTGACATTAACTTAGTCCGCAAATTTTCCTAGATGTATGAGATCAAAAGCTATAGCCAAAGTAGAATCGTTGCATTAAGGTTAGATTAAATCTGATTAACTACCGCTTTAACTTTTGAAAATTAAAGCTTTGTTGTACTCCAATACGCTTGAGTTAAGATCCCCCCGCCTGCGGCGACCCCCTTTTTAAGGGGGTAAAAGAGATATGAGCAAGCCTTTTTAAGGGGAGCCACTGCGGTCTTCTCCCCTTGGGAGACGCTAAAAGCGATAGCGAAGCGGTAGCGAGTCATCGAGCGGCTGGGGTCTCCCCAAGTGAAGCAAGTGGCGTGGGTTGGGGGGATCTCCGAACA
This sequence comes from Nostoc sp. WHI, assembly GCF_015714725.1. Classification (GTDB taxonomy): domain Bacteria; phylum Cyanobacteriota; class Cyanobacteriia; order Cyanobacteriales; family Nostocaceae; genus Nostoc. Next base: position 12,560 of record NZ_WBKM01000029.1, read on the forward strand.
CTAAATATCATTAACCCAAGCGTATTGCGTTATACTCAACCGCCTGATTGTCCTCAAAGGATATGAAGTAATAAGAGTTTTAGAGAGTTCTTGTATAAATCTTATAAGTGTGGCGCGATCGCTCGGATATGAAGCACTATTCTTTACCTACGCTTAACCTCATCTCTCCCTTAACACAACCTGTTTTTACTAATATTCATGACTATTACCAATTTTCGGTATCTCATGATAAATTTCAAACGGCAGAGATATCTCCTCCTTAGTCTGCTGATGGCAGCAGTAATACTTATAGTCAGTATCGAGCCAATTAGAGCTCAACTTACTAGTCCTGTTGGTTCTCTTCCTGGTGGTGCATCCATACTACCCACAGGTTTAGTTATTACACCTACAGCCGCTCCCGGCTCGACTTTTATCCGCCTAGCTACAGGTTTGCGGTCAGATACTAATGCTGACGCAGCCGAAGCTGTAACTACTACCTTAAGTCCCGACGGCAAAACCCTGCTTGTCTTAACTAGCGGACATAACCTGGGTTTCAAAAACGAAACCACGGGAGAGGATATTACCTACTCAATCCTTGACTCTAGCACTGGTAAACCCACTAGCGACAAGACAACTAACGCAGAGTGGGTATTTGTCTTTGATGTCAGCAGTGGCACTCCAGTTAAGAAACAACAGATTAATATCCCTAGAACTTATGTTGGCTTAACTTGGGCAAAAGACAGTAACCGATTTTATATCTCAGGTGGGCTAGACGATCGCGTTTATGTTTATAAATTTGATAATAGTAAATACGTTCCAGACGCTCCCTTCATTTTGCTCAAACACGCTGGCGGTTTGTTAAGCGGTACTCCAGCTAAAGATTACGATACCAGTCCAATCGTGTCAGGCGTTGCCGTAAGTCGAGATGGTAAGACTTTGGTGGCTGCTAATATCGAAAATGACTCAATAACCATTGTTGATACTGCTACCCGTCAAGTTACCCGCGAGGTGAAGCTGTTTGTTCCCGGTAAGCAGGTAGCAACTGGAGAATTCCCCTTTGGCGTTGCCATTAAGAACGCGAAAAATGGTGCAGCCGCCAAAGCTTTTGTTAGTAGTCTGCGCGATGATGAAGTGTTAGCTGTGGATATTGTAACCGGTGCGATCGCTCGAATTCCAGTCGGCGGACAACCCAACAACATCCTACTCTCGGCGGACGAAAGCTTGCTATTTGTCGCCAATGGTAACAGCGACTCGGTATCTGTTATTGATACTAATAGTAATAGTGTCGTGAAAACCATTTCTCTGTCTCGACCGAGCGATAAGTACAAAGGGGCAAATCCCAACTCCTTAGCTCTGAGTCCAGACGAACGCACACTTTATGTTACCTTGGGTGGTGAGAATGCTGTTGCTGTTGTGAACTTGCAATCTAGCCAAGTAAGTGGACGTATCCCCACTGGTTGGTATCCCAATTCTGTAAGTGTCAGTCAAGACGGGCAAAAGCTGTATGTTGTCAACGCCAAAAGCACTGCTGGCCCCAATCCTTCAGCTGGTCGAACAACAGTAACCGGACAAGCACGTAACACCACTTTTAGAGATGAGTACATCTATGCTCTAGAAAAAGCTGGACTCTCAATTATTCCAGTACCAAAGGGGAATACTTTAGCTACACTTTCCAATCAGGTAGATAAAAACAACGGTTTTTACAATCGCCGTCCTGACCGGATAATGAGATTTCTTCAGAACAAGATTAAGTACATCGTCTATGTGATTAAAGAAAATCGCACCTATGACCAAGTACTCGGTGATTTACCTATTGGCAATGGCGATCCCCAATTAACTGTATTTCCCCAAGCAATTTCTCCTAACCATCATCAGTTGGCACTTGATTATGTGACGCTCGATAACTTCTACGATAGCGGGGAAGTGAGCGGTAACGGCTGGGGCTGGTCTACTTTTGGGCGAGTCACAGACCATACAGAGAAAAGCGTTGCAGTTAGCTATGGCAACGGCGGTTTTTCTTATGACTATGAGGGACAAAACCGTAACGTCATTCTTACTTTGCCCCAAACTAACGCTGCTCCCACACAGTTAAATACTCGATTGACAGGGGTGTTAGACCCAACGGGCAACTCCTCGATTCTACCGGGAGATGTAGATATTAGTGCGCCAGAGGGAGCCAACGATTTAAAACCAGGAACAGTTGGCGGTTATCTTTGGGATGCGGCACTCCGAGCTGGCAAAACTGTACGTAACTACGGTTGCGTAACCGATCTTTCCTTCTATGGCAGTGGTCAAAGCGATCCAACTAAGGCAGACCCAAATAATCCTTTGTATATCCCTGTTTCCCCCACAGCATATCCCAATATTCCGCAAAGTCCAGGTACAAAACCATCGCTGTTAGGAAATACTGACACTTACTTTCGGGGATATGACCAGAAGCAAAGCGATATTTATTCATTCAATGAGTGGCGACGCGACTGGGAAGATTACATCAAGAAGCAGGGAGAACCACCTAATTTAACAATGATTGCCCTGGATCACGATCATTTTGGTGCTTTTGGCAATGCTTTGGCAGGATTGAATACGCCGGAATTGCAAATGGCTGATAATGATTATGCGCTAGGCTTGTTAGTAGAAACGATTTCCAAGTCTCCTTATGGGAAAGAGACAGCCATTTTTGTCTTGGAAGATGATGCCCAGGATGGGCCAGATCATGTTGATGCTAGTCGCTCTCTAGGCTATGTCATTTCACCCTACACCAAGCGCAAAACCTTGGTTAGCAATAACTACAACACCGTCACGATGATCCGAACGATGGAGGATTTGTTAAACATTGGCTATCTGGGGATGAATGATGCTAATGCCCAGCCAATGTCAGATGTCTTCACTCGGAACCCAAACTTTACACCTTATAATGCGATCGTGCCGGGTAATTTGTGTAAAGCTCCGGTGGATTCCAAACTTGTACCAGCTTGTCAAAATCCCAATGTAGTCAAAACGGCAGCTATTCCCTCCCAGCATGATCAGCAGTGGTGGGTACAAGCAACCAAAGATTTCTACTTTGAAGTTGAAGATAAGCTCGATACAGATGCCTTTAACCACGTTCTTTGGGCGGGAGTTAAGGGCGATCGCGTTCCTTATCCAACCGATCGCAACAATGCAGATTTACGTCAACATCGTCCCCAATTACTCGAAAAATGGGGCAATTTAAACGCTTCTCTTCCTTAAAAGGTAGTTGAAGAAAATAGCGATCGCTTCCTTTGATAAACCTCAGCAGTTAGAGAAATGCCATACTATAGCTTGGGATGCGATCGCTATTTTCTGAGCCTGTTCAAAAGCGGCGAGGGGGATTCCTCCTGCCTCCTGCCTCCTTAAAAAATATCCCCCAAACAGCGATCGCACTGCAACCGCTTTGAACTGGTAGATGTTGGTTTTTTAGTTGTTAGAGACGATACAAAGAGACCCCACGAGGAACTGGTTCAAGATTTGTTGTCAATCGTACATTGCTTTTCCAGTCGTTTATAGGACTATGATTTGATTTCTGAAAAAACTCCGTACAGATCAAAGAGCATTCTTTCCCGTTGCCTCTTGCCTCTTGCCTCTTGCCTCTTGCCTGCCTACCCAGATAAGTTCAAAAATCAAATCGGATTGCTATATATGGATTACGCAAATACAAGGAAAAAGTAAAATTAATTGCTCAAGGTGTTGATCCTTGTTCCAAGTAGTGTATGCTTCAAGCAAACAAGTTTGCAGAAGTTTAGTTATGTTTGCCGTCCGTCGAGAGTTAAAACTAAATAATGTTGAAACTTCCTTGATGCGCGGCAATGCTGGTTTTAAGCGGTTTGTTTACAACTTTGGGTTAGGACTACTAACTGCATCTTGGAGTTTCGAGAATATAAAAGCTTCTGACTCGAAGCGCATTGATGCTATCAAAAAAGTATTCACCCAAGTCACGATGCAAAGACCTGAATATACGTGGATGAAATTGTATCCATCCACAGTGTATCAATCAGCATTTATTGACTTGAAGGATGCTTTTTCGAGGTGGCGCAAAGGGTTAGGAAAGTTCCCAAAGAAGAAGTCTAAGAAAAAAGGTGATTCATTCACCTTGTACAAAACTGCTGGTATCTATCTAGAAAAAGGTCAGCCAGCACTGCTGTTTACTAACCGAGTTGTAATCAATCCCGGCAAGTTAATAAGATTGCCAGAAGTAGCCGACTGCCTTGGTTGACATGGGAAGAAAACATTAAATTTATTTAATTAGTATTAAGTAAGTTTGAGTAAGTTTTTTGAAGCAGAATAACTAAGAACCACAACTATATATGAACTTCCGTGAAGAGTTTAAACTGCTGCTACGCGCCCGCTATCCCTTAATTTATATTCCCACCTATGAAGAAGAGCGGGTAGAAGCAGCTATCCGGGAAGAAGCAACTAATCAGGGTAATCGCCCAGTGTATACTTGGGATTTTGTTGATGGCTACCAGGGAAACCCCAACGATGCTGGGTTTGGGCGGCGTAACCCGTTGCAAGCTTTAGAATTTATCGAAAAATTACCAGCTTCCGCACCTGCGGTATTGATTCTCCGAGATTATCATCGCTTTTTAGATGATGTAGCGATCGCTCGCAAACTCCGCAACCTCGCCCGACTCCTGAAGTCGCAACCAAAAAATATTGTCCTATTGTCGCCACGCGTCGCCATTCCTGACGACTTAAGCGAAGTGTTGACAGTCGTCGAGTTTCCCTTACCCGCCGCCCCAGAAATTAAAATTGAGGTAGAACGCTTACTGCAAAGCACTAGTAACTCCCTTTCTGGCAAAGTTTTAGATGACTTAGTGCTATCTTGTCAAGGACTTTCGATGGAACGGATTCGCCGAGTTTTGGCAAAAGCGATCGCTACCCACGGTGAACTGCAACCAGAAGACGTGGATCTCGTTTTGGAAGAAAAGCGCCAAACGATCCGCCAAACCCAAATTCTGGACTTCTACCCCGCCACTGAGCAAATTTCTGATATTGGCGGACTTGATAACCTCAAAGACTGGCTGATCCGTCGGGGAGGCTCCTTTACTGAAAAGGCGCGACAGTACGGATTACCACACCCTCGTGGTTTAATGTTGGTGGGCATTCAGGGAACTGGTAAATCGTTAACGGCAAAAGCGATCGCTCATCACTGGCATTTACCCTTGCTACGTCTGGATGTGGGAAGGTTATTTGGTGGTTTAGTGGGTGAATCAGAATCTCGCACTCGCCAAATGATCCAAGTGGCTGAAGCCCTCGCTCCCTGTATTTTGTGGATTGATGAAATAGATAAAGCCTTTGCCGGAGTTGGTAGCAAAGGTGATGCTGGAACAGCCAGCCGGGTGTTTGGCACATTTATTAATTGGCTAGCCGAAAAAACCTCACCCGTGTTTGTCGTCGCCACCGCTAACGACATCCAAGCCTTACCGCCGGAAATGCTCCGCAAAGGGCGATTTGATGAAATTTTCTTTGTGGGTTTGCCCACCCAAGAAGAAAGAAAAGCAATTTATGATGTTCATTTATCTCGATTGCGCCCCCATAACTTGAAAAGCTATGACATCGAAAGGTTAGCTTATGAGACACCCGATTTTTCTGGGGCAGAGATTGAGCAAACTTTAATTGAAGCGATGCATATTGGATTTAGCCAAAACCGCGACTTTGCAACAGATGACGTTTTAGAAGCAGCTAGTCAGATCATACCCTTGGCACGAACTGCCGTAGAACAAATTCAGCAACTTCAAGAATGGGCGGCGGCGGGGAGAGCGCGTTTGGCATCGAAACACAGTCCTTTGAAGGATACGTTTGATAAGCTACGCTAACGTATTCAGAGGCAGCTACAATAATGAGTTAATCAATGGTCATTCGATTTTAGATTTTAGATTTTAGATTTTGGATTGACCCCACGGATAAATTCGGGGGCTTGAGGATTTTAGATTTTGGATTGATTCCACGGATAAATCCGGGGGCTTGTACCATCAAGAAATTCTTGGTCAACAGTTAATCATGAATTACTATTGACTATTGACTATTGGTGATCAGGTTTTAATTATGTTGTCTGGCTTAACAAAATTTATACTTGGGGTTTTCTTAGCGATCGCCGTCTTAATTGGTAGCGGCCTTGCAATTGCACTCTATTTCATAAATCGCACCGGCATACCCCCAGCCAAGCCCGTTTTTTCCAATGATAGCCTCTCGGTAAAAAAAGCCCAAGCTCCAAAAGCAACCCAGCCTGGAGAAGCTAAGTCCACCCTTACACCTGGGACGAATACGGAATCGTCTCCAACCTCAACCTCCACTCCCACAGAATCACCTAAGACTACCCCATCACCAAAGCCATTGCCATCGGGAGCTTACCGAGGGCGTGTTAGTTGGGCTGAAGGCTTGAGTTTGCGATCGCAACCTAATCAAGAAGCTGAACGTATTGGTGGGGTTGGTTTTAATCAAAAAATTATTATCTTGGAAGAAAGCGAGGACAAATCCTGGCAAAAGATCCGTTTGGAAGATAGCGAACAAGAAGGTTGGGTAAAAGCAGGCAATACTGAAAAAGTTGCTGAATAATAGCCTAAAAAATCAGATGTATTTACTCAATAACTTCATCTGGATCTACTTGAAATTCCTTTCCTATAAAACAAGAAGTATGTATCAATACATCAATTGGAAGCTCAATTTGAAAAGTAGTTCCTTGTCCCTTGGCAGAAATACAGTTGAGCTTACCACCATGTTTTTGAACGACAATTTGATAGCTAATTGATAACCCCAATCCAGTCCCTTGTCCAACTGGTTTAGTTGTGAAAAAGGGATCATAGATTTTATTTTTCACGTCTTCACTAATGCCAGAACCGTTGTCGAAAATTTGAATGTTGACCCAACCAACTTTGTGAACGGTTGTTCTAATCCGAATTAAAGGCGTAAAACTGGACTGTAATTTTAAGTTCATCAACTTTTCTTCCAACACATCAATAGCATTTGTCAAGATGTTGAAAAAAACTTGGTTTAACTGTCCTGGATAGCAATTGACTAGGGGTAAATTACCATATTCTGTAATTACAATAATTTCTGGTTGATTGTTCGACGTATAACTAATACGATTCTGAAGAATAAGCAATGTCGAATCAAGCCCTTCATGGATGTCCACAGCCTTTAATTGTGCTTCGTCTAGACGAGAGAAGTTACGCAGGGATTCCACAATATGTTTAATCCGCTTGGCTCCGGCTTGCATTGATTCGAGTAATTTAGGTAAATCTTCTAGCAAAAATGGTATATCAATAGACTCCATTTTTTCTTGAACCGCAAGCACTGGTTTAGGGTAATGTTGCTGATAGGTGTTGATTAATTCTAAGAGTTGTCGCAGATAAATTTCCGTATGAAACAGGTTTCCATAAATGAAGTTAGCCGGATTGTTAATCTCATGAGCAACTCCCGCTACTATTTGTCCCAAAGACGACATTTTTTCTGCTTGAATAAATTGTAATTGAGCTTTCTGAAGTGCCAACATAGCTGTTTCTAATTCTTCAGAGCGAGACTGAGCTAAAGCAGCTAGCGCTTCTTGATTTTGTAAGGCTTGTTTGAGACGTTCTTCGTTTTCTTTAAGATCAGCTGTTTTGACTAGTTGAACACTTAATTGTTCGTTGAAAAAAGATGTGATCAGCATCCATCCTAGAAGGAATAATGTAAATAAGCCAATAATCGCAGCGATCCAATAAGTTGCAACAGTATCAACTGCTGAAAACTCGACCGATTCGACTACTGAAAAATGAGTACCCATCATGCCTATGTAGTGCATTGACGGAATGGCAGCACCCATGAGAATTGCACTGCCAATCCTCAAAAAGCGTCCTGTTACTGTATTATTAGCTTTGAGGTTAAACCCTAGCCAGAGAGCAATTAGTGAGATGAGAATAGCGATCGCAATGGAAAGTCCAACCACACTCAAGTCATAAGACATTTTGATTGGTAAACGAATAGCAGCCATACCGATGTAGTGCATTGTACTAATCCCTGTGCCCATCAGGAGGCTACCAATCAACAACCGTACAATACCAAATTCTGGCTGGCTAACTAGATACAGGGCTAATCCAGAGGCTAAAATTGCAGGTAGCACTGAAATCAAAACTGTTAACCACTCATATTCAATCGGAATCGGCAGACTGAACGCCAGCATCGCAATAAAATGCATTGCCCAAATGCCAATTCCCATAGCGATCGCTCCCCCTAGCAGCCACCTCCACTGTTCCTGTGATTTAGCATCTGTCACTCTTCTAGCTAGATCAAGTGTGGTGTAAGCCGTAAGCATGGCGATCGCAACTGAAAATAAGACTAAGCGAATATCGTAGATACCGTGGAGCATCAGCTTGAGTATTGTCCGCGATTCAATGGAAGACTAAAACCACTATTTGTCAGGCAAATAGAAAACAAGCCTCCAAAGCTTTACATTGCTTATTCTTCCCGTAACAGAAGCTTGTATTTCATATCAGCCTTGGAAAATTACTTATAAAGAATCATACAAAAAGCAAACACAACACAGAGAAGCTGGTATCATTGTGTATAGTCATAACTTCAAAAAAGCAAGTGAAAACAGGGGTAGATTTAACCAAGCTTGCCTCAGTCTCCGAGGCATCCGAAAGCATCAAGGTTGTTCCTAACGTAGCTAATTTCAAATTTTTGAATTGGAAAAAGTTATCTAGCGGTGCGGGAATGCGTCTTTTGTCTGTGGCACTGATTACGGGGCTTCTGAGTATTGCTGGGCAAGCTTTCGCACTTCAGAAAATAGGAAGTAATGGGGCTGGAGTTAGCAGTAACCAGAGGTGTTTAAAAAGGTTAGGCTACTTTAATGGCCCGGTAAGTGGCAAGTTTGCTAGCTTGACTCAAAGTGCTGTGATCAAATTCCAGCAAGCTAATAGAATACCTGCTGATGGGATTGTTGGTATTAGTACTCAACGAGCCTTGCAACAAGCCTGTCAAAGTAGAACTTCTAGTAGGAATACCAGTAGCACATATCCTGTTCTTTCTCAAGGCAATACTGGTGCAGCCGTGACAAGGTTGCAACAGCGTCTACGGCAGTTAGGCTACTTTAATGCTAATCCCACTGGGAATTTTGGGCAAATTACTAAAGAAGCTGTCATCCGATTCCAGCGAAATTATCGTATACCTACTAATGGAATTGTGAATCGACAAACTTGGAATGCACTACTAGGTTCCTCTCCGAATCCAGGCAGAACAAGTCTCTCTAGTCAACAAGTGAGAGAACTACAAGCGCGTTTGCGGCAGCTGGGCTACTTTAATACTAATCCCACTGGGAATATTGGCCCAATGACTAGAGAAGCTGTCAGCCAATTCCAGCGAAATTATCGACTACCTGTTGATGGCATCGCCAATGCCCAAGTCTTGCAGGCAGTCCGTATAGCCTCAAATGGTGGATATCCTAATCAAGAACCAAGCAGAAATTATCTCACTGTGGGCGATCAAGGAGAAAATGTCAGATTAGTTCAAGAGCGTTTATTGCAGTTAGGCTTTTCTAATACCAATCCTGATGGCTATTTCAACGATTACACCAGACAATCTGTAATTGGATTCCAGCAATATTCTCGACTTAATTCTACTGGAAATGTAGATATGCAAACTTGGCAAGCATTAGGGTTGGATAGCTCAAATGTGGGTAATTCTGCTGGGACTAATCGCTATGTAGTACCTGTTCCCAATGGCTATATAATCCCTGACAATAATCGCTATGCATTACCTCCGACTAATGATTATGTAATACCTAAGATTAATGGCAACACCTTAGTTGCTAATAATCCTTACAAAGTAATAGTGCCAATTTCTAATAATGATACTCTGAGTAAAGTGCGACAGTATATACCCGATGCTGCTACAGAGAAATCCAATCTAGGGGATTATGTGAATGCTGGGGCATTTAGCGATCGCGCCGAAGCAGAAACGCTAACGAAAATGCTCCGCTCCTATGGTCTTGATGCACGAGTAAAATACAATTAAAGTAATTCGTAATTCGTAATTCGTAATTAAATTGACAAACTCAACTGCGAACCTTCTTGAGTTTTATTCACTTCAATCCTGGCTTGGAAAGCTTCTTTGAGGTGGGGCATGTGGGTGACAGTGAGGATGCACGCGAAATCAGATGATATCGCATTAATCGCGGCAATCAAGCGATCGCATCCTTCAGCATCCTGTGTACCAAAACCTTCATCCACAATCAACAATTGCAACGCCGCCCCTGCCCGTTGCGCTAATAATTTTGCCAAAGCTAAACGGATGGCAAAGTTAATTCTAAAAGCTTCCCCACCAGAGTAAGTTTCATAAGCTCGTGTTCCTCTAGAATCGGCGATTAAAATATCTAAGGTGTCGATCAGCTTGGCATTTTTCTTGGTTGATTTAGCGCTGCGCCCAGCTTTTTGAGTAATAAATTGTACATGAAACTGATTCCCACTCAACCGCGAAAGTAATTGATTTGTTTCGGCTTCCAGTTGCGGTAACACATTCTCAATCATCAGTGCTTGGATGCCATTTTTACCAAAAGCTTGCGCTAATTCCTGATAAACACGATATTCCTGCTTGCAAGACTGTAGTTGCTGCTGCTGTTGTTCATACTGAATTTGTAGCGTTTCCAGTTGATGCGCCAACTGTTCTAAACGCCCCAACTTAGCTATTTGCTCATCAAGTTGCCGTCTGCGTATTCCTAACTGCTGCTCTAGAGCTTCAATTTGGGCAGATGGGTTAGCTGTTGCTTGTAGTTGCTGGATAATGCTTTCGATTTGTCCGCCGAGTTTTTGCCGCTCGGTTACTCTGGCGCTTCTAGACTCTTCTAACTCTTGCAATCTCGTCTGGAGTTGGGGATATTGTTGCTGGGCTGATAGCAGTTGTTGATACCGCAAATGCCAAGATTGAGCTTTCTTTACAGCCATGCGGAGGTTGTTGTGCTGTTCGGAACTATAGCCAATTTCAATAATGTGACGCTCAAGAGCCACGATTTGTTTAGCACATTCCGAATCAGTTTGATCGTGCTGAATTCTGGCTTGTAATTGAGCAATTTGGGACTGAAGTTCTGGTTTTCGGGCTAATAGTTGCCCTTGTCGTTTAGTCGCGTCTTTAATTTGCTGGAGTTTAATTTCTGCCCATCGCCACCGCTCAACTTCGCTCCGGGCAAGAGCGTGGTCTTGTTCATTATAATTAATTTGTTGCAGATATTGGTCTAGCTGTCGCAGTTCGGCTTGTTTATCGGCAGCGTAATCACCACCTTGGAGCGATCGCTCTAAATGCTGTTTTTCGGCGGCAATTTGTTGTAACTGTTGTTGGACATCAGTTGTAGCTTCTAACTGCGCTGCTAACTGTCCCCGTTGTTCGCGTAAACCGTCATAACTCGCTAACTGTTGGGAAATTTCCCGATATTCCTGCCTAAGTACCTGAATCTCTCTGTCAGACACAGCCATTTGTTCTCTGACTACCCAAAACTGCCCTTGAGTATCTTCTAACTCAGCCTGGGTTTTTTCCACCACCCGACTCCAGTGATGTTCATCTAAAGGACGCTCGCACAATGGACAAAGAGCTTCAGGATTTTGGAGCATTTGCAATTTCTGCTCTAATTCTCCGATTAGTTTTTCATAGTCCCGTTGATGAGCTTGCAAACGTTCGATAAAGTGCCGCCTTTCTTGCCCTTTTTCCTGGACTCGTTGCAGATAAACTCGCTTTTTCTCCAGTTCCTCAATCTGGATTCCCACATCCATCACCGCTTGTTGTAGTTGCGGTTGGCGGCGCTGCTGGCGTTGCAATTGGTTCTCAGTACTTTGCAGTTGTTCGAGTCGCGCGACTAAACCAGCATGAGTGCGATCAAGTTGGCTTTGTAAAATTGCTCGTTGTTGCAATAAGGGAGTAACTTGCATTTGCAGTTGATCTAAACGAGCAACATGGTGACGGGCTGCGCCCAGTTGTGACAAAGCCGCTTCTACTTCACCTGATTTAGTCAAAGTTTGCTGAATTTCTCGCTCTTGTTGCTGTAAAGCTTCGATTTGGGCTTGAGCTTGTTGCAGTTGCCGTTCGATTTCGTGAATTTGTTTGGTAAGCTGTTGTTGCTTTTGTTGGCGAGTCTGCCCAGCGCGGGTATGTTCTTCAAATTTGACAGCAAAAGCTTCTTCTTGAGATTGTAGACTTTGATATTGGGCATATCCAGCTTTAATCTCAGCTTCTTGGTGTAATATTTTTTCTAAATCTGATAGCTGAGAGCCAATAGCTGATTGTTCTTGTTGGAGGCGATCGCAATCTTGGGTAAGATTTTGGTATTGCTGTTTTACAAAGTTGAGTTGTTGTTCCCAATTTTGGCGCTGGTGTTGGACAACTTGCAAACTTTGTAATTGAGTATTGTCAAAAGCTTGCACCTGTTGCAGTTGGTTAAGTTCCGCTTCTAACTCGATTCTTTGCGCTTGGGTTATGTCGCGTTGTTGCAACTGAGTTTTTATCGACTCCAAAGAACGCTCTAGCTCTAGCGATCGTCCTTTTAACTGACGAGAAGATTCCTTAGCCCGTTCTTCCAAATCATCATACTGATTGAGTTTTAACAACTCCGCTAAAATTTCTTTGCGTTCCGTAGGACGCTTGAGCATAAATTCATCGGCACGACCTTGACGTAAGTAGGCAGAATTAATAAAAGTATCATAATCGAGCTTGATATGTTCTAAAATCAAATCTTGTGTCGCTCTTACGCCTTTGCCAGTGAGCGAGCGAAACCCAGATGGTATTTCTATTTGAAATTCCAGAACGCTAGCACCTGCGCGAATTCGGGTGCGAATTACCCGATATTTTTGCTGGTTACTTTGGAAAGTAAAATCAACCCGAACTTCTTTCGCGCCAGAATAGATGACATCATCTTCAGCAGTGGCACGGCTTTCACCCCAAACTGCCCAAGTGATTGCTTCTAAAAGGGAAGATTTCCCCGCACCATTGGAACCACAAATACAAGCCGTATGCAAACCACGAAAATCTAAAGTTGCATCACGGTAACTAAGAAAGTTTTTCAGAATAAGTTGTACTGGGATCATTCAGGCTATAGTGCCACATCTACTTTTAATAATTAACAGTACAGATGCACTGTTTGTTAGTTTAGCTATGTAAATATCAGGTTTCTAGTTTTGAAGACATCAACTTTACAAAAATTAACAATAAGGTAAGTAACCTTTTCTTGTTCGATGAAAAATTTTTACCAGCTTCGGAGAAAATTAAACTTACGTGGAGGTTTCTGGTTATTTACCGTTGTTAACTGAGAAGAAAACATTTACAGAAGAGTTGAGGTAGATAATTTCTTTTTGACTGTCTGATGAGAGTATGCCTGGATAATCCTAAAAAATCAAAACCCGCTAGGGCGGGTTTCGTTTGTATGGTTCCACTACTGCTACTTGCCAAGACAGAATTTTAGTTTGGCTAATTGCGTAGGCGTAGCCCGTCGTAGACATCGCTTGACTTTGAGCGAGGTATCAAAAATCCAATATACGTACCGACAGTAAATTTTGTTAAATCTAGAAATTGCGGGCGACTCTTCTCGTCGATAACTGCAAGAGTGAGAGAACCAATCACCATAATCAGCGTTACAACAGCCAGCACTTCATCTCTTGAAGGAAATTTCTTAGATAACATTAAAGCTTGTTTGAATAACTACATCTTTAGCTTTACAGGCGAGTGGTTGCTGTAGGCTTAAATACAAGCTTGCGATATGAGTAAGTTATGTATGCGATGGGGATGAATTGTCAATTTGGCAGTTAAAATCAGCAAAAGTGTAGTGGTTAGGTTATGACGGGGCGATCGCTTTCCTGTTCTCCAGAAGGTATCCAAAAAGCAAAAAAAGCTTTGATTCGCTATTCGTTAACTCAAAAAACATTAGCCGAAGCGTTAGAAGTGACTCGCCAGCCGATCGGAAAGTTCTTTACAGGTAAACCTGTTGACCGCAATCTGTTTGTCCAGATTTGCGACAGGTTAGATTTAGAGTGGGAAGAAATAGTTGCTGAACCAGCTAGTGAACCAGAGGTAAATCAGGATAACAGCATTGATATTGATGCGATCGCGCAAACAGTACGTGAAAAGATAAAACCTCTCATTCAAAAAGACTGCGGCACAATGCGGGTGTTAGATATGACTCAACCCATTGGATTGAATGACATTTACACCAGCGTCAATATATTGGAGAAAATCACTGGACAGCAACGGTTAGGAATTGATGAATTATTACAACAGTATACGAGCGAAGATTTTGACCACCTTAGACTCAACAGAACTACTCAAAAACGAGTGCCAGGACTGGAAGCGGTTGAGAAATATTCCAAGCTGATGATTCTGGGTAAACCAGGAGCAGGTAAAACTACGTTTTTGAAGTATTTAGCAATTCAGTGTATTGGAGGTGAATTTCAGGCTGAACGTGTGCCGATTTTTGTCACCCTTAAAAACTTTGCGGAAACAGCAAATAAACCTGGATTACTGCAATACATCAGTGAAGAGGTAATCAATCCTATCCAAGATGTAATAACTTATGGTAGAGCATTGGTTTTACTCGATGGGTTGGATGAGGTTAGAGAAGAGGATAGCGATCGCATCTTAAAGGAAATTCGTGAGTTTTCTGACCGTTTCCCAAACAATCACTTTGTAATGACCTGCCGAATTGCAGCAAAGGAGTATACCTTTGAGAAGTTCACAGAGGTGGAAGTTGCTGATTTTGACGATGAACAGATTGCCAACTTTACCAATAACTGGTTTAAGGATAAAGCTGTAAAACCAGAGACTTTTATTAAACGCCTGGAAGATAATAACCGCATTAAACAACTTGCTGCAAGTCCGCTACTACTGACGTTGCTTTGTTTAGCATTTGAAGAGTCAGGGGATTTTCCAGCAAATCGTTCTGAGTTATATAAGGAAGGACTGGATGCGTTATTGAAAAAATGGGATGCCAGGCGGGGAATTCAACGTTACCAGATTTACAAAAAGCTATCAATCCAACGCAAAGAAGATTTACTCAGCAAAATGGCGTTGACTACTTTTGAAAGGAGTGAATATTTCTTCAAGCAGAAAGTAGCGGAGCAATACATTACAGAATACATCCGTAATTTACCCGATGCTAAAACTGACGAAGAAGCATTGCAACTTGACAGTGAGCAAGTTTTGCGTTCAATTGAGCATCATCATGGGTTAGTTGTCGCAAGAGCGAAAAGGATTTACTCATTTTCTCACCTAACATTTCATGAGTATTTCACAGCTAGAGAATTTGTAGTTGTAAGACAGTCATCAGAGGAAGCACTGCAAAATCTTGTTAGCCATATTACTGAGAAACGCTGGCGGGAAGTTTTTTTGCTGGCGGTTGGGATGTCTCCAAGTGCAGATCGGTTATTGCTATTGATAAAAGAGAAAATTGATTTTATAGTGGCTGATGATCAGAGGTTGCAGCAGTTTCTTCTGTGGGTAAGAGAAAAATCTCTTTCCGTTAAGTTTTCTTACAAACCAGGAGCAGTTAGGGCTTTTTACCTCTCCCTCTCCCACTCCCTTGACTTCTCCCGTTTCCTCGACTTCTCCAGTTCCCTCGACTTCTCCAGTTCCCTCGACTTCTCACTCGACCTCGACCTCTCTCTAAACTACTACCTCTTCCTCTCCCTCGGACTCTCCCTGTGCCTCTCCCTCTCCCTTGAAGTCTTTCGCCCCCTCGACTACGACCTCTCCCTCTCCCTGTGCTTCTCCCTCTGCCTCGACCTCGACCTCGACCCAGAACTCAAGAATTTGCTGCAAAAACTTCAAGAGCAACTACCAAGCAGACAAGACAGGCAAGAATTTCAAAAATGGTGGTTAGCTAATGGAAAGGCTTGGTGTGAAGAATTAAGAGAAGTAATGATTAAATATCGCAATATTGGTCATGATTGGCAGTTCAGTAACGAGCAGAAGGAATTACTTAAGCAGTATTATGATGCCAATAAATTACTGGTAGATTGTCTAAATAATGATTGTTATGTCAGCCTTAAAGTACGACAGCAAATAGAAGATACTTTGCTATTACCGATCGCAGAGATTAAACAGCGCCAGCAGCAATATTAAATACCCATGTAATATCATAGAACGTATTACCAAGTCATCGGATAGTAAGTCCATTAATAATCAAGGATTGCGCTTCACTCGATTACATCAGGAATTACTCTACAAATTGACTTTAGCAATTATAAAAAAAAGCGGAAATATTTACCAATTTCTAGTAAATAAATCTACAATAGAAGTAAGAGTTCACAGTCAGCTTGTTTGCCTCCATTGAATGGCGTAAGTATGTGGACGTAAGTAATGAAACAAAGTCTGGAAACAATTAGACAAACTTTGCGTCATGCAAGTATTTTGCACCTTATTTACTGACGCACATTAGCAAGATACAAATTCTGACTCCTGACTCCTGACTTCTGACTCCTGAATTCTTTTATATAAGTACTTTTATCTTCGGAACACGCCTATAGACAGGTTCAAAAAAAGTCAGAAACAAACTCAGTGAATCCTCGTCATTACACACATCACATATACAAAGGATGACCCTCTTATGACTCGTCTACATCAATGGAAATCTGGAACTGCTGCACTTATGGCAGTAGCCGTTACTACAAGTGTCATTAGCCCTTTATTTAGCTTGGCTCCTGCTAATGCTCAATATAGAATTGGGCAGGATAGAACTGGGCAAAATGGAAACGTTACCATTCCTTCTGGGGTTGCTTTTCCTGTCACTTATGAAAAAGAGACAGTTACTATTGCTCCTGGGGAAAGTAAATCCCTAACCTTGAGAATAGCTAATGACATTATCGACAGAAATAGAAATGTCTTGATTCCCGGTGGTACTAAAGTAAATGGACGGCTAGAATCTGTTGACTTAGACAATTATTCAAGAGATACAGACGATAACAAAGGAAAAGGCGTGCGGTTTGTAGCTCAAGAATTAGAATTTTCTAATGGTCGGCGTCAGTCGATTAATGCAACTTCTCGGACATACACCACAACTCAAAAAGTTTCACAGGGGCCTAGCACAGGTCAGGTTTTAACTGATGCAGCTATTGGTGGAGGTGCTGGTCTTTTAGGTTCACTAATTACTGGCAACAACAGAGTTGACGATTTAAAACCTGTTATCGGTGCGGCTGCGGGTGCGGGTGCGAGTATCCTGTTGCGGAAAAAAGAAGCCAATGTCTTTGTCCTCAGACCTGCACAGGATTTGAGGCTTACACTGAATTCTAACTTGAATTTAGTACCACCATCTCGCTACTAGATTTAACTGCATTTAAGTCGTGAATTTAATCATCCCTTATAGGCGATCGCAACTTTAACTATAGTGTGCGATCGCCTTCATTTTTAACTCTAAAAAATCTACTTCCCAGCAACTATTCTATCTCTGTATCCTCTTAATCAGTAGACCTCTTGCATAAATAATTTTTTGTCTCGCGCAAAGGCGCAAAGAAAAAAGCGAAAAGAAGGACTTTTGCAAGAGGTCTAGTATCCATATTTATGGGAATACTTATTTAATTTCACTAAAAAATAATAGGCTGATTACACTACTTTTATTACCTACTTACTTTGACATAGATTTTTTGATTATGACTGTATTCCTAAAGTAATGGTTTTTACAAAAAGCAGAAATAATTGGGAACCTTATACTTCGGTAAATGTCTAGTTAATTAATAGCAAAAAACTAATTTTACTGGAGTAAAAAAATAATGTTTACCTTAAATCGTTGGCAATCTAAAACAGCTGCATTCATGGCTTTGAGCGTCACAGTGGGGACTGTAGCGCCTTTCATTACAGCTTCACCATCTTTGGCTCAAACTACTTTTTCTGATGTTTCATCTAACTATTGGGCAGCACAATTTATTCAACAATTATCACAACGAGGTGTTATTGCTGGATTTCCAGATGGTAGCTTCCGCCCTGAAGAAGCAGTAACACGCGCTCAATTTGCTGCTATGGTCAACAAAGCTTTCCAAAAAGCACAGCAACGGCAAGCAATCAATTTTGCTGATGTGCCAAGCAACTATTGGGCATCAAGTGCCATTCAGCAAGCCTACACTATAGGTTTCTTATCTGGTTATCCAGGTAATCGCTTTGAGCCTAACCAAGCTATTCCCCGCCAGCAGGTTTTAGTTTCTCTGGCTAACGGTCTGCAATATACTGCCAGGGTTAATACCGAAAGCACTCTGCAATACTTCAACGATGCCTCTAACATCGCTAGCTATGCCCGTAGCCCGATCGCAGCCGCAACTGAGAAGCAAATTGTCGTGAACTATCCTAATGTGAAGTTCCTAAATCCAACTGCAACCGCCACTCGCGCCCAGGTAGCAGCTTTTATTTACCAAGCATTGGTTAGTTCTAATCAAGCCTCAGCAATGAACTCGCCCTATGTCGTGGCTCTTGGACAACCTACTACCCCCACTACCCCAACGCCTCTATCAGTTACAATTCCTCAAGGGACTGCTATCCCTGTGAGGTATGATAAAGCAGAAAAAATTCTGGTTACAAAGGATGAAACAGCACCTTTGACATTGACAGTATCCCAAAACGTGGTTACGCAAGAAGGAACTGTAGTAATTCCTGCTGGTAGTCAAGTTATGGGTCAACTCAAACCTGCTACGGGTGGTTCTCAATTCGTTGCCGAGAAACTGGTTTTAGCCAATGGTCAAGAGTATCAACTGAACGCTAGTTCTGAAGTAATTACCAAAACTGAAACCGTCAAGAAAGGTATCAGTATTAGTTCAATTATCAAGAAAACTGCCTTGGGCGCAGGTGCAGCAACTGCAATATCTGCTATCACTGGCGATCGCGCCATTGCGACAGAAGAAGTCTTGGGTGGCGCTGGTATCGGTGCGTTGGTTGGTCTGATCTTTGATAGAGATAGTGTTGACTTAGTTGCAATTGATCCGAATACCGATCTAAAAATGACGATTAATCAAAATTTGCTGGTTTCAATAAAATAATCGGCTGACTTTCACCGGATTAGGACTTACGAAAAACTGTAGGGGCAATTCATGAATTGCCCCTACCTAAAAATCATTCTTTTTGGCTATTGTTTGCGTAAGTCCTGCGGATATTGAAAAGAAGAGATGGTTCGCGATCGCTATTCGTGAACCATTATCTGCGGGAAAAGCAACGAGCTATCGAGCTTCAGGTAAAAAACCTCCCTCTCGCAGTTCCTCTATGCTATTCTTAACCGCCTGAATCAGATAATCAATATCTGCATCAGTATGTGCTGTAGACAGAAAACAATTACGCCCTTCCCAGATGTAAATCCCTTTTTCTAGCAGGTGATAAAACAGCAAATCCAAATTGCCTGAAAATGAAAAGCGAAACAGGGAACCAAAATTTACGATGCGGATGGGTAAATTTTCAGTTTGAAAGTAAGTATTCAAAGTCTCAGTTAACTGTGATGTGCGTTCATTTAACTCCTGCACTAAAGAATAGCCTTGTTTTTGAAGATACTCAAGCACCGCCTTGGCAGATGCCATTGTTATATGGTTTTTATTGAAAGTCCCGGCAAAAAATGTCTTTTCGGTCTGGGGGTATGAAGCGTCTCCATAGTTCCACAAACCGCCATCGATCGCATCCATATAAGCAGTCTTTCCTGCTACAATGCCAATCGGCATCCCACCACCGACAATTTTGCCATAAATGGCGATGTCTGCTGTAATGTTAAACCATGCTTGCGCCCCGCCTGGGTGGATGCGGAAACCTGTAAGTACTTCATCAAAAATTAGGGCTGTTCCTGTTGCTTGTGTTAATTGCCTTAATTGCTGCAAAAATTCTTTGGGTTGTAAATCGGGTCGGCGACTCTGAACAGGTTCAACAAGGACTGCGGCTAATTCGTGAGCGTGAGCTTGCAAAATATCCAAAGATTTAGGATTATCGTAATCTAGTACCAAAACGTCTTTAACTGTCTGCGGAGATACTCCTGGTACAATCGGTACAGCATTTATCTGATCATTCGATGCTGTAGCCAAAATTCCATCAAAATGGCCATGATAAGAATTAGCAAATAAAGCAATTTTACTACGACAAGTTGCTGTGCGTGCTAGACGTAGAGATGTCATCACCGCTTCTGTTCCAGAATTGCAGAATGTTACCCGTTCCATACCCGTAATCTCACAAATTAGCTGGGCTACTTCTCCGGCCAAATTTGACTGGGGGCCGATTTGTATACCTTGTTTAATTTGCTGTTCTAAGGCTTCAGTAATAAATGGTGGGTTGTGACCAAAAAGCAGTACACCAAATCCCATTGCAATGTCAACATACTCATTGCCATCCACATCCCAAAATTTGCCGCCTTGCGCCCGCTCTCCAATTATGGGATAGAGCATTTCCTTGATCGAAGGACGGAAACCCGCCACTGATCTGCTGTCGGCTAAAAATTGGCGATAGGCTTGCGATCGCTGTTTTGATTTTTGAGTCCGATTTGTATATCTTAATATCAACCTGTCTAAATGTTCTTGCTGGATTGGATTTAGACTTTTGAATTGAGTTTCTTTTCTTTGTAAGCCAACATTAGTTACAGAAGGCTTGGATGCTGTTTGTTCAATTTCAAGTTTTGGATAAAAAGATACTCCGGCATCAGCTTGGTTTTGTTGACTTCCTTGGGGAAAATAAGTGTTAGATTTTGGTGGGCGATGATCTGATTCCAAAAATCCATGATCGGATAATGACACCTGCTCTGTCATACTGTTGCCGGAGAGAAGTTTTAACTGTTGAGACATCACCTTAAGCTGTTGCTTAATTATCATTTCTATGGTGGCATCAGGCGTTACTCCTACTTCGACAAAAGCCCCCATATCAGGCATTATTGGCTCTGTGGATGTAGTCGCTGCCTTCGGTTCGGCTGGTTGTGCAGGTTCTAACTGAGGTGTCCATTTTGGAGGTAAATTATCTTCTATATAGTTTGCTAAAGCATCAATAGTTGTTAACTGCTCAAATAATTGACGAATAGCAATTTTAATTCCAAAGGTATTTTCAATAGTTTGTACAGCGTCCATCAGTATAATTGAATCTGCGCCCATTTCTAGAAAAGGAGCGTAAATATCTACTTCAGATGGATGCGATCGCAGTAATTGGGCGATGTCAGAATGTAATACTGCAAGAATAGTATCTTTTTGAGTACTTTTAGGAAGTTCAGCTATCTGAGACTCAGATTTATTTTCGTCTGATTTCTGTTCATTTATATTATTCATAGTTAAATTAACTTTTTCAAACCAGTAACGTTTGCGCTGGAAGGGATAGGTGGGAAGTGACAGCCAACTTCTAGAATAGTCCCGATCAAATTCACTCCACTTAATACTGATTCCCCGGAGATACAGAGCAGATAAACTTTCTAATAACACCTGCCAATTATCTTGCTTTGGAACTAAAGAAGGCAGCCAGGTAGCTTTAACTTCCTGTTGGCAAGATTTGCCTAAACTTGACAGGATGGACTTTGGGCTAATTTCTATAAATATTTCACAGCCCTGCTGAAACATGGTATTTATCCCTGCCATGAATCTTACAGGCTCGCGGGAGTGGCGTCGCCAATATTTGGCATCTGGAACTTGCTCAGGCAAAATCATCTTACCCGTTAAGTTGGAAATTAAGGGGATGTCTGGAGCTTGAAACTTTATTTGGCTAGCTGTTTGTTCCAGTTCGTCTAAAATAGGAGCGATCGCGGGAGAATGAAAAGCATGGGAAACATTTAAAGCTCTAGTCTCCACACCTTGAGCGTTAAATATTGCTTTAACTTCTTCAAGGGCTTTATCATCACCAGAAATCACAATATTTGCCACACCATTAATCGCAGCAACAGCTAACTGGCTATAAGATTCAATCACCTCCTCCACCAATTCTTGCTCGGCAAACACAGCCAACATTCCCCCATCAGCAGGCAAAGACTGCATTAAACGCGCACGAATCGCCACCAACTTTAAGGCATCTTCTAAACTCAAAACTCCCGCCACCGTTGCTGCAACATATTCTCCCAAACTATGACCCATAACCGCATCCGGTTCAATGCCCCAAGAACGCCACAATTGGCAG
>NZ_WBKM01000068.1 GCF_015714725.1 Nostoc sp. WHI
AGCTGGGGCTGGGGCTTTAGCTGGGGCTTTGGTTTGGGCTGGGGCTGTGGCTGGGGCTTTTGCTGCGGCTGGCGCTGGCGCTGCGGCTGGAAATGAATTACGAAAATCTTTTAGCAAGGTTAATACTTTTCTAATTTTAGCTAGCACTTCTAGTCTAGGCTTGGGTTTGGGATGGCTAGGACATAGAATTTTTAATACAGGTACATAGCTTACTCAAACTCTAAAAGCTAACTGACAAAAGATTTTGTAGCTGTTAAGCGATCAAATTCAATAAACGATCGCCCGAATTCAATAAACGATCGCTCGAATTCAATAAACGCTCGCCCGAATTCAATAAACGATCGCCCGAATTCAATAAACGATCGCCCGAATTCAATAAACGATCGCCCGAATTTAATAAACAACCGCCCGAATTCAATAAACGACTGCCCGAATTCAATAAACGACCGCCCGAATTTAATATCGCGCTTCTCGGATTGCAATATCGAACTCTTATTTAATTTTTGCGAAGCTCAGTGCGCCTTTATCTCGCTTCGCTCATGAAGATTCCCTGCGATCGCCCTGATTCCTCATACGCCAAGCGATCATCTCTGTGCTTTTGGGGGTATTCAGTCAACCATCATTCAAGCAATTAAACTCATTAAAAATAGGAGAAAAATTCACGTTCAACAACTCCCTTAATTGACTTTGTAAAATGCCTCACTAACTAACCGCAGGGCGCTCTTATAGCCAAAAATATTACGCTTCTGGTTCAATGCCGAGCGATCGCAATTGGGCACTTAAGCGATCGGCTCTTTGGCTTTCTAATTCCGCCCTTTGGCTTTCTAATTCTGCCCTTTGCCTTTCTGATTCCGCCCTTTGCCTCTCCTGTTCCGCTCTTTCCTCGCCACTCAACAATAAATTACCCTGTAAATCCCACCAGCGCAACCAGGGTAATTGGGCATTCTGATATTCTCCCTGCCATAAACCTAACTCAACTCCCAAGCGCGTAATCGGATAATGTCCGCGTTCATTTGCTGCTAATAACTGATATTGTCCACCAATTAATTTATAAACTTCTACACTGGCTTTATTCACTTCATAAATCCCGTAAAAAGCCGGATGAATTACCTGTTCATAAATCCAAAATTTTCCCTTCCAAGGAGTTTTATCTCGTTCTTCACGACCATCTCCAGAGACAAATTCCAAGGCAATCAAAGGGGCAATATACTCTCGCCACAGTACATAAGACCTGCGTGTTTGTCCATCAAGCAAGGGCGGTACATTTGCTACATAAAACCAATCTGGTGCTTGAGCACCTCGTTCTAGCGGGTCTGTCAACCGCCAGTAAATACCTAAGTCCTGACCTATGCAATATTGACCTTCAGGATGTAATTGTTTAAGAACGGGTGTAATTGAGTCAGTGAGTAAAATGCTTTGGGGATGTTCTTGCCAATTTTTCACAAATGTGCCATCAGACTCTGGTAGCTGCGTATGGTCGGGGAAAGGAGTGAGGGCGGTGGATGGATCGGTTGCAGAGGTCATAAAACTACCTTTGCAGGCATAAGGGTTGTTTTTTAGTTTAGCAATAGACCTAAACTTCTGGTTCAACACCGAGCGATCGCAATTGGGCACTTAAGCGATCGGCTCTTTGGCTTTCTAATTCCGCTCTTTGGCTTTCTAATTCCGCTCTTTGGCTTTCTAACTCAGCCCTTTGGCTTTCCTGTTCTGCTCTTTCCTCGCCACTCAACAACAAATTACCTTGCAAATCCCACCAGCGCAGCCAGGGTAATTCCGCATTCTGATATTCTCCCTGCCAAATACCTAACTCAACTTCCAAGGGCGCAATAGTATAATGTCCCCGTTCATTTGCTGCTAACAGCTGATATTGTCCTTCAATAATGTGATACACTTCCACACTGGATTTATTTACTTCATAAATCCCGTAAAAAGCCGGATGAATTACCTGCTCATAAATCCAAAATTTTCCCTTCCAAGGAGTTTTATCTCGTTCCTCTGCACCGTTTCCAGAGACAAATTCCAATACAATCAACGGAGCAATGTGTTCTTGCCAAAGTACATAAGAGCGGCGCATTTGTCCATTCAATGTAGGCGGCACATTGGGGACATAGAACCAATCGGGAGCTTCTGCACCTCGTTCTGGGGGGTCAGTAATCCGCCAATAAATACCACTGTCTTGACCTATGCAATATTGCCCGTCAGGATGGCGTTTTTGCAACACTGGTTTAATGGACTCGGTTAGTAGAATGCTTTGAGGATGTTCTTGGAAGTTTTTCACAAAAGTGCCATCAGACTCAGGAAGTTGAGTGTGGTCTGGGAGTGCAGTGCTAGTAGCTGGATTAGTTGCAGTCATAGGTTTACCCTGAGCCTGTCGAAGGGGCTACCCTCACGGGTTTGTTATTTAGTCTACCAAGGGCAGGCACAAAGAGAAATCTGAAAAAACTAGGTATTCTAGCCTGCGGGAACACCTAATGCCGAGCGATCGCTAAAGTAAGTACCTGTGCAGAATTAATTACATATTATTAAGGTCATTGCGAGGCTTCCGACGCAATCCCAAACGCCTGCGATTGCTTCATTCCGCTTTGCGACCTTCGCAATGACATTGTGCAATTAATTTTGTCTACCTACTTATTAATCTCAAAGTACACGCAGCAAGCTGGGAATACTTTCGATCGCTGACAAATTCCGAATTTCTGCCAAAGCTTGCCGAAAGTTGCCTTCTGGCACATCATGGGTAACAACCACAATCTCTGCTAGTTCCCCTTGAAAGCCAGTTTGGACAATTGACTCTAAGCTAACCCCATAGTTGCCAAAGCAAGTACCCAATTTACCGATAACTCCGGGTTGGTCATTTGTGAGGAAACGGGCGTAAAACCGAGTTATGAGTTCTGCCATCGGCGCAATTTGGCAGTATTCCTGATGCCCACAAGCTAATAATGGATTTAGCGAAGCGATTTTGGATTTTGGATTTTGGATTTTGGATTGATGTAATTCTTCGGTGCTGACTCTTTGGGTTTTTAAAGTAGCAACTAAATTCAAGATATCTGATGTGACAGCACTGGCGGTTGCACCAGCACCAGCACCGGGGCCGAAAAACATGACTTGCCCGATGGGTTCTCCTTCAACAAGAATGGCATTGTAAACGCCGTTGATGCTAGCCAAAGGGTGGGCTTGAGGCACAAAGGTAGGATGAACTCTGACTGAGAGGGGAGATGAGGGAGTATTTCGTTTAGCGATCGCTAACAATTTAATCACAAATCCCAATTTTTCGGCGTAGGCAATATCTGTTTTGCTGACTTGCCGAATCCCCTCAGTATAAACATCTTGTAGGTTGATGCGTCCACCAAAGCCTAATGATGCCAAGATAGCAATTTTATCAGCTGCGTCTAAGCCTTCAACATCAGCCGTGGGGTCAGCCTCAGCATAACCTAAACGCTGGGCATCAGCTAAGACATCGCCGAAGTTGCTGCCTTCTGTTTGCATCCGCGTCAGGATGTAGTTAGTTGTACCGTTAACGATGCCCGTAATAGTGTGAATGCGGTTAACACTTAAAGACTGCTTCAGGGGTTGAATCACCGGAATCCCACCACCCACTGCGGCTTCTAGCATGACGTAGACACCAGCTTGATTGGCAGTTGTGAAAATTTCCGCTCCAAAGCGGGCGATCGCTGCTTTATTAGCGGTAACTACGTGCTTACCATTACTTAAAGCTTTGAGGATAAGCGATCGCGCCGGCTCCAATCCGCCCATCACCTCGACAATTATATCTATCGCCGGATCGTTGACAATGGCTTCTAAATCTGTAGTTAAGACTTCCGTAGACAATTCTACTGTACGGGGTTTATCAAGCGATCGCACTCCCACCCGATATATTTCTATCTCTTGCAACAACGGGTGACGCCCAGTTATATCTTGCAACAATTGCACTGTTCCCGTCCCCACGATGCCTAATCCCAGTATTCCTAGTTTCACACCCACAAATTTTGCACCCAATTTATTTTTAAGTGCTGAGTAGCGAGTGCTGAGTGCTGAGTAGTAACAAGTATTTAGTACTTTACCCTTCAGAACTGAGAACTTTTTCCTCAGCTATTTATTTGAGTGCTGAGTAGCGAGTGCCGAGTGCTGAGTAGTAACAAGTATTTAGTACTTTACCCTTCAGAACTGAGAACTTTTTCCTCAGCTATCTATATAAAACAATTGTAGGGTGAGCGATGCCCACCCTACTCATTCATAACTTATAACTCAGCACTCATTACCCAGCACTCAGCACTAACTTAGTAGGTTTCTACGTGCCAGCGATGGGCTTTCTTGAGTTCCTTCTGATAATCACTCCAGGTTACGCCTTCCTTAGCAGCAGCAGCACTTAAGGCTGCATCAATACCTTCTTCCATGCCCCGCAAACCGCAGATGTAGGTGTGAGTTTTTTCATCTTTAATCAATTGCCACAATTCATCTGCATGTTCCGCTACGCGGTCTTGAATATACATTCTACCGCCTTGGGGATTTTTCTGTTCGCGGCTGATGGCGTAGGTGAGGCGGAAATTATCAGGATATTTTTGTTGAATTTCTTCCAGTTCTTCCTTATATAAAATGTTTGGAGTTGTAGGCACACCAAATATCATCCAAGAGAATCCTTTAAATTGGTATTCTGGATTGGCTGCTCTTTCCGCATCTTTAAACTGACGCCACAGGTAAGCCCGCATCGGCGCAATACCTGTTCCGGTTGCCATCATAATGACTTTGGCATCGGGATCTTCGGGTAACAACATTTCCTTACCCACGGGCCCTGTAATTGTCACATCTGCCCCTGGTTCGAGGAAACACAGGTGCGTAGAGCAAACGCCGTAAACTGTTTCGCCAGATTCCGGGTGCTTGTATTCCAACTGGCGGACGCACAAAGATATTGTCTTATCATCCACATTATCGCCGTGGCGAGTTGATGCGATCGAATACAGTCTGAGTTTTTCAGGCTTGCCGTTCTTGTCTAATCCCGGTGGAATAATGCCAATACTTTGACCTTCTATATACTTCAAATCTCCGCCCGAAATGTCAAACTTGAGGTGCTGAACAATACCAATCCCGTCTTCTTTGACTAACGGTTCATTAGATATTACCTTGCCAATAAACGGAGCATTGGGACGGTAAATGTTGACAGGAACGTCACTGTGGGCGTCTTTTTTGGCTTTAGCTTGAGTCATGGTGTTGTCCTTGTTCTTGAGCTGTTCTTCAGCTGGTAGTTTAGCGAAGCTTTTGACTTCACTATTAGCATTCACAGGTGTGGCTTTACCATTCCCTTCACTGTTAGCATTCCCAAATGAGGCTTTACCATTAACTTGCTCTAGAGCAGTTAAGGACTGGATGCTAACAATTGTGCCGCCTAGACGAGTGATACGTCGCATTTCTTGATTCATGCGGTTGTAAGGCACTCTGATGAATACACTGCCACTTTTACGAATTGGGTAGTTCTTTTGATCAGTTTCTTTATTCTGACGCAGACCCACCACTTCGTAGACGAAGATGCGGCTACCTAATTCTATGTTGGCAGCACCCTCAACAGCACCTTGATTGTACATTCGTTCTACCACTCCGATAATTTACTTAACCGTTTTTCAAAAAAACTCTTCCCATCCCATCCCAGCTTTAGTTTACCGGATTTTCGTTTCACAAAACTGGCCTTTGGGGAAAAAGGCATTATTAATTAGTGCCCTGCTAAGTACACTCACCAAAGACATGCAGGCATAGCAAAAAACACACCTGTTCACCTTCTAAGGTAAAGGATAAGTTCTTTGGAGAATGTTAATAATGAGTCAATTTAATCTTTTTTCCTTAACTAGCAACTCTATCAGGGAGATCGATTTTTAGTTCACTATCCAAGGGGCAAATAGTCATGACAGATATTGCAGAAGGTCTGGTTTAATTGGTGAAAGCAACCGTTCAGTTACCTCCAAAAACTACCTTTATATTTGCCTATTCCAAGTGTTCGCATTAAATAATGCCAATCCTGGAAAGTTTCTTAACGATTGGTTTTACGTCCTCAAATCTCCGACTGCCTGGAATGTTGTTGGCTATATTCGTATCCTGACCGTTTACATGACTAGGACAATTCTAGCTACAAACATTTCTGGACGGGGATAAAAGTGATCTAAGCATCTGTAATCAGTTTCATGTGATGTGAAAAATCTGTCAACCTTGATCAGTACTCTGCTATAACGTCAATACTTCTATTTGAGCATATTCATAAATTTACAACCAATAATTTGACTAATGCAAGTTGTTGGTCATTCGTTGGATAGATTTTGGCTTTGAATATCTTCAGGATTGTCGAGCAGGAACTACAATTCAGGAACGTCAAAAAATTCGCTAACGGAATAAAATATACCTTATAGACTTGATTATCTAGAGTCACAACTAGCAGACTGACAGTACTGTAACACTTACGGACAGTACTGATCCCAATTTTTAAATTAACAATTAAATCAACAAAATGATTGATAAACCACGCTAATTCTTCTTGAGTGCAAATCTTGTATGGGATACCCCCTTCTGTTAAAATCAAATATACCACTAGGATTAAATACTTACCGGCACCAACATTCAGGCCAGTCCGGCGAGTAGCAACTTATTACTTTGTTGTCTACCCGTTTGGTGTCTTATAGCTGTGCTAGGTAGCAAGAACGCAGGATAAACCGAAGGGGTAAACTCCTAGCTTCAAAATCTGCTGTGTGAAAAATTATTGACACAACTTTACTATTTTAGAGGAAATTTATGACAAGTAAGCCGGGACATGTGGTACTGATTGGAGTAGCCGGAGACTCTGGTTGCGGTAAATCTACGTTTTTGCGTCGTTTGATAGACTTGTTTGGTGAAGATTTAATGACAGTCATCTGCTTGGATGATTATCACTCCCTCGATCGCAAACAGCGCAAAGAAACGGGGATAACTGCACTAGACCCCAGGGCGAACAATTTTGACCTGATGTATGAGCAAATTAAAGCGCTCAAGGATGGTCAAACCATTGATAAGCCGATTTATAACCACGAAACCGGCATGATTGATCCGCCAGAGCGGGTGGAGCCGAATCGGATTATAGTTGTTGAAGGGCTGCATCCTTTGTATGATGAGCGGGTGCGATCGCTGATTGACTTCAGTGTTTATTTTGACATTAGCGATGAAGTCAAAATTGCCTGGAAAATCCAGCGAGATATGGCTGAACGCGGCCATCGCTACGAAGATGTATTAGCACAAATCAATTCCCGCAAACCTGACTTTGATAAGTTTATCGAACCACAAAGAGAATTTGCCGATGTGGTTCTCCAGGTATTACCCACAAACTTAATCAAAAACGACACCGAGCGCAGAGTCCTAAGAGTACGTATGCTCCAGCGAGAAGATAAGGAAGGCTTTGAGCCAACCTACCTTTTTGATGAAGGCTCAACAATTAATTGGACTCCTTGTGGACGCAAGCTAACCTGTTCTTATCCTGGTATGCAACTGTACTACGGTTCAGATGTCTACTACGGCCGCTATGTCTCAGTACTAGAGGTGGATGGTCAATTTGACAACTTGGAAGAAGTAATTTACATCGAAACTCATCTCAGCAACACATCCACCAAATACCAAGGTGAATTAACTCACTTATTACTCCAGCACCGTGAATATCCAGGTTCCAATAACGGTACTGGTTTCTTCCAAGTGCTTACAGGTTTGAAAATGCGTGCTGCCTATGAGCGGTTGACAGCTACAGAAGCAAAGTTAGCAGTTCAGGTTTAAAGCAGCAGTGTTTGTATCAGAGCTTGTGGGGGCGCTTCTGCGTGTCCCCCTTTTTTTGTGTTTATATTCTATATTCTTAGTATAAACGAGGAGATTGAGAGAATCTGTTACCAATTACACCATCAATCTTGCAAATTAGAGTAAAGCCAATACGGTTCGGTTAGGGCAAGAGACGCGATAAATCGCCGTCTCTACAATAATTAATCTTCCGATCTAGAATTTTCATCAAAAACCTTAACCGAACCGTATTGAGAGTAAAGCAGGACTTAGGCACTGAAAACTTGAAAGCTTGATTCCCTCTAGCCCCCCTTTTTAAGGCTACGGTATACACACAAGTCCTAAAAACCTAGCTTGATAAGGCTTTCCTCGTTCCTGGGCTGCCGCTTGGGAATGCATTCATTGAGTCTCTGGCTCAATGTCTGACTGGAGACAGCCCCTAATCAGCCATTCCCATGCAGAGCATGAAAACGAGAGAACAATGGAAAATCGAGTTATCTCCCTTACAGATACTTAGCTATAATTAGTGGTTTTTATCAATATCAAAAAGATACTAACTGCTGAAGTATAAATATTGCTATGATTTCATAAATTAGATAGTTGAACTAAATACATACATTCAGTTCAACAAAAATACTCTCAAAGGAGGAATTCCCTTTGTCTCGTCGATATTTATTTACCTCCGAGTCAGTTACCGAAGGTCATCCAGATAAAATCTGCGATCAGATTTCTGATACCGTTCTTGATGCCCTACTGACCCAAGACCCCAGCAGCCGTGTCGCTGCTGAAGTAGTAGTGAATACTGGTTTGGTGTTAATCACTGGTGAAATAACCACTAAAGCCAATGTGAATTTCGTCAATCTCGCCCGCAAAAAAATTGCCGAAATTGGCTATACCAATGCCGATAATGGTTTTTCTGCTAACAGCACCAGTGTTCTGCTAGCTTTAGATGAACAATCACCTGATATTGCCCAAGGCGTTAACACCGCCCAAGAAAGCCGCCAGGAAGATAGTGATGAACTATTCGACAAAATTGGCGCGGGCGACCAAGGTATAATGTTTGGTTTTGCTAGCAACGAAACACCAGAACTGATGCCCTTACCCATCAGTCTGGCTCACCGCATTGCTCGCCGATTGGCAGCAGTCCGCAAAACGGGTGAACTACCATACCTGCGTCCTGACGGCAAAACTCAAGTAACGGTAGTTTACGAAGATGGACGCCCCGTAGGCATTGACACTATCTTGATTTCCACCCAACATACAGCCAATATTGGAGAAATCACAGATGAGGCGGCTGTACAAGCCAAGATTAAACAAGACCTCTGGTCAGCAGTGGTCGAACCTGTTTTTGGCGACATTGACATTAAGCCTAGTGAGGAAACACGTTTTTTAGTTAACCCTACCGGCAAATTTGTCGTTGGTGGCCCTCAGGGAGACTCTGGTTTGACAGGACGGAAAATAATTGTTGACACCTACGGTGGTTATTCACGGCATGGTGGCGGCGCTTTTTCCGGCAAAGATCCCACGAAGGTAGACCGCTCTGCTGCTTATGCAGCTCGCTATGTGGCGAAAAATATTGTCGCTGCCGGGTTAGCAGAAAAAGTTGAAATTCAGCTATCCTATGCTATTGGCGTGGCGCGACCAACAAGTATTCTGGTGGATACCTTTGGCACCGGCAAAGTGGATGAAGAAACCTTGCTGGAATTAATCAACCAACACTTTGAATTGCGTCCAGCTGGGATCATCCATACTTTCAATTTACGCAACTTACCAGGTGAACGAGGCGGACGTTTTTATCAGGACGTCGCGGCTTACGGTCATTTTGGGCGGACTGATTTAGATTTGCCTTGGGAACAGACCGATAAAGCCGAATTGTTGAAGCAAGCAGCAAACGAGTCACTTTCGGCAGTAGTTGTTCAAGCAGTAACTTAGACTTATAGTTACAAAAATATAGCTTGTTTATTTGAGGGTATTGGTAACTTTAGAAGTTGCCTATGCCCTCATTTCTATTTAAAATGTCGCATTCAAGACTTCTCTTTGCGTCAGCTTTTATTATAAGTATTCAACCGGATATGATATTATATCAAGCTCGGCAAATCACTTACGATATGTCATTGCGAATGTAACGCAGTGGAATGAAGCAATCGCAAGGCTTTGGGATTGCCGCGCGACCCTCGCAATGACATAAGTATTAAGCCGGACATGATATTACATCTCTCAGCCAGCACTTCGCGTCTCTCGCGGGTGGGGGTTTAATTGGTGATAGTTTTCTGGCGTCCCTGGCGGGTTAGTGGATTCCTGTTGTACCTTCATTGCTGGCATTTGCAGGTTCAGCGATCGCACTTACCCAGTATATTACCCAAAGTGCTACCAAGATGCGGAAAACCCTTGATCGCTATTTGACTGATGAAATAGTCGCCAATATACTTGAAACTCCTTCTGGGTTAAAACTATGGCAAGAACGCAGAAAAGTTACGGTTCTGGTATCTGATTTCAGAGGATTTTCAGCTATTTGTGAACAATTACCATCTGAGGAAGTAGTGAAGATTTTGAATCTTTATCTGGGAACAATATATAGATGTGATCAACCATTATAAAGGCATGATGAATGAGTTTATGGGTGATGGTATTTTTGTGGTATTTGCTGCGCCAAAAGAAGCGCTCGCCTGTCCTGTGCTATTGCCATGTAATTGGCGATGCCACAAGTGAAGGAACAAAACCAGCAAATGAATGTTCCAACCCTCGAAATGGTACTCCGGCAACCTGGGTGATATTAGGGCATCAATGTTGAAATCGTAGCGAAGGAGTTGCATGTAAATAGGGTAAACCGAAAAAGTAGGTGATCTAGCTTTTTGTGAAACAGTAGCAATTGTTGCTGATAGAACCAAGCGATCGCAGTAAAATTTTAGGATTAACCCTCATAAAAACCCAATAATTCCTAACTGTGACCAGATACTTACATCTTGTTAGTTTAGGGAAGTTTGATGGTAGCCGTTCTTTAAGCGATCGCATATTACCTGATCTCCAAACTCGTGGCACTTCTCTTTAAGTCTCAGAATCTATAGTGAATATCTAGTTACTTGGACTAGACATTTTTTATATTTGAGAAGCAACAATGGCATCTAATCACTTATCTGAAGAAAATCATCCGTTTTTGTCCCTATTGATTTATTTGTATTATCTGCTAAGTCTTTCCTGGGCGTTCTATCCTACAGACTTTTTAAGTCTCCTTAGTAGTAATTTATGAGTAAATTGTTGGGATGTTGGCTCGTGGACGAGGCAGAGTGCCAGTAGTTAAAATAACGACCTGGACAACGTTGTAAAACTGATATTAAATTACATACAAAGGACAAATGACGAACGTAAAAAACTTCCAAAAACTAGTAGAACTGGCAGATGAGTATGGGATTATTTGCCAGCCAACACAAGAAGAATGCTTGATTGGCTCTTTGCCTGGAGAAGATGATTTCTTATTAGCTTTTACTTGGTCTGGTACCCTTGAGGGAGAGCCGCCAGAACAGGAATTAATCGCAATTAGTGTACAGGACATGGTTAAAGAAGTTACTGTTGCAGCTTGGCAAATTCCTATTTATTTATTCGGAAACGTTTTGAGACAGGCACAGATGCTTGTTGCTGCTCACAAAGATTTTCTTAGCTAGCAGACAAGTTTTTTCTAAAAATTACTATCCCTTTCCATTGTGGCTACGCAATAAAGTGGCACTCTTAGCCAGGACTAAAGTTCCCTTACCACGGATAAAGCTGTGGTTATGAGCGTTCAAAGTGTTATGAGTAATGTTGAAGTTGTTATAACCACAGCTTCAATATTACTTATGAATGTTTTAGTTATTAATAAGTAACCCTTAAGTTTTTGTTACCACAGCTTCAACTGTTATTATGATTATTCACGTGTAACTAGATAAAGATATATGGATAATCGGATGCTTCGGGTTTATTCTAAATTACTCCGATATGTCGTTACGCTGTTAACGGGAATTTTACAAACCTTGCAAAACCTTCCAAAGCCTCAGAAACTACCTCTGACAAGAGGTTGAGTGAAGTTTGTTAAAAATATCGTCACGACCACATTGTACAGTCAAAAGTAAAATTGTAGAAGTTTAACACAAGGATAATGACTGACACACCCGAATATTTTCCTAACCGAATAGACCGTATAGAACAAATAATCTTGGGGTTGGCTGAAAGACAAAGTAGTACACAAGAACAATTAGACAATTTAACCATTAGACAAACTAGCACACAAGCACAACTGAATGAACTAAGCCAAGAGATGAGAGAGCTTACCAGTAATACCAACAGGGTTCTAGCTCGTAGTGCAATTTTAGATGACGTGTTGCTTGAACTGCGCGATAGTCATGAAACCCATCAACGTAATTTTGAAGAACATCAACGAACTACAAATGCTGCATTGCAAAGTCTAGAGTCTATTTTGTTACAGTTAGTCAGAAATAATTCTTAAAAATATATCACTCGATTCTAAAGAAAAAAGCGAGTGAACCCACGCTCTTAACGGTGAAGCCAGAGAACATACGCTCTTTGTATCCGATTTTTAACTGTCTGCTACTAAAATGCTACTAAAAACGGTAGCCTGGAAGAATCACTTTCGTCATTCACACACTGCGTCATGTTGCCGAAACCTAAAAAGTATTGGACACCTCAGCACTGGGCAAGTTGGAAGCCCTTTGGTATTGGCGAACAGTACCCAAACAACTACTGGGAGGTCTTTCGAGCAATCTGGCTGTCTCGTGACAAACTACCTTATGCGTGGAATATTCTCGATAAAGGTGTTTGCGATGGTTGCGCTCTTGGAACAACCGGGATGAAAGATTGGACATTAGATGGTATCCATCTGTGCAATGTCCGGTTGCGGCTGTTGCAGATGAATACGATGCCAGCTTTTGACTCTGTGCTATTGGCGGATGTCTCGCAGTTGCAAAAGCAAAAAAGTGCCCAATTACGCGATTTAGGACGGCTTCCATACCCGATGATTCGGCAACGAGGGGAAAAAGGCTTTCGCCGTGTTAGTTGGGATGAAGCTTTAGAGATAATTAGCGATCGCATTCGCACTACCACACCAGACCGTCTCAGTTTCTACATTACCAGTCGCGGTACTGTTAACGAAACTTATTATGCCACCCAAAAAGCTGTGCGGGCAATGGGAAGCAATAATATTGATAATGCTGCCCGCATTTGCCATTCTCCCAGTACAGCAGGGCTGAAAGCTGCCATTGGTGCAGCAGCTACCACGTGTTCTTATAAAGACTGGATTGGTACTGATTTATTAGTCTTCATTGGCTCCAACGTTGCTAATAATCAGCCTGTTACTGTTAAATATCTCCATTACGCCAAGAAAGCTGGCACTAAAATTGTCGTTATTAATACTTACCGTGAGCCAGGAATGGAGCGCTACTGGGTGCCGTCAATTGTGGAAAGTGCCGTTTTCGGTACCAAGTTTGCCGAAGACTTCTTCTTAATCAATATGGGCGGGGACATAGCATTTTTCAATGGCACTATTAAACATATAATTGCTAATAATTGGGTAGACCAGTCATTTATTGATTTGCACACAGTTGGCTTTGCCGAACTCAAAGCATCGTTAGAAAGCCAATCTTGGGAAGAATTAGAGCGGCTTTCTGGTACATCCCGCGAGGAAATGTATGCCTTCGCCAAAATGGTCAAAGAAGCTAATAAAGCCGTATTTGTTTGGAGTATGGGCATTACTCAGCATGAATGCGGCGAAGATAATGTGCGAAGTATCATCAACTTAGCTCTCACCAAAGGTTTTGTCGGTCGGGAAGGCTGCGGTTTGATGCCAATTCGCGGCCACTCTGGCGTGCAGGGTGGCGCAGAGATGGGATGTTACGCCACAGTATTTCCTGGTGGTAAACCTATCACCCCAGAAAATGCTGCCCAATTGAGTCAGCATTGGGGCTTTGAAGTGCCAGCAAGTAAAGGGTTAATTGCTCCAGAAATGATTAACGCCGCCTATCAGGGGCAATTAGATGTGTTGTTTTCTGTGGGAGGGAATTTTTTAGAAGTGCTGCCAGAACCAGATTATGTGGAAGCGGCGCTTAAGCAAATACCGTTGCGGGTACATATAGATATTGTTCTCTCTAGCCAGATGTTAGTGGAACCTGCTGATACTGTGGTGCTTTTACCTGCGACGACTCGCTATGAAATACCAGGGGGAGTGACAGAAACTAATACCGAACGCCGGGTAATTTTCAGTCCAGAAATTCCGGGGCCGCGCATTGGGGAAGCGCGTCCAGAGTGGGAAGTGTTTCTAGAATTGGCAAGGCGAGTAAAACCAGATTTGGCAGATAAGCTGGCTTTTGCTGACACAGCTGCTATCCGTCAAGAAATTGCTCAAGTTGTCCCGCAATATGCCGGTATTCAACATTTACAGCAGGCTGGTGATCAGTTTCAGTATGGTGGATTACATTTGTGCTTTGGTTGGAACTTCCCTACAGAGGATGGCAAAGCACACTTTGGCGTATTATTGCCACCACAAAGAGAATTACCAGAGGGCTACTTCTT
Organism: Nostoc sp. WHI; assembly: GCF_015714725.1. GTDB lineage: Bacteria > Cyanobacteriota > Cyanobacteriia > Cyanobacteriales > Nostocaceae > Nostoc. Next base: position 14,323 of record NZ_WBKM01000068.1, read on the forward strand.
ACTAGCAACGCGCCGGGGCAAACAATTTAATAGTATGGTGCAGGAACGCAGAGATGCAATTACTGGGGCGGTGCGAGACGCTGTGCTAATAAATGCTGCTGATGCGGCACAGTTGGGTTTAAAAAATAGCGATCGCGTCATCCTTAAGAATGAGTTAGGCGAGTTATTATGTCAAGTTTATATTGCGCCAATTCAATCAGGTAACTTGCAAGTACATTGGCCAGAAGGGAATGTCCTACTAGATAAAAGTAAGCGATCGCTTGAAGGTGTACCTGATTATAATGCGATCGTGCGTTTAGAAAAAATCTGAATCAAGTCTGATTTTCTCAATTTTAACATTTCCAATGCATCAAGACTACCGCAAAGATGAGCATCTCTGCGGTAGTTATAAGTTAATATTAAAGTAAAGCAAAAGGAGCTAGGTTTAGCTTAATTTGCTACTTTCAGTGATATCAAGTTCGGCAACTCACTTACTATATGTCATTGCGAATGTAACGAAGTGGAATGAAGCAATCGCAAGGCTTTGGAATTGCCGCGCGACCCTCGCAATGACATAAGTATTAAGCCGGACATGATATGATTCCCAATTCTAGAAAGTATTGAGAGTTATTGGACTTAATTAACCCATTGCTTGCACCGCACTCAACATAAAATTAACCCGCTCCTCAAACTCTAGCTTTTTGATCAACGCGACAAATTCATCTGTTTCACCAGGTAATTGATAGTCGGACGGCACTTGAATGATGCTTCCATCCTCCATTCCTTGTGCCAGCAACAGCCAAACCTCTAATTTGGCATTAGGACTCAGAGCATTATAGGCTTTGCTTGCACCATTAATAATGTCGCGTTGTGCTTGCAATTGCTCTTCAGGAGACAAGTCCAGGAATTGGTCAAACACTGCTTTAGCAGGAGTTTCAACGCTATTAGGAGGTGCTGGGGTTAGCTCGTTTTTAAGATCCAAGTAACCGAACCAAAGTAGGGCTAGCTGAGTATCTACATCAAAGGGTTGAAAACTTTCTAAAGCTGGTTTTGTTGTTTCATCAACTGTGTAGGTCATAAAAAAGTCCAATTAAGTTAAGGCTATGCTGATTTCTTGAGTTACTGGAAAAATTTGCTTTCAGTACCTTCACATAACTTAACGAACAAATGAAGATGGATAACCCTACTTAGGGTAGGGATAGGATCACTACATAAGACAGATATAGCTAACTTTAGTTGCTAGTTACAAAAATGTCTGCTTTGATGTATATGAAAACAAAGATAAAAATTAAACTTTAAATAACGTCTGTGACTAAAAGCGATCGCTTGAAGGTGTGCGTGACTATAATGCGATCGCCTTTGATATCTACAATCAAACAGGCGATCGCTCTCCACTATAGATATAAACCACTGGGTTGCTGTTCTAAGGTTTGAGTCATAATCTTTACCTGGCGCTTTTGTATGCTGTCTCTAGCGTAGGCGTGTTTTTCTAGGAGATATTCTCAGTTATTGGCTCAGTAGTGGGTTTAGTGCTAGATTTAGGGCGAAATAATGCTTTTTGTTGGCAGATATACTAGATATACTGAAATTGTCAGCCTAGTGCAACAAGGCAAAAGTAATAAAGGATTTGTAGCTCATTATGCCGAATACATCTACCTATTATGTCGTTGCCCCCATCGATGGACTTCACTTAGACTTCGACTATAGAATGTACTCTGCGGAAGTATACGGTTGTCCACCTAACTATATTCCTAATCCAGAAGGTTGTTCAGAATTTCGCCAACCTTATGAATACTTAGGAAGTTTTACATTTAAGCAATACAAGCAACTTAGTGAGGAGTGGAACATAGATGACAAGACATTAGACAACTTAGAACAAATTCCAAATAGCAAGTTACGAGACTTTACCTGTATCGCACTTGAAATAGAACTCGACAGGACAGATTACACTTCTGTTCAAGACGAGACTATAAACACCTCACTATTTCAGCACATTATCAACAGAGGTGAACAGTTTCTAGATGTCTGGCGATTATGTTTATTTAAACCTGGTGAAGATTTCAGTATTGGCAGTTTTGGTGCTATCGGTAATGGTGTTCAATGTTTTTGGTTAGGGCAAAATGATATTGCTCCTAAATTTATCGCTCGAAAAGTTTCACGATATCAATTAGTTCAACAACCTGTTAACGTAGTGCTTTCAAATTTTGGTACTATATATGCTGACATTACGTTTAGAAGTCTCTGCACTGCTGCATTTACTTATCCTTCCAATCCAGAGATTGTAAATCGGTTATTTGATGCTTTACGTGCATTTCGAGAAAGTCGTGATATTTCTAATTGGGAAGCAAGGTTTCGGCATCTTGCTGCTATAGCAGAGTCTTTAGCACGAAAATATGATAAAGAGCGTTTACAAGGAAAGCAACTCAGAGAGAGAATAGCCAAAATTTCTACACATGGATGGGAGCTTTACGAGCATTATAGTTCAAGCGTGTTGACTCCTCCCGGCTTGCAGAGGGAACAATATAAATTAATAAGAGAAAGATATGAAGAGATCGGATGGAATGATGAAGATGAAGCAAAAGAGATAATAGAAGATTTATGGTATAACGTTCGTAATCTCCTTGCACATACTGTTAATACAGTAACTTCACTTCAGCGAGATCCAGTAAAAGACATGGTTAATATGGAAAGAGTTATAGTTACTATGATTAACGGAATATACACAGCATATGAAGTTCAAGAGTTTTATCTTGGATCTATATATGATATTCTTATTGATAACAAATAGCTCAAACTGTAACCGATTTTTGCTCTGGAGTGGGAAACAGGCAATATTTCCTCAAGCCATCGCGCAGTTAATAAAATGGTTCTCGGACTACTACGCGGTGTCTTTTTAGGTACTGCTTTGATACTTCCAAGCCGGAAAATTTATCCTTATCTAACAGATAGAATTGGTAACTACGAAGAGTTAGAACCATACTTTGATGTTTGGCGAGCCGTTAATATCCAAGAAGGTTTTCTGGCCATCTTCGTAATTGAACATGATCAGCTAGATAGCAACGTACCAACACTTACTAAAGGAACAGATGGACGTGCATTAGTCTGAAAGTTTCTGTTATTATGTAGAGTAAGGAATTGGCAGTTGCAGTGCAGTTGTTTTGCGTTGATTTGATTTCTTACTTCCTCTTGCCGATTCCCATTGTTCTATGATTCCGTTAGCCAAATCAGTTAGTCTTTCTACTGCTGGATCTGTATCCCCAATTTCTGAACCAATCCAGTAACGTTGCAATTTTTCTGCTGCATAAAATGTCGTACCAGATCCTGCAAATGGATCAACCACAATTTGTCCTGGATTAGATGCCATTGTAATAATTCGCTCTAGCATAATTGGCGCAAGTTCATTTGCAACTCGTTTTTTGTGTTGACGATGCCGAACTGGTGGAATGTCAATCCACATTTCTTCTGTCAATGTCCATAAAACTTCATTAGAATTAGCCTCAGAAACATCTTCCCAAACGTCTTCTGTCCCATCCCAAACATCCATTAAGTTAATACCTTTCTGGTTAAGTTTTTTGCGATGTCCACCATAATCACGAATTTCTCCACCACAATGGCGACAAACTTGAATTGGGGTGTAAACTTTATTGAAAACTGCTGGTTCCCCTTTAGTGTAATAGAGTAACCCGTAGTGAGCGGGAGACATTTTTTTACCTCTGGGAAAAGCTTTCGGCATTCTGCAAGCAATCCAATGACGAAAACACATTCCTTGCTGGTTCAAATATGCACCATACTCTATACACCATTTTGGCAAGTTAAATACAAATAAACTGCCACCTGATTTAAGGACTCGAATACTTTCATTAAGCCACTGTTGCGACCAGATTAAATATTGATTAATCTCCATTTTATCGTTGACACCTTCACCATATTCTTTACCAAGATTAAAAGGTGGATCGGCAAAAACAATATCTACAGATTCATTAGGTAATGCTGACAAAAGTTTCAAACAATCTCCCTGATAGAGAATTCCATACTCACTCTTGTAAACTTGTTTTAATCCTTGTTGAGTTGCAACATCAGTCGCAATCAGTTGAATAGGGAGCATTAATTTAACCTTTACTAAGTTAGTATAGCTTGATTCTACAAGACTTTATTGTCAATCGTCAATAGAGTTGTTTTTAGAAGTTGTGCTACGAGGTTGATAAGGTTTTCCAGTTGGCTGGTTCTGATATTTCTCTACTTCAGCAGGTTCTATGTAGTAATAACGCCCAAGTTTATGAGCTATGAGTTGACCATTTTTAATTAAGTCGTGTACCCGTTGACGGGTTACACTAAGCAACTTGGCCGTTTGAGCCACAGAAAGTAACTCAGGAGTGTTGTTAGAAGCAGAGTCTGTCATACTACTTATAGTCTAGAATAATGCCTTAATTCCGCCGAGCAGTTTTACCGATATTGAATCCTAAAGTGTAAATATTATGATATAAAAACCGTTACCTAAGCGGAGTTATCAGAGCGTGTTCGTGAAACTGGTAAAATTTGTAAAAAACTACTGGTAAACAATATGAGTTTAAAGGATATCAAAGAAAAACTATTTCCCATTATAAAAGTAATATCTATAGTAGCGATCGCAACTGCAATAGGCTTAGAAATCTGGGATATTCAAGCATTAACAACTAACAATCATCTACCTATTATCTTAAATCCCGTTTTGATAATTGCTCGCTTGGCATTGTCGGCTCATTTCGTTGAAGGAATAATTGCCGCTCGTTATGCACCTGCAAAAAATCATCAGCCAATCCAATATGGAATTTATACTTTTTTTGTGGGTACAATTGGTTTATTAGAATTGTTTGAAAATCATTCCCAGATCCCCGACTTATCTAAGAAGTTGGAGTCTAAACCATAGATGCATGTCAAACTCGCTGAAAGCATCAACAGCAGCACGTCGCAGATTTTATCTAATGCAGATATAGTAATTATTAAATGAATACTCAAACCGGAAGCAAAACCAAAGCTACTGTCTGGGTGGTGGAAAATGGCAAAATGCGTCTTCGCCAAGATCATCTCACCACCGAGGAACCCTTAGAAATTCGCCTCGTCCCTCTCCAGAAAACGATAGCTGTTACCATGCGGACACCAGGAGCGGATTTTGAACTAGCTGCTGGTTTCCTCTATGGTGAAGGAATTGTTAGCTGTAGAGAAGATATCAGACGTATTAGCTACTGTGTAGATGAATTAGAAGATGGTGAGCAACGCTACAACATCGTAAATGTGGAATTGAGAGATGGGTTGATTCCAGATTTACAGCCTTTGGAACGTCATTTCTACACTAATAGCGCCTGCGGAGTTTGTGGTAAAGCTAGTCTTGAAGCTTTGCGTCTAAGAGGTTGTCCAGTGATTTCCTCAGGTTTAAAGGTAACGCCTGAAATTATTTACAGTCTACCAGACAAGCTTCGGGCGGCTCAAGGTATCTTCATGGCTACAGGAGGTTTGCACGCTGCGGCTACTTTCGATGCTCAAGGACAATTGTTAAATCTGCGGGAGGATGTTGGGCGACACAATGCTTTGGATAAATTGATTGGTTCAGCGTTGCTCAGTGATGAGTTACCTTTGAATAATCATATTGTTTTGGTTAGCGGACGCTCTAGTTTTGAGATTTTGCAAAAGTCTACTACTGCTGGGGTTCCTATTGTTTGTTCTGTTTCCGCTCCTAGTAGTTTGGCGGTGTCTGTGGCTAAAGAATTCGGAATTACTTTAATTGGATTTCTGCGGGGGGAAAGGTTTAATGTTTATACTGGGTGGGATAGAATTGTTATGAAGGGGTGATTAATATTAAAGAATTATCTCACGCAGAGACGCAGAGGCGCAGAGAGGATGAGGAGTTTTAAAGGATATATTGAAAAACAGTATTTTAGCAAGGTGATATTTGGTAAATATGAGTTTCCAATATACTGATGCGATCGCTACTATAGCATCGACTAATTTTGAGAGTTTGGTGAGTTTCTATACCAAATTACTAGGAGAAAAACCAGCATCTTTGATTCCAAATGTTTATGCTGAGTTTGATTTAGCTAGTTTGCGATTAGGTATTTTTAAGCCGAAGAATAGTCACGAATCTGAATTTGAAGTAAGTCACAAAAGTAAGATAAGTTTGTGTTTAGAGGTGAGCAATTTGGAAGATGCGATCGCACACCTAACCGCTTTAGGATATCCCCCACCCGGAAACATTTCTATTGCTAACCACGGTAGAGAAATTTATGCTTACGACCCCGATGGCAATCGTCTGATTTTACATCAAGCCAAAGAGGAGTGATAATTAATAAGTAATAATGAATAATTTTATTTAAAAAGCACTATGGCTATAACTCAAAATTATAGATTAAACCTGATTCAATGGTATCCCGGTCACATTGCCAAAGCTGAAAAGAAGCTCAAAGAACAGCTGAAGCGGGTAGATGTGGTGTTTGAAGTCCGAGACACCCGGATTCCTTTAGCGACTCACCATCCCCAAATAGCTGAGTGGGTGGAAGGTAAGGCACGGGTGTTGATCCTTAACCGAGTCGATATGATTACGCCACAAATGCGATCGCTATGGACAGATTGGTTCAAGCGTCAGGGAGAAGTCCCTTATTTTACTAACGCTCAACATGGTAAAGGTATAGCAGAAGTGGCACGGGCAGCGCAAGCAGCCGGTGTAGTACTTAATCAAAGAAGAAGCGATCGCGGAATGTTACCTCGTCCAGTCCGGGCTGTGGTAATTGGTTTTCCCAATGTCGGCAAATCAGCTTTGATTAACCGTCTATTGGGACGGCGAGTAGTAGAAAGTGCCGCCCGTCCTGGGGTAACTCGTCAACTGCGCTGGGTACGGATTTCTGAACATTTGGAATTATTAGATGCTCCTGGTGTCATTCCTATCAGGTTGGAAGACCAAGAAGCAGCTTTAAAATTAGCCATTTGTGATGATATCGGTGAAGCATCTTACGATAATCAGCTAGTGGCAGCAGCCCTAGTGGATTTATTAAACTACTTGGAAGCTGTAGCTACAGATTTGTTACCGAAAAAACCATTACAGTCCCGCTACCAACTTGATTCTATATCCGACACTGGAGATGTCTATTTGCACGCCTTGGCAGAGCATCGTTACAAAGGGGATATAGAGCGGGCTGCAAGGCAACTTTTAACAGATTTTCGTAAGGGGTTGTTGGGTGAAATTAGTCTAGAATTACCGCCCAATTGAGGAAGCAGAAGGCAGGAGAAATTATAGTAATATTTGCTACACATAGTTGTCGGAATGCAGTTAACAGTGTCATAAAGAAAAAGTGAAGGTTAACCTGTAGGGTATAACTTACCTGAGAGTTGCTTGCACCTCTAGCTTTGATGGATCTATCACACTCATGACTGAACTCACGCTACGCTTACAAGAGGGAGATACCGAGACAACGATCGCAGTTGACCAAGATGTATTTACAATTGGTCGCTTGCCAGAATGTAACTTATACTTACCTTTTGCTGGAGTATCCCGTAACCATGCTCGCCTTGTGAAAACGGCTGATGGTGTGTGGACTATTGAGGATATGGGCAGCAAAAACGGGACGCAAGTCAATAAATATCTTGTTAACTGTCCCCAAGAGTTACATCACGGCGATATCGTTTGGCTGGGCAATGTTAGCTTAGTAGTACTACTCACAAGCCTTGTTTCCCAATCGACACCTGAGCATCCCGGAACTTCGGACATTAATGAGCAAAGAACAATCCTTCACAGTGTCGAACAGCTACAACAGCAATGGATTGCAGCTGAAAGTAAGGATGGCAACATCAATAATAAGGACAAAACCATTGCTCGTCTCAAAGACTTAGTGGACATAGCCAAAAATCTCTGTGCTGCGGCATCTATTGAAGAGATTTTTTCTCAAGTGCAACAAGTGGTTTTTCGTTACCTTGATAGCATCGAACGCTTGGCATTATTAATTGATGTCAATGGTTCCGGCCATTTGGAGTTGATGAATGCTGCTACTAAAAACGTTTCTCAACAAAAACATCTCCCCTCTGATGGTAGTTGGATTAGTCGTAGTATTTGTCAAAAGGTATTTGACGAAAAAGTTGTTATTCAAACTGCTGATACTCATCAGGATGAGCGATTTGCTAGTGAACATAGTATTTTAATTAAAGGCATTCGTAGCGCGATGGCAGTGCCTTTATGGGATGAAAACAAAGTTGTGGGCGTATTATACGCTGATGCCAATCTTTCTTCTTACCATTGGGCAAATGAAGGCGAGGAAGAATTGAGCTTTTTTTCAGCTTTAGCAAACCTTGTAGCTTCTAGTGTGCAGCGTTGGTTGTTAGTTGAGAAACTCAAAACTGAAGAGATGATTCGTCACCGACTAGAACGTTATCATTCTCCAGCAGTTGTACAGCAGTTAATATCTTTAGGTGCATTGCCAGGTGGTCGTTTAGCTCCCGTTGAGAGCGAAATCAGTATTGTGTTTGCGGATTTGGTTGGCTTTACAGCAATTTCTGAACAGTTAACACCAACTGCGATCGCTCAACTATTAAATAATTTATTTGAAGAGATGCTAAAAGAAGTGTTTACTTACGGCGGCACTTTAGATAAGTATATTGGCGATTGTATTATGGCATTTTTTGGCGCTCCAGAACCGCAAGCAGATCACGCCGATCGCGCTGTTGCTGCTGCCAAAGGAATGCTCAATCGTCTCAAACATCTAAATGCCAATAATTTTTGGCACGAACCACTTCAATTACGTATTGCTATTAACAGTGGTAAAGCTGTTGTGGGAGATGTTGGTAGTTCCCAGAGGGTAGATTACACGGCATTAGGCGCAACGATTAATCTTGCGGCTCGCATGGAAGCAGTTTGTCCCCCCAGCGAATGCGTGATTAGTGAAGCTACCCATAAAATGCTTTCAGAACCCTCCGACTTCGAGGAAATGGGAGATTATCGTTTCAAAGGTATTGAGCGATTAGTAAAGGTTTATCAGACACAATTGCAGCCAGTGCCAACAATTATTAATCCAATCATTAGTCTTTAGCAAGAGAGGCAGGAGGCAGAGAGCATGAGGAATACTGCTCTCTGCCTTCTTACGAATTACGAATTACGAATTACGAATTACGAATTACGAATTACGAATTACGAATTACGAATTACCTGACCGTGCCAGCGCGAAAAATTTGCTCTGCGGTCAAATTCAACTCTGGAAAAGTTGGCGAATGGATATGGTCATCTCCTCTAAATTTACTAACGCGATACTCATCTTCTTCTAAACAGCAAACTAAGATAGTAGGTTGTTTGGGATTGCCAATAAATTCTCTACCGCCCAATGCAGCATAATCCACAATCCAGTATTCAGGAATTCCCATTTCTTCATAGTCAGCGTATTTTTTCAGATAATCATCACGCCAATTAGTACTCACCACCTCAATTACTAAAGGAATTGATGCTGCTTGACTAACAGTTGATTCTTTTTTCCACCGAGATTCATTAACTAAATTAGGGAGATTTAGGAGCAGCACATCTGGCGAGTAAGCTGATTCGTTTTCCAGTGGTTTAACTAATACTGTTTTTGGTATGCCATAGGTTAGACTGAGGCGACTATATTCTAAAGTGATTTTTGTGGCTAAAAATCCAATCACTTCTTCATGGTCGCCTGTTGGTTGGGGCATTTCGACTACTATTCCGTCATATAGTTCGTAACGTTGTCCTGTGTGATCTGGATATTTAGCAACGAATTCATCAAATGTAACTACTTTGCGTAAGACTTGAGTCATGACTTGATTCCTCAATTGTGGAAATTATAGCAACTTTACTTTTAATTAATCACTATTAATACTTATTGATTGGTATATTTTATTTCAAAAATAATTGCGAAATTGTAATATTAAGCAACTAATTCTTGGTTAAAAGACTAAAATTTGGGTGGTGGCTTCCAGAATTGATCTGTGTAACACTAGGAAGCCTAGCACCTCAAGCTATTCTTTAACGGGAGGTCAGGTAATGGCGATCGCCACCATTAATCCCGCCACTGGGGAAACGCTCAAAACCTTTGAGCCACTCAACGATGTAGAAATTGCCGCTAAACTCGATTTGGCTGATCAGACTTTTGAACAGTATCGCCAGACGAGCTTTTTGACGCGATCGCACGCTCTTCAAAAGGCTGCTGATATTTTAGAGCAAGACAAAGCAGAATTTGCTAAGTTGATGACTCTGGAAATGGGCAAGCCATTTAAAGCAGCGATCGCTGAAGTCGAAAAATGCGCTGCCGTCTGTCGCTATTATGCCGAACACGCTCCTGGTTTCCTTGCTGATGTTTCTGTAAAAACTGATGCTAGCCAGAGTTTTGTTCGCTACCAACCAATGGGTGCGATTCTCGCGGTGATGCCGTGGAATTTCCCCTTCTGGCAAGTGTTCCGCTTTGCTGCACCAGCACTAATGGCGGGAAATGTCGGCTTACTCAAACACGCTTCCAATGTGCCGCAGTGCGCCTTGGCAATTGAAGATATTATCCGCCGCGCAGGTTTTCCTGAAGGTGCTTTTCAAACTCTATTGATCGGTGCTGCTAAAGTTGCCGATTTAATGGCTGATGATCGGGTAAAAGCTGCCACCTTAACAGGAAGCGAACCAGCAGGCATATCCCTCGCCGTCGCCGCCGGTAAACAAATTAAAAAAACAGTTTTGGAATTGGGAGGAAGTGACCCATTTATTGTGTTAAAAAGTGCTGACTTAGAGACAGCAGTTGTCACAGCTACTACAGCGCGGATGTTGAATAATGGGCAATCATGTATTGCAGCAAAACGTTTTATTGTAGCAGAGGCGATCGCCGACAAATTTGAAAAATTGCTTTTAGAAAAATTCGAGGCGCTGAAAGTAGGCGATCCCATGCAACCAGATACCGATTTGGGGCCACTGGCAACCCCTGGTATTCTCCAGGAGTTAGATCAACAAGTGCAAAATGCTGTTAGCAGTGGTGGTAAAGTCCTCACCGGTGGACATCCTTTATCAGATCGTCCTGGTAACTTTTATCCGCCAACGATTATCATAGACATCCCACTTGACACACCAATTGCAAAAGAAGAATTCTTTGGCCCGGTAGCCTTGTTATTCCGGGTTCCAGATATCGATGCTGCCATTAAACTCGCTAATGATTCACCCTTTGGCTTAGGTGCAAGTGCTTGGACAACCAACGACCAAGAATGCGATCGCTTGGTTGAAGAAATCGAAGCAGGTGCAGTGTTTATCAACAGTATGGTCAAATCTGATCCCCGCTTGCCCTTTGGCGGCACTAAGCGTTCTGGATATGGCAGAGAATTGAGTATCCAGGGTATACATGAGTTTGTCAATGTTAAAACCGTGTGGGTGAAATGATAGGGAGTGGGGAGTAGGGAGTAGGGAGTAGTGGGAAGAAGGGGAAAACGGGAGGGGAACAAGGAAGAT
>NZ_WBKM01000140.1 GCF_015714725.1 Nostoc sp. WHI
CGCAAGCGCATATATAAATTACCTTTTGGAAATGCGGCCTTGGCTACACGTACCGTTTCATCGGGAATAGGAGGAATTTCTTCAGGATGTAAGCACATATACTGCCTCCACAGGTATTTCTTCTAGTTTATTGATTATTGAGGCAGCTAACTTAATTTTTTTCTTTCCGTGTATTACATGGGAAGGTAGAATTACCCTTCCCATGTAATACACGGTAAAATCGGCGTTTTTATGTTAAGTAATGTTTCGCCAACAGTATCGCTTTCGGGGCTAAGAGGTAGATAGCCTGCTCAACACAAGCTCTCAAATCAAAAGGCTGTTCTTCTAATTCCAGCTTGCCCGACTCAATTTTAGAAAAATCTAGAATGTCGTTGATGATAGCAAGCAAAGCATCTCCGCTACTGCGAACTGTTTCCACAAAGTCTTGCTGTTGGGGCGTGAGGTCAGTATCCAGTAGTAGACTAGTCATGCCAATAACAGCATTCATTGGGGTACGAATTTCATGGCTCATCATTGCCAAAAACTCACTTTTTGCCCGATTTGCGGCTTCTGCCTGACGTTTTGCTTGCTCCAAGGCAAAGTTTTTTAAGGTAAGTTCTTTACGTCGGCGCGTTTCTTGTTCTAGTAAGTGAGCCTGTGCTAGAGCAATACCCAGTTGAGCCGCCACTGCTTCTAGTAATTCAATTTCATCTTGTGTCCACTGGCGAAAATAAGTGCATTGGTGTAAGGCGATCGCACCATTGGGTTCTCCCTGATAGGAAGTGCGGACTGATAGCATAGACTTTAGCTTAATTTCTCGGCAAATCGGTTCAGCCGCCTGGAGTAAAGGATCAACGTATACATCTGGGGAAGCGATCGCCCTTTCTTGTGCCATCATCTGCTCTGCATGGGGATTGTCAGTCATGGAAACTTCCAATTTCAACACGGAGCAGTAAACAGGCATGATATTATACTCTGCTACTAAGGGAATTCGAGGAGTGGTGTCGTTAATATAAGAATGGATCAGACAGCGTTCAACTCCAAATGCTTGTCCAATTTGGGTAGCAGCCGTCTCAAAGATTTTGCTGGTATCAAGACTTTGACGAATTTCTTGAGTAATTTGTTCAAGTAATAAAGTTCGCTGCAATTGCCGTTGCAGTGCCTCTTTAGCCCGTTTGTTTTCGGTAATGTCGTGATTAACGCCAACAGTGACAACAGTTTGCCCCTGCTCATCTTGTAGAGATACCACAGTTGTTTCGCAAATTCCCTCGCTGCCGTCTTTGCGAATAAAGTTTATTTCCCCTGACCAGCGTCCTTGCTGGTTCATTTTTTCGATAATTTTGGCGCTCAATGTTGCGGCTATTTCAGGTTTATACAAAATACTGGGACTTTTAGCCAAAACCTCGGCTTTGGTATAGCCAAACATACTTTCAGCAGCCGGATTCCAGTCAATAATACTTCCGGTTAAATCTGTGATTATTACGCCATCATGCATATTTTCAAAGGTGAGGGCTTGCCGACGCAGAATAGCTTCAGCTTGTTTGCGTAAGCGAAGCTCATCGTAGACATCGCTAATATCTGCCTGAATCCCAATGAAGTGGCTTAACTTACCATTTTCGTCATGGATAGGAGAAATACTAAATTCATTCCAGAACAAGGTACCATCTTTGCGATAGTTGCGGAGAATAACTTTGCAACTTGTTCCAGATCGAATCGCTGAACGCAGTTCATTGAGTGCTGGTTGCTGGGTATCTGTGCCTTGCAAAAATCGACAGTTCTGCCCAATCACATCAGTAGCACTGTAGCCTGTTATTTGCTCAAAGGCGGGGTTGGCGTAAATAACTGGATTATGGGCGAGTCTGGCATCGGCAATAATAACTCCATTACTGGTAGCAGTAAGTGCCCTTTCCTTCAGTCTCAAGGCTTCTTCAACCAATTTCAAATCAGTAATATCAAACATAAACCCCCTCAGCATAGTAGGAGTTTCTGCTTGATGAACTACGCTAACAATGTCTCGCAGCCAAACAACTCGCCCGTCGGCTGCCAACATCCGGTATTCCAATTCGTGATTTTCGCACCTAGCAGTTGCTTCTTGGCAAAAACGAACAGACTTTTCCTTGTCATCTGGATGCAGATGATTGACCCAAAAGTTTTCCTCGTACCACTCTGCGATCGGATAATTTAGCAAGTCTACCGCTTGGGGGCCAACGTAAATAAATCGCCAAGTCTTCAAGTCTAATTCCCAAGGAATGACTTTGACAGTTTCTACCAACTGCCGCAGATGAGTTTCGCTAGCACGGAGGGCGATTTCTATCTGTTTCTGCTCAAAAACCTTGTGAGCTAGCTCCTGATTTATTAATGCTATCTTTTGGTTATTCGCTTTCATCGTCTGGATGAAATAGATCAACAATGTCAACGTGCCTGCAACTAATAATCCTGCTATCAATAACCCTGCAACCAATATTGCTGTTGTTGGGTGCTGCATCTACGCCCACACTCCTCCACGAGAGGCTGCGCCAACGGTAAAGCTCAGTGACCATCGTAGACATCGCAAGTGTATTAATGACCTGAAAGTTGGAATTAAGAGTCTCTGCCAAAATAAGACTACAGAGATTGAGAAGAAAATCCCCAGCAACAGCGCTAGTAATTTTCGTTGGCGGAAAAATTTCCCAACTTTCAACCAGTCATATCGGTGTTGTTTGACCACTTACTTAACCCTCTAGCACCTTCAGGGCTTATTGCGCTAACTTTATATTTTTAAGTAATCTAAAATATCAATAGCAATAGGGCAATTACTGGATTTATTTTTCAGTTTTCTATTAGACCTCTTGCATAAATAATTTTTTGTCTCACGCAAAGGCAAGGCAGCGCGTTGCGGGGGTTCCCACGGCAGTCACTCATGGGGGAAACCCCCAAGACCGCGCTGCCTCACCGTTGTAGCAACTGCCGCGCAAAGGCGAAAAGAAGGACTTTTGCAAGAGGTCTATTGTAAAACTGTCCTCAATAGAGGCGATGCCTTCTCTACGAGAGGCTACGCCTACGCTAAGACAGTGAAGATGTTTGCACAAGGGAGGTCTAATATTAATTTGATAGACTATCCTAAATTTGAAATTATAAAAGTTGGTAGCTCTGGGCTGATAACTAACTATGAGTGAAGCCTTATTCTGTATCGAAAATCTGCAAGTTGCCTATCCTCAACGGAGTGGGGAAGAATCAAGCTGGGCGGTTGATGATGTATCTTTCACCTTACAACCAGGTGAACGAATGGGATTGGTAGGAGAGTCGGGTTGTGGTAAGTCAACTATCGGACGGGCAGTAATGAGTTTACTCCCAGCCTCTAGTCGTGTTGAGGGACGGGTGACATTTCAAGGACAATCGGTGTTTAACTTGACACCTAATCAGTTGCGGAAATTTCGAGGAGAGGCGATCGCCTTAATTTTTCAAGATCCGATGACACGCCTCGATCCGCTAATGACCATTGGTAAGCATTGTATCGAAACCCTTCAAGCCCACTCACCAGAATTATCAACGCGATCAGCCAAAGAAAAAGCACTTGCTACCTTGGAAAAGGTGAATATTCCAGTTAGTCGCTGGAATCAGTATCCCCATGAGTTTAGCGGCGGAATGCGGCAACGGGTAGCGATCGCCCTAGCTTTACTCCTCAACCCGAAGTTAATTATTGCCGATGAACCCACTACGAGTTTAGATGTCACTGTTTCCGCGCAGATATTGCAAGAATTAACTCGCCTGTGCGGTCAAGAAAACATGGGATTGCTGCTGATTTCTCACGATTTAGCAATGGTGGGTGAATATTGCGATCGCATTGGCGTTATGTACAACGGCAAAATGGTCGAAATGGGTTCTACAGAAACTGTATTTAAGCAACCTCAACATGAATACACGCGATCGCTCTTAAAAGCAGCTTTACACATCCAAGCATTAGATGAAATAGGGAGTGGGGAAGAAAAGCAATTACCAATTATTAATGAGCAATCCCCAATTTTGAGGGTCACAGAACTCAAGCAATACTACACCATAGAACCTAACTTTATCGAACGACTGTTTAATAGACAAGCGCAGACAATTAAAGCAGTCGATGGGATCAACCTGAATCTTTATCCAGGAGAAATTCTCGGTTTAGTTGGAGAATCAGGTTGCGGTAAAAGTACGCTATCACGAACAATTTTGCAACTAATTCGTCCCACGAGTGGCAAAGTTGAGTTTTTAGGACAGGATTTAACTAGCCTGTCGCGTCAAGAAATTCGTTCTTCACGGCGACAAATCCAAATGATCTTTCAAGACCCCCATGCTTGTCTTAATCCAGCGATGACTGTGGGACAAAGTATAGCTGATCCTTTATTTATCCACAATCTTGCTGATCCCATTAAGGCAAAAGAACAGGTTTTATGGATGCTAGAGAAAGTCGGGTTAACACCGCCACTAGTGTATTATGAGCGTTATCCATCAGATTTATCTGGAGGACAGCAGCAACGAGTTGCGATCGCTCGTGCTTTGATTACTCATCCCAAACTTCTCATTTGCGACGAACCTGTAAGTATGTTGGACGCTAGTGTGCAGTCGCAAGTGCTAGAACTAATGTTGCAATTAAAGGAAGAATTTGAGTTAACTTACTTGTTTATCACTCATGACCTTTGGTTAGCCAGGTTTTTGTGCGATCGAATTGCCGTGATGAATAGCGGTAAAATTGTCGAACTCGGTCTTACAAAAACTATTTTTGCCAATCCTCAGCACCCCTATACCAAAACCTTAATAGCTGCTGCTCCCTTATTAGCACGGGCTTAACTCAATAAAGTGAGTTCTACAAATCTCTTCCTGCCTTGAACTTTTCTTCAAGTCTGTCCCTCTCCCGCTCGGCTATGATGTACACAACCATGCTGTCAGAACGCTTTACCGCAGCCCTGATCTACGCAACCCAACTGCACGCTACCCAAGTTCGTAAAGGTTCAGGTGTTCCCTACATTGCCCATTTATTAGGTGTCGCCAGTATTGCTTTAGAATACGGTGCAAATGAAGATGAAGCGATCGCAGCTCTCTTACACGATGCCATCGAAGACCAAGGTGGTGCTGCAACACGTGAAGAAATTCGCCGCCGTTTTGGTGACAATGTAACAGCAATTGTAAATGGTTGTACTGATGCCGACACTACACCTAAACCCCCTTGGCGACAGCGCAAGGAAGCATACATTGCTCATATTCCGACCGCTTCCCCATCAGTACTGCTCGTATCAGCAGCAGATAAACTTTATAATGCCCAGTCTATTCTAAAAGATTATCGCACATTGGGGGAATCACTTTGGGAACGTTTTCAAGGAGGTAAAGCAGGGAGTCTGTGGTATTATCGGGCGCTTGTGAATGCCTTCAGCAATACTAAAACCACTGCGATCGTTGAGGAATTAGAACGGGTTGTTACACAAATTGAAGTATTGGCAAAAAAATGAAGGATGAAGATAAAATTTTTTAACCTTCATCCTTCACGCCTGTAAAAGAAATGGCAGTCTTTTATTGACTAACGGAACATACTACTGACTGAAGTATCTTCATGAATCCGCCAGATAGTTTCTCCTAAAACATTAGCTACTGACAGCACCACTAATTGTGGAAAGCGCTCGCTTTCTGGTATGGGAATCGTATTGGTGACAATGACTTCCTCAAACAAGCCACTAGACAACCGTTCCGTCGCTGGTGGAGAGAACACCGCATGAGTTGCACAGGCGTATACCTGACGCGCTCCTTCTTCACGCAGTAATCGCGCCCCTTCAGCGATCGTCCCCCCAGTGTCAATCATGTCATCCACTAACACTGCCGTTTTGCCTTTAACATCGCCAATGATATTTAACACTTCTGCTACATTGTGTGCATGACGACGTTTGTCAATAATTGCTAGTGGGGCATCATTCAGCTTTTTCGCAAATGCCCTCGCCCGTGCTACACCGCCAACATCGGGGGAAACAACCACAACGTCGGGCAGCTGTTTGCTTGCCAAATAATCCAGCAATACTGGCGAACCATAAACATGGTCAAAGGGTATATCGAAATAGCCCTGAATTTGAGCCGAGTGCAAATCCATTGCTAGAACCCGGTTCGCACCTGCTTCGGTGATCAAGTTAGCAACCAACTTGGCGGTTATTGACTCTCGTCCTGCTGTTTTGCGATCGGCACGGGCGTAGCCATAGTAGGGAATTACTGCCGTTACCTGTCGTGCAGAAGCTCGACGACAGGCGTCAATCATAATCAGTAATTCCATCAAGTGATCGTTCACCGGTTGACAACATGGCTGGATTAAATAGACATCACAACCCCGAATCGATTCTTGGATTTGAACGTAAAGCTCTCCATCCGCAAATCTTTTGCGAATCATTGGCCCCAAGTCCATGCCCAGATAACGAGCGACTTCTTGAGACAGTTGTACATTGGCAGAGCCAGAAAATAGCCGCAGGCGCTGATTATCGGTCAGTCCTGTTGCAGATGATTGCACTTTTAAAATTGCAGAACTGAGGACAGCAGATCCTTTATGTGTATTCATAGCAATATTATCATTAGAGATTTAATAGATTTAACCGCGAAATAGTTTAAAAAAACATCTGGGAGTTTTATTGAAGCTTCCATACAAAATTAAAACATTTTTCCATAAAATTATCATTCGCTAACTGTCTAATTTTCTTGGTAAACAAGCTATTGATAGCTTAACTGATATCAAGTGCGTCCACTAGGTCTATAGGTTCGATTTTTTTAGGTTAAAGTAAATAACCCTAATCCTTTAAACAAAACATTAGTGTGGTAGGCTCTTCTAACTATCTAATTCATCGCTGACAGTAAACCATTTACAACTTAACTTAAGTGATATCAAAGTTTGTTCTCATGCAGTATAGCACATAGAACTAAGTATTTTAGTGGTAGCTTATGATTCTAGAGCTTACGCATTAAAAGAAATGAGAATTACACAAGTTAGAAGACGCTAGCAGTAAACATAATTTCTCCATGCACAAACAAGTCTTTAGATAAAGATTAGATAAAGTTTAAATAAAGATTGAATAAAAATATTCTTTTTGATATAAAAATATTACTTAACAAGGGTATTGTTATCCATCTGAAGATTTGTAAGTATTTTTACTAAAAAATTTAATTAGAAAAGTTGTTTAATGTAAATTCTTCTGGGACAGAGAAGGGACAAGAATACTTATGGACTCTCGTCCTACTTCAGTAGTAGAAAAATCTTTGACTGCCATAGCAACTAGTTCCAAGAAGTCGGCGTACCTCTTAGCTGCTATACGACCGCGACAATGGACAAAAAACCTAGTGGTGTTTGCAGCGCCATTGTTTGCATTTAGCATCAATTTCCAATCTCTACTAGGTAGCCTATTGGCATTTGTGCTATTTTGCTGTGCATCAAGTGGCTTCTACTTAATCAATGACATCGTAGATGTTGAATCTGACCGTCAGCACCCTGTAAAGTGTAAGCGGCCAATTGCCGCTCGATTAGTTAGCATCCGTGTTGCTACTGGGATGGCATTGGTGCTGTTGGGTAGTGCTTTGATTTTTGGGTGGTTGCGATCGCCCCAGTTGGGTGCAGCCATAACTGGATACGCTTTATTGCAGATCGCCTATAATCTGGGACTCAAACGGATGGTGATTTTGGATGTTGGGGCGATCGCTCTAGGCAAAAGTTAAGAAGGAAGATAATCAAGGGATTTCAAAATTGCTGTTTAGCATTTTTACAGCTATAGGAATTTTTAGTAATATTAATCTTTGCTTTTATACTATAGCTCTATTAATTTTACATATTTTAAAATATATCGTTTGATTAGGAAGAAAAACTGATAAGTCCTGTAGCGCTAAAAGGTAGGAAAACTCAGGGCGACACAGAGTGGAATTAGGGCAGCATGAGGAGAAAAAAAGGCTTATCCCCAGGGTATTGAGTTATAGAATACGAAATGACCCTGCTCTTTTGGGGGTTTACACGTTGTGTATAGTAGAATATTGCCGCACGTAACTCTCTTAGACTAATCTTTGTGGGTGACTTGCTTATCAGTTGCCATTACACTCAATCACTGGATCATGCAACCACCGATTACAGTTGGCACCCTCTTGCAAAACCGTTATCGCATAATTCAAATTCTCGGACAAGGAGGATTTGGTAGAACCTATCTGGCCGAAGACCAGAGGCGCTTTAACGAACTTTGCGCGATCAAGGAATTGATTTCAACAGCAAGGTCGGCTTTGGCTTGGGAGAAGGCACAAGAGCTTTTTCATCGAGAAGCTGCAATTTTATACCAAATTGAACACCTACAAATACCTAAATTCCGGGAAAGATTTGAGCAAGACCAACGCTTGTTTTTGGTGGAAGACTACATTGCAGGTCAGACGTACCGAACTCTGTTGGCTGAACGCCAAGCTGTCGGTCAAACTTTCACGGAGGCTGAGGTATTGCAGTTGATGCACTTGTTGTTGCCTGTTTTAGAGCATATTCACAGTCGAGGGATTATTCACCGGGATATCTCGCCAGAAAATATTATTTTGCGAGATAGCGACGCTAAACCTGTGTTAATTGACTTTGGGGTAGTAAAAGAACTGGCAGAGCGTTTACGATCGCCAGATAGCGTTATGCCAGTAACCACTGTGGGAAAATTAGGCTACTCTCCTAGTGAACAAATGCAAACAGGTGGGGCTTATCCTAGTAGTGATTTGTATGCATTAGCAGTGAGTGCGATAGTTTTGCTGACTGGTAAAGAACCAAGCGATTTGTTTGATGAAAACCAACTAACTTGGAATTGGGAACGGTGGGTAAGAGTTAATCCGCGATTTGCTATAGTGTTGAATCGAATGTTGAATCATCTACCGAGCGATCGCTACCAAAGTGCTGCTAATGTATCCCAAGCACTGCAATTTCTGACTCAACCCAGTGTTTCTATGCCCAATGTGTCGAACTTGCAAACAATGGCAGTTGGTCGCCGCCCTGACCCAGTGCCACCAGCAGCTTCGCCCAAAAGACCAGATCCAGCAATTCCCCCAAGTAACACTACTTCAGTCTTGGATAATCCGTTAGCGATCGCAGCAATTGGTAGCGCTGTAGTGATCATAGCGGGATTTGGTTCTTGGGTACTGGTAAGTTCCATCCGCAGTCAGTCGAAAACACCAAATGAGACACTTCCACAAAATTTCCCTTCACCCGTGATTTCTGGTGGTACTACATTCATATCTACACCTACACCTACCAACGAAGAACCTGTTATATCTACTAGGCGCTTAAATCTTAGAGCATCTAATCCAACTACAGTTGACGATATTATTACAGCAAATCAAATAATCCGGTACACTTTTTTTGGGCAGGAAGGAACTAAGCTAACTACGTTTATTGACCCAGGAAGCAGCATTTTCCTAAGAGTCTTAAATCCCAATGAACAACCCGTTGATATTAATGCCCAGCAGGTAAAATCTTATGAAGGCACATTGCTGGTTACTGGTAGATATACTATTGAGTTGACTTTGGTTTCAGGAGTTGCCGAAAGCAATTACAATCTCAATGTCTCATTAGAAAAACCAGTCGAACCAACACCGACAGAAACACCTACCCCAATTCCCACAGAAACACCAATCCCAACTCCGACAGAGACACCGACGCCAATTCCCACAGAAACACCTACCCCAATTCCCACAGAAACACCTACCCCAATTCCCACAGAGACACCAATCCCAATTCCCACAGAGACACCAATCCCAATTCCCACAGAGACGCCTACCCCAATTCCAACGACTGGTGAAACGCAAACTTTTCCGCCAGCTGATGAAACACAACCATTTTCTGGCCAAAGAAATTAATGTTGAATACACTACTGATTACGGGAACTGATACGGAAGCTGGTAAAACTGTTTTAACAACAGCGTTAGCCGCCTATTGGCAAAAATATTACCCGCAGCATAGCTGGGGAATCATGAAACCGATTCAATCGGGAATTGGCGATCGCGAGTGGTATCAAAAGCTATTCGCGCTAGAACAATCTGCTGAAGAAATTACACCATTGTACTTTCAAGCACCTCTAGCTCCTCCCATAGCAGCAGCACGGGAAAATCGCCGAGTAGATTTAGCAGTGGTGTGGCAAGCTTTGTCGAAGCTGCGATCGCATCGTGATTTTGTGCTTATAGAAGCCTTGGGAGGGTTAGGTTCGCCAGTAACGGAGGAATTAACGGTAGCCGATTTAGCCGGAGAATGGCGTTTACCAACGGTATTGGTAGTACCTGTAAGATTGGGTGCGATCGCTCAAGCAGTGGCAAATGTAGCATTAGCTAGACAATCGCGCGTCAATCTCAAAGGCATTGTGCTGAACTGCGTACAACCGCGAACCGATGCAGAAATAGCCGACTGGACACCACATCAATTGATTCAATCACTGACTAACACGCCAGTTTTAGGCTGTGTGCCTTATTTAGATAACCTAACTGATTTAGATAAACTTGCTCAAATAGCGTCAGATTTAGATTGGGAAACACTAACACATTCAGAACGATAAACTGGGAAAATAAACTAAGTTAGCTGCTTGAGTTAGCTGTACTTAAACTAGCTTGTCTTCATAATGGTTTCCACTTTCCCAAATTCCTCTTCTGTTGACCTATCTCGCATCCGACTAGCGATCCGTTCATTGCAACCACAATTGATAGAGTGGCGGCGGCGACTGCATCAACAACCAGAGTTGGGTTTTCAAGAAAAACTAACGGCTGAGTTTGTATCACAAAAGCTGCAAGAATGGGGAATTGAGCATCAAACTGGCATTGCCCACACTGGTATTGTTGCCACCATCAAAGGTAACAAACCCCCCACTCCCCACTC
>NZ_WBKM01000152.1 GCF_015714725.1 Nostoc sp. WHI
CCCCATTCCCCATTCCCCTTCCGGCTTCCGAGGTTAAAATTTCCATGTCTGTGCCGCCACTGCGCCTCAGCAATAACTTTGATTCTTACATTAGTGGTGAGGTGACTATTCATCCAAGCGCAGTACTCGCACCTGGGGTAATCCTCCAAGCGGCTGCAAACAGCAAAATCATCATTGGACTAGGGGTGTGTATTGGTATGGGATCAATTCTCCAAGTCCATGAAGGAACCCTAGAGGTAGAAGCAGGCGCGAACCTGGGAGCCGGTTTTTTGATGGTTGGGAAGGGAAAAATTGGAGCAAATGCCTGCATTGGTTCGGCGACAACAGTGTTTAACTGTTCAGTTGAACCTGGACAAGTAGTTCCACCTGGATCGATTTTAGGAGACACCAGTCGGCAGATTGCCCAAACAAAGCAACCGGAACCATCTATAAAAAATCCAACTTCTACAAGTGCACCACCACAGAAGGAAGAAGAAAATGGCTTAGGGGGAGTTAAGGAAAAGGTAATTTCCTCAACTAACTTCTCAGCTTCGGCTTTTGTGGATTTCAAACAAAACAAGTCGATTTCTTACTTTAAATCTCCCGCTACCCCAGAAAGCCAGTCTCCTCTCGTGGAGGAAGCTGTAAATAATGCTGACTCTACCTTGCAAAAAGCTGCTCAAGAGTCTACAGAACATGACTCAGACCCCACTCAGCCAGCCATAGAATCGCCTAACGGTTTCGGAACTCAAATTTATGGGCAAGGAAGCATACACAGACTAATGACTACATTGTTTCCCCATAGACAATCTTTGAGCAACCCAAACTCTGACAATAAGTCCGAGTAAGTGTTAATTGTAAGTTGTCAGCTTTTTCCGTATCTTGGAGAATTCATAATGGAAACATCTAATCAACGGTCTACGAATAGCATCCAGGGAGGGCATCGTCAAGAAACCTTCGAGGATACTGCTTTAGGTTTAGTTTCTACTCGCAGCTTTCCGGCGATAGTTGGTACGGCGGATATGATGCTGAAATCGGCGGGAGTTCACCTAATTGGCTATGAAAAAACTGGTAGCGGTCATTGTACTGCGATCGTCCGGGGTGGAATTGCTGATGTGCGTCTGGCGGTAGAATCAGGTGTGCAAACGGCTGAACAATTTGGTCAGTTGATTTCTAGTTTGGTGATAGCCCGACCTTATCCCAACCTAGATATAGTGCTTCCTATTACAACCCGTTTCACTAAATTGATGGAAGAGGGCAATTACAGCCGTCTGAGTAATCAAGCAATTGGTTTGGTAGAAACGCGAGGATTTCCCGCGATGGTAGGAGCGTGTGATGCCATGCTGAAAGCTGCTGATGTGCATTTAGCAGCCTATGAAAAAATTGGGGCGGGTTTGTGTACAGCGATTATTCGTGGTTCTGTAGCAAATGTTGCAGTAGCAGTGGAAGCAGGAATGTTTGAGGCAGAACGCATTGGGGAATTAAATGCAGTGATGGTGATTCCTCGACCACTGGACGAAATGGAATTAACTTTGCCATTAGCAAGCTGCTGGATAGAAGAACGTCAACCGCTAAACTTGCCAGTGAATATTAAAGAACAAGTTGCCGAAATCGAAGTACTAAGATTACCAGATTTAACCAAGCTAAATACAAAAATTACAGAGGAATTATGGAATGATGAATGATGAATTGTCGAAAATCTACATTCAGCATTCATCGTTTGGATGAAAGGCATCTGACACTTTTGTTATTGTTCTGATAAGATTTTCTTCTTCTCCATAAATAAAATACCTTTATTTTTATAGCAATAATAGAGCTTTATCTATAGTAAAACTCGTAACTTTCTATGAGCATTGCTATATAATTTGCCAGCGTTCAGCAATACTAGTTTTATATCTATATAATCTCTATTTATAGGAGAATCACCCTTGAACCAAGCGACGCTGCACCAGTTAAAGGTGTTCGAGGCGGCGGCACGGCACAGTAGCTTTACTCGTGCTGCTGAAGAATTGTTTCTCACCCAACCTACTGTTTCTATGCAGATTAAGCAACTTACTAAATCGGTAGGGTTGCCATTATTTGAGCAAGTGGGGAAGCGGTTGTATCTGACGGAAGCAGGACGGGAATTGTTTGCCACTTGTCGGCAGATTTTTGAAAATATAGCCCAGTATGAAATGAAGGTAGCAGATTTAAAAGGGGTAAAACAGGGACAATTACGCTTGGCAGTGATTACAACAGCAAAATACTTTATTCCACGTTTGTTAGGGCCTTTTTGTCAACTTTACCCAGGAATTGATATCTCGCTGCAAGTAACGAATCACGAACAGATTTTGGAACGGATGAGTAGTAATCTAGATGACTTATATATTATGAGTCAAATTCCAGAAAATATGGATGTGACTTGTGAACCATTTTTAGAAAATCCTTTAATAGTCTTTGCACCGAATAATCATCCGTTATCTAAAGAAACAAATATTCCTATACAACGCCTGTCTAACGAACCTTTTATTATGCGGGAACCAGGTTCAGGAACTCGTCGCGCTGTCCAAAGCCTATTTGAAAAATATGGGGTGATGGTAAAAGTCAAGCTGGAATTGGGAAGTAACGAAGCAATTAAACAAGCGATCGCAGGTGGTTTAGGAATTTCTGTTTTATCCCGTCATACCTTACTATCAGACACCTCAGATTTTAGCATTTTAGATGTACAACACTTCCCCATTCAGCGAAATTGGTACATGGTTTACCCATCTGGCAAGCAGCTATCTATCGTTGCTCGTACCTATTATGATTATCTCCTGGCTGCAACAAAAAATGTTGTAGAGGAAAACGCTGATACTGTTTCGAGTACGCTTGAACCGACTCACAAGTAAACTTAAATATTAAAAAGTTTTTCTAAACCTTCCTTAGATGTCTTCGACTCGTTAAGGATAAATTCCTCTGGTCTTTTATAAGTTTGAAAGATATTCTCAATCCGCTCCACAGATAATGGCTCCATAAAAGCTGCTATCCTTTCTGTAGTTAGCATTTCTGTCTTGTTAATGTAGTTACTAATCTTTGAAGGATGATCACCAATTCCAATATTAGGAACCCCTAATATGTCAGCAATTATTATCGAGTGCAGACGATTTCCCAAGTGAAAATCCATTTTACTGAGGATTTCAATAAACTCCTCTGGTTTGTTCCATGAATGAATTAGACAATTTTTTTCGGGTAAATATTTTTTCAGTAGTTTATGAAAGCTATTATCGTTTCTCTCATCTCCTATATGTGCAGGTAGTAAATGAATGACTGAATTAAACTTCTCAATCAATGGCATTAACTGTTGTGCATAAAATTCGCCTCTACCTTCGCCCCACCAATATTTTCCAGAAAAAGATATGTTATTTATATTATTGGATATTTTTCTTTGATTTATATACTTCTCATAAAAAGTTAAATCTAAAAATGCTAGATCGCCACCTAAACAAAAAGATTTATTGTATTTAATTTTTTCTTGAACTAATTGATAAGAATTTTTGTCCCTAAGATATAAGAAATCTGCGTTTTCAAATATCTCTACTACGTTATCTTCTGCTCCTGCTTTAACACTTTCTAACCCTACGCCTAGAAAGCAAAAACGCTTACCCATCAATTTTGAAAAAAATTGAAGTCTGACTAAATCCTTCGGTTTACTGCTGATGTTTAAGCTGCCTCCACCCCAAACGATATAATCAGTTTTTAAAATTAACCAAAGCCTGTGTAATTTGGTTAATTTATGACTGCTAAAAAATTTTATCTTACTGGCTGAATTATCATAATAATTATCTTTACAAACAACAAATACTCTTTTTACAAATTCTTGCGCTTCCCAAAATTTTGTTAATTGCTGTACAAATATATCATCACCTACATTACTCTGACCGTAATAGCCTATAAGGAAAATATTCATATTGATGCAATTTTAAATACTTAGTGCCTCATTATTGCAAAGTTTAACATGAATGTCAATAATAGCAACATCTTTAAAAAGGATGTTAGAGGATATTTTAAACGTATTCAGTGATACAAGTGCAGATAATTAATTATGCTTCCCACAGTTATTAAACTCCACCCTTTTAAACGGGGTGGGAAGACAAAGGGTAGCTTTGTCTCTTTAGGTTCTTCGTATTTCATACAGCCGTTCACAAATAAGTAGACCAAAACGAATTAGCTCCAAGCATCATCAGATAAGATTTGCTCAGTAACAAATTGGTTTAAGACTTGATTAAGGGCTTCTTTGGTTCGAGCTTTGAAAGACTGCGAATATTGCTTGATTTTTGACTAACACAATTCGATTATAGACAAATCTTAAAATCCTTTTAAAGTTTTCCCAAGGGCAAATTTTGGGCTGCATCCACATAACAAGAAAGTGAAATCTGAAAAAATGTGACTTTTGAATTCTCTAAAGGGGTTGACGGTTAGACCAGGAAACATTGACAATTAACCAGCAAAACTATTAAAAATGGGGGAAAACTGGCAATGGTTAGCCCGGAAATACCATCTTGGCGCAAAACAGTACAAAGCGAGATTGTAGCTGTTACAGTGTACGCTGACAGAGCGCTGGTCACACGGCGGGGTATGGTTTCTTTAACAGGAATTGAACAGGAATTAATAATTACCCCAGTACCAGTGACTCTAGAAACTGAGTCTGTCAGAGTTAGCGGTACAGGCACTGTAGGGGTACGAATGCTTGGAGTAAGTAGCGATCGCATCTACACTACTGAACCTGTAGCAGAGCGAGTAGCACATTTGACAAGGCAAATTCAGCAAGTAGAAGCAGAAAAACGCCACCTGCAAGCCCAAGTGGATGCTTTAGCATTGCAGTCTAGTTTTATCGAAGGCTTACGGGAAACGGCAGAGAAACCCTTTTCACAGAGTTTATCTCGAAAAAATCTCAGCTTGAGCGAAACTTTAGATTTCCTCAACTTTCTCGGAAGCCAGTATAGTGAGTATGCGATCGCATCTGGGGAGTGCAAAACCCAACAGCAAGAATTAGACAAACAACTGCAAGCACTCTACACTTCATTACAAAAAATCCAAACACCCCATTCTCAAGAGAGTTTTAACTTAGTTGTAGGCGTTGAAGTTGCGGGTGAAGGCGAATTTGAATTAGAGCTATCATACCTAGTGAATCGCGCTAGCTGGACTCCTCTATATGACTTGCGCTTTAGCACTACCAGCGATATTGTGCATCTGAGCTACCTTGCAGAAATCACTCAAAGCAGTGATGAAGATTGGATTGGTGCAAATCTCACCCTTTCTACCGCTAAACCGGGATTAGGTACACTCCCACCCAAACTTGATCCTTGGTATATCGATGCCCCACGTCCACAATTGATGCGACAAAAACGATTTACTGCCCAGCCACCACTGCTGCCTAGCATAGCAGATCCGCCTGCTTCTGCTGCCAGAGCGGATTGGCAAGAAGAAGAAGAAGAAGTTGCAGAGGATAGTCTCATTCCAGCAGAAACCGTTGCAGCAGAAGTATCCAAACAAGGGAGTGTAGTTACCTTTAAACTGAATAGTGGTGGTAATATTCCCAGTGATGGCGCACCTCATAAAACAACGATTTTCAATGATGATTATTCTTGTAGTTTCGATTATGTAGCAATGCCGCGCTTAGTAAGCTTTGCTTATCTGCAAGCCAATGTAAAAAATAGTCCCAACGGTGCAACTTTGTTACCAGGCAAAGCGAATATTTTCCGCGATAACGTTTTTATTGGAACAACTCAGTTAGAGAATATTGCACCAGGGCAAGAGTTTAAACTTAACTTAGGAATTGATGAAGGTTTAAAAATTGACCGCGAGTTAGTTGAACGCTTGGTAGACAAAAGATTGATTAGCAACCAGCGCCGGATTACTTATAGTTATCGGTTAATAATTACTAACTTACTTGACAAAGAAGTAAATTTAAAACTAACTGAACAATTACCAGTTAGCCGCAACGAGCAAATCAAAGTGCGTCTTAATCGTAGCAACCCGCAAATTCAACTTGGTGAAATGGGGATTTTAGAATGGCAGTTAACTCTTCCCCCCCAAGAGCGACGAGAGATATATTATCAGTTTAATGTTGAATATCCGCCTGAGTTGATGGTGATTGGGTTAGATATTTAGAGTCGAGGTTAGCGTTATTGTTCAACTGTGTTCTTTTATGAAAGCATTTAAGTATTTTGCTTGCGGAAAATACTGAAATGAGTAAGTCAAATGAGCTTTTACTTGCGGAAAACACCAAAATGAGTAAGTCAAATGCCATTTTGCTTAAGTCAAATGAGCTTTTACTTGCGGAAAACACCAAAATGAGTAAGTCAAATACCATTTTGCTTAAGTCAAATGAGCTTTCACTTGCAGAAAACACCAAAATGAGTAAGTCAAATGAGCTTTTGCTTAAGTCGAATGCCATTTTGTGAAAGCAATCAGGTATTTTGACAAAGTATTTACAGCAATTTGATAAAGTAATCAGCAAATATACGTGACGATTAAAAATCAGTTTTTCACTGCTAGGCTAAACTTATAGCACTAAGACTATTTGCCGCCATGTCTGTCATCCCAGATTTAGTAACCCCAAAAGATGTTATATTTCCGCCAGGGGATTTATATAGTGACGAACCGCCTTTGGAAACTGACTTGCATCGATTGCAAATGACACTGCTCATCCAATGCTTAGAATGGTTGTGGCAAAATCGCAACGACTTTTATGCTTCGGGTAATCTCACCATCTACTACAGTCCACGCCAGCGCAAATCAGAAGACTTCCGGGGACCAGATTTTTTTGTGGTACTGGGGACTGAACGCAAGCACCGTAAAAGCTGGGTTGTTTGGGAAGAAGATGGCAAATATCCGAATCTAATTATAGAAATCCTCTCCGATAGTACAGGCAATACTGATAAAGGCTTAAAAAAACAAATTTATCAAGACACCTTTCGTACACCAGATTACTTCTGGTTTGACCCAGAAACTTTAGAATTTACAGGGTTCCATTTGCTTGATGGTGAATATCAACCACTCCAACCAAATCCTCAAGGCTGGTTGTGGAGTCAACAATTAGGTTTATATTTAGGGGTTTATCAAGAAAATTTACGCTTTTACACTCCTGAAGGGGAACTAGTTCCAACGCCGGAAGAAGTGGCACAACAGGAGACGCAACGAGCAGAACAAGAGACGCAACGGGCACAACAGGAGACGCAACGGGCACAACA
>NZ_WBKM01000252.1 GCF_015714725.1 Nostoc sp. WHI
GGGTGTAGGGTCAAAAGAAAAAACTCTCTTATTTATGTACACCCAAGTACACCCTGATTTATTTCCTACCCCACACCCAACACCCTACCCCCTACACCCTGATTTATTTCCTACCCCCTACCCCCTACACCCAACACCCTTGTTTTTGACATTATTCTCAAAACTGGAACGTAATAATCAACCTCTTAGGATTTTACCCGAACCGTATTGACCCAACAATCCAAATTAATGAAACGCTTGCGCTGTATTCATTTTGAATTCCGCGCAAGCGTATACTAGGCGTTCAGTTTTTTCTCGACCAATTCGTTAGTCAGCTTCGGATCAGCACGTTTGCCTGTCTTTTTCAAAACCTGCCCAACGAAGAAGCCTTTGAGGTTAGTGTTACCGTTGCGATACTTTTCTAGTTCTTTGAGATTGGCGGCGATGACTTCATCAACGATGGGTTCCAGGACACTAGGATCGGTGATTAGTTCTTGACCAGCAAAGGCTTTTTCAGGAGAAATACCACTGAGCAAATCTGGCAGCTTTTCTTTAGCTTGGGCATTGCTAATTTTACCCGTTTCAATCCTGGTAATAATATCAGCAAGATTGGTGGGAGTCAAGGCGATTTCAGTAATATTGAGTTTTTGCTTATTGAGGTGTGCTGCAATATCTTGAGTAATCCAGTTTGCGGCAGCTTTCGGATTTGCTCCAGATGCGATCGCTGCTTCAAAATACTGGGATACAGGATGATCTTCTGTCAAGACTCGCGCATCGTAAATCGAAAGCCCCAACTCATTTTGGTAATGATGACGTTTTTGGGCTGGTAGTTCTGGTAGTTCGCTGCGCCACTGCTCTAATTGGGCATTCGACACCTCAATGGGTGTTAAATCTGGTTCGGGGAAGTAGCGGTAATCGCTAGAACCTTCCTTAACGCGCATACTAATTGTGCGTTGAGAGCCTTCTTCCCACAGACGAGTTTCTTGGATAATGCGATCGCCTGCTTCAACGGCGGCGATTTGTCGCTCAATTTCGTAGTCAATCGCCCGTTGAATGGCGTTGAACGAGTTCATGTTTTTAATTTCTACCTTGGTGCCAAATTCCTTTCGTCCCACCGGACGCACAGAGATATTGACATCACAGCGCAGAGATCCTTCTTGCATATTGCCGTCACTCACGCCGAGATAGCGGACAATTCGGCGCAATTCTTCAGCATATTCAGCAGCTTCTATTCCAGAACGCAAGTCAGGTTCCGAGACAATTTCTACTAATGGGATACCTGCGCGGTTGTAGTCTACCAGAGAATAGGTAGAACCAGAGAGGCGATCGCTGCCGGCGTGTACCAATTTTCCAGCATCTTCTTCCATGTGCAGACGGGTGATGCCGATGCGCTTGCGAGTCGGATTACCCTCAGCATCTACCAACTCAATTTCTAACCAACCATGTTCAGCGATCGGTAGGTCATATTGAGAAATTTGGTAATTTTTGGGTAAGTCAGGATAAAAATACTGTTTACGGTCAAATTTGCTATATTTAGCAATCTGACAATTTAGTGCCAAACCAGTTTTGACGGCGTATTCTAATACTTTTTGATTTAGTACAGGTAAGACCCCAGGTAAACCCATACAAACCGGGTCGATGTTAGTATTAGGGTCAGCACCGAATGCCGTAGAACTATTAGAGAAAATCTTGGTATTAGTACTCAGTTGACAATGGGTTTCTAGACCAATAATCGCTTCGTACTCAGTTTTTACAGTCGTAGTAGTCATAATATGAGTCTTTGTGCATAATCCTTCTTAGGCTACTATTGTAGCGGCGTATTGAGTTGCCCTGAAGACGGTTATTTGGGTGAGCAATGCTTTACCCTCTTGATCTTGAAAATATTTTTAACCAAACCGTATTGCGTTCACCCTCAGAAGCTCAACGTTCACCCTCAGAAGCTCAACGTTCACCCTCAAAAGCTCAACGTTCACCCTCAGAAGTTCAACGTTCACCCTCAGAAGCTCAACGTTCACCCTCAGAAGCTCAACGTTCACCCTCAGAAGCTTAACGTTCACCCTCAGAAGCTCAACGTTCACCCTCAGAAGCTTAAATATCGCAATCAGCTTTTAATTTCATGCCAATTTCATTTTGAGATGAAAGACTGAGAATGTAGATGCAGAATAATGTCCAAAAAAAAGTCAGCTTTATTTACCAAATACTAAATACCCGATCGCAGTTCCTTTAATTTCATACTTCAGGATTTCTAATAGCGATGCCCAACTCTCTGCGTTTCCAACTAATTGTAACTATGCGTTGTGTTTCTGGTACACTTGCAAGCTTGTTGTTATTGGCAAGTTCCATAGTAGTTTTAGCCCACGGCGGACACGGAAATGAATTTCAAGGAGGAAGTGAAGCCACCCCAGCAACTAATTCCATTCAAGTTGATACTCAAACTGCCCAACGGTTAGGAATTAAAGTTGAGCCAGTTAAACGCCAACAATTAGCTGTTGGTATTAAAACCACCGGACAAATTGAAATTTTACCGAACCAAAAAGTGGAAGTGACTACCCCAATTTCCGGGGCAAAAGTGGTTGAGTTATTAGTAGAACCCGGTGCAAATGTTCAAAAAGGTCAACCCGTAGCTGTTGTATCTAGTCCTGACTTAGTAGAACTGCGGGTTAACTCCCAGGAAAAATTGGCAGAAGGTCAAGCTGATTTGCGCTCCAGCCAAGCCGACTTAAGACTAGCCCAACAAAATTACGATCGCTATCAGCAAATAGCCGCAGCTGAAATAGCTCAAGCACAGAGCCAAGTATCTTATGCTCAAGAAAAGTATAACAAAGACAGACAGTTAGCTGATTCTGGTGCTTTGCCACGTCGCACAGCCCTAGAATCTCAAACACAGCTAGCAGAAGCTAAAACTAAACTAACTACAGCTAATAGCCGCCGCGATGTTATCGAAGCTGAGTCTAAACTCAAAACGGCTCAGTCATCTATTGATCTAGCCAAATCAAAAATCCAACTTAGTAACACCACCTATCAAACCCGCCTTTCTCAACTAGGAAACCGCGCTAATGCTCAAGGATTAGTGACGGTATCTGCTCCCATTTCCGGCAAGGTTGCTGATAGAGAAGTTACTCTCGGTCAAACATTTGAAGACGCGGGTGGCAAGTTAATGACAATTGTCAATGACAGCCGCGTTTTTGCCACAGCGAATATTTATGAAAAAGATTTAGATAAAGTTAAAACTGGTCAACGAGTAAGCTTGAAAGTGGCTTCTGTACCTAACCGCACCTTTAGCGGACGAATTGCGGTAATTAGTTCTGTAGTAGCAGACGATACGCGCATTGTGCCTGTTAAAGCCGAAATAGATAACCCAGGTGGAGTTCTCAAGCCTGGAATGTTTGCAGAACTAGAAGTTTTTACAAATCAAACATCGTCAGCTATCTTGGCAATTAAGAGTGCGGCTGTGGTAGAAGCAAATGGCAAAAAACAGGTTTATCTGCAAAATGGTAACGCCTATCAGCCTGTTGAAGTTATCTTAGGTCAAACCTCTGGGGACACAGTTGAAGTAAAGAGTGGCTTATTCGAGGGTGATTTAATAGTTACCCAACGTGCACCGCAACTTTACGCTCAATCTTTACGGGGTGATACCAAGAAAAAAGCAGACGAACACACGGAAACTCCTGCACAAACAACAGAAGTTAAAACGCCTAGCTTCCCAGTACCCTGGTGGATTGCAGCAGTGGGAGGATCTGCACTAGCTACTGTAGCTTTTATGGCAGGTACTTTCTGGGCTGATCGTCACGGCAAATATCAATATCAATTAACGACAGAAACCTACGTCATGGGAGAAGCTCTAAATAGTTCCGCACAACAAGATGATAACCATCCTGTGACGAGTAAAGATTCAGAAATTAATATTCAGAAATAACAATGCTGAGTGCCATTATTAAGTGGGCGATCGCTCGCCGTTGGTTGGTTATTCTTGGTACAATTATCCTCACAATTTGGATATTTCGGACGATTATCCAAATGCCCTTGGATGTTTTTCCTAACTTTGCACCACCCCAAGTTGAAATTCAAACTGAAGCACCAGGACTCGCTCCCGAAGAATTAGAATCTCTGGTAACTTTACCAATTGAAAGTGCAATTAACGGTACTCCTGGAGTGACAGCAGTACGCTCATCTTCAGCAGCTGGAATTTCTGTTGTAAAAGTCATTTTTAACTGGGAAACTGATATTTATCAAGCTCGTCAGCTAGTAACAGAGCGATTACAACAAGCTCAAAGTAAGCTGCCGTCAGGAGTAGAAACTCCGCAAATTTCCCCTACAAGTTCTCCCATTGGGACAGTATTACAATACGCTTTTACATCAGAAAATACTTCTTTAATGGAAGTGCGGCGCATTGTTGATTGGCAAGTGACAAACCGCCTTTTAGCTGTCCCTGGCGTTAGTCAAGTAGTGGCCTATGGTGGCGATGTTCGCCAATATCAAATATTAGTTGATCCAGCGAAGCTAAGAGCCTTTAATGTCACTTTAGAAGACGTAGAGCAAGCTGCATCTGCTGCTAATGTCAACGCTCCTGGTGGTTATTTAATTACTCCAGACCGAGAAAAGTTAATTCGGGGAATTGGGCGAATTGAATCTATCGAAGAATTACAGCAATCAGTAATTACTGCTCGTAATGGTACGCCTGTCAATATCTCAGACATCGCTGATGTGCAAATTGGTGCGGCTATTAAACGGGGTGATGGCAGTTTTAATGGTCAAAAGGCAGTTATTGTCATGATTAATAAACAGCCTCAATCCGATACTCCTACTGTCACCCGTGCCATAGAGTCGGCAATGTTAGAGATTCAAGCCGGTTTACCCAAAGATATCAAAGTCACACCTACTTTTCGACAAGAAAACTATATTGATTCTTCTATTGAAAATGTTAGAGAGGCTTTAATTGAAGGTAGTATTATTGTTGCTCTAATTCTAATTCCTTTTTTGATGAATTGGCGTAACCTAGCTATTTGTTTAACTGCCCTTCCTTTATCTTTATTATTAGGAGTGCTATTACTAAATTGGTTTGGACAAGGTTTAAATACTATGACTTTGGGAGGGTTAGCAGTCGCAATTGGTTCAGCCGTTGATGATGCAATTGTTGATGCTGAAAATGTTTACCGTAACCTGCGAGAAAATAAATATTTACCTAACCCGCGTCCGGTTTTAGATGTTGTATTTGATGGTTGTCAAGAGGTACGCGATTCGGTATTTGGAGCTACCATCATTACCATAGTTGTGTTCTCCCCAGTTTTTGCTTTAGCTGGTGTAGAAGGCAGCATTTTTATCCCAATGGGATTAGGCTATATGGCAGCAGTTATAGCCTCTAGTATCACAGCGTTGACGGTGACTCCGGCTTTATGTGCAATCTTATTACCTTATGGTCGTTTGCCAGAAACAGAACCTTGGGTAGCGAGATTTTTTAAGAGACTTTATTATCCTTTATTAACATTTTCTCTGCGGCATTCGGGAATTATTATAGGTGCTGCGATCGCTAGTTTGGTGGCTGCTACTGTAATTGTCCCTTCCTTTGGCAGAATATTTTTACCAGAGTTTCAAGAGCAAACTTTGGTAAATACTCTAACTCTTTATCCGGGGGTTTCTCTGGAAGCTACTAATGCAGCTGGTGAAACACTTCAGCACGCACTCAAGGGAGACTCTAGATTTCCTTATGTGCAGTTGCGTTCTGGACGTGCGCCAGGAGACGGGGATGCAGCCGGGGTGAATTTAGGACATTTGGATATTGAGTTAAGCGACGCAGGGATGAAAGATAGGAAGGGGACAATTGAGAAGTTACGGGAGGAATTTGCTAAATTACCGGGAGTAGCGCCAAATATTGGCGGTTTTATCTCGCATCGTATGGATGAGGTATTGTCTGGGGTGAGGAGTGCGATCGCAGTCAAAATTTTCGGCCCCGACTTAGAACAACTCCGCACCATTGGACAGGAAGTTGATGATGTAATGAAAACTGTGAACGGGATTGTAGATTTACAACTAGAACCCCAAATACCGATTGAACAAATACAAATTAAATTCAACCGAATTGCGGCTTCACGGTATGGTTTGACAGTAGGTAAACTTTCCGAAATTATTGAAACTGCTCTCAATGGACGAGTAGTATCTCAAGTTTTAGAAAAACAACAAACTTTCGATTTAGTTGTGTGGTTAAAGTCAGATGCACGGCAAAACCTAGACACTATTCGTAATTTGTTAGTTGATAGTCCTAATGGACAAAAAATTCCTTTAGCACAAGTTGCCACAATTGAAAATGGTACTGGGCCTAATACTATCAACAGAGAAAATGTATCCCGTTTGATTGTTATTTCTGCTAACGCTAATGGTAGAGATTTGCGCTCTATCGTTAACGAAGTTAGAGATAAAGTTAATCAACAAGTACATCCACCTTCTGGTTACTATATTCAGTATGCGGGACAGTTTGAGGCAGAAGAAAGAGCAACTCAGAATATCTTAATTTCGAGTGCGATCGCCTTTGTCGTAATTACAATAATTATGTACCTTTCTGTCAAATCCATCCCTTCTACCGCCATGATTATGATTAACTTACCTTTAGCCTTGGTGGGAGGAGTATTTTCGGTAGCTTTGACTGGTGGCGTTATTTCTATTGCTTCTTTGGTTGGCTTTATCACTTTATTTGGAGTTGCTACCCGCAATGGTTTGTTACTTGTGGATAATTACAACACCAAATTTGCTCAAGGAATGCCAATAAAAGAAGTTTTGATAAAAGGGACAATGGAAAGGCTCAATGCCATCTTAATGACAGCTTTTACCTCAGCTTTAGGATTAGCACCTTTGATAGTTGAGAGCGGCCCTGGTAAAGAAATTTTGCAACCACTGTCGATAGTGGTGCTAGGTGGTTTGTTTACTTCTACGGCTTTAACTTTAATGATATTACCAGCTTTATATGCTAACTTTGGCAAGCTTTTGCTGCCTAAACGGGCTATGACAGTTGTAGATAATGGTAAACCAGTTGGAGCATATTAAAGCAGTAGTTTTTGGGGTTGCATAGCTGCGGGATGATTTTTCTCACGCAGAGACGCAGAGACGCAGAGAGGATAAGGAGTTTTAAATTTCAATACGTAAAATTTAGCCATAACTTTTTAGTCTCTACTACGATGATTTTTCGGATTATTGAATGATTTTAATTGAGGAATAAATCAATGAATTTACTCAAATCTAATTTGATTATTTTAAGTGCAGCACTGCTTTTATTAGGAGCTTGTAGTAATGGGAATCAAGGAGTTAATACAAACAGTCCAGCTACTTCTAGCTTAAATACTCAATCCCCAACTTCATCGGCTAAAACTGAGGGACAGCATGGCGAATCTCACGGGGGTCAAGTTGTAGAAACGGGAGCTTATCATTTAGAATTTGTCCCTGAGAAAGAAGCTAATGCAACTCACATGGACTTCTATTTACAAAAAGGAAGCAATCACGAGGCAATACCTAATGCTCAAGTGACGGCTCAAGTTCAGTTACCTGATGGTACACAGAAAACAGTTGCTTTTACCTATGATGAAAAAGATAAACACTATACAGGTTTATTAACAGGAAAATTAACTGGTCAGTATCAGGTAAAAATTAGTGCAGACATGAAAGGCGAAAAGATAAATGGGCGTTTTAGTTTTAATCAATAATTTCTGAAAGCTACAGTTTATGGATTATATGAGAGTATGAGGGTGCTATTAGTTGAAGATGAACCAGATTTGGGCGTTGCTATTAAGCGAACTCTGACGCAGCAGAAATATTTGATTGATTGGGTAACAGATGGTACTGATGCTTGGGCATATTTAGAAAATAGCTGGACGCAATACACATTAGCTATTTTCGATTGGATGTTACCTGGGATATCAGGATTAGAGTTATGTAAAAGGTTACGTCTTTACAAAAGTTCTTTGCCTGTACTGATGCTGACAGCTAAAGACAGAATGGAAGATAAAGTTGCTGGGCTGGATGCAGGTGCAGATGATTACTTAATAAAGCCATTTGGCATGGCAGAATTATTGGCTAGGTTGCGGGCATTGCAGAGGCGATCGCCCCAATTTCAGCCACAGGAATTAACTGTTGGCAACCTGACTCTAGATTACGGCAACAATATAGTTATTGGTCAAAACAATGTGGGGAATAAACAAGAGATTTTCTTAACTAATAAAGAATTTCAATTATTAGAGTATTTGATGAAACACCCGAACCAAATTGTTACCACTGAACAAATTCGTTATCAGCTTTGGGAGGTAACTGCGGAACCCATAAGTAATGTTGTAGCTGCTCAAATGCGTTTGCTGCGGCGCAAACTAGCCAATAGTAGTTGCGAGAATATGATTGAAACTTTGCATGGTATGGGATATCGTTTCAATCTCACCAATGAATCAAAATAAACTATTTAAGCAGACCCGTTTTCGATTGGCGTTGTGGTATGCACTCGTCATGGCTTTTATTTTAAGCCTGTGCGGATTCGGCATTTA
Organism: Nostoc sp. WHI; assembly: GCF_015714725.1. GTDB lineage: Bacteria > Cyanobacteriota > Cyanobacteriia > Cyanobacteriales > Nostocaceae > Nostoc. The sequence continues at coordinate 8,496 of NZ_WBKM01000252.1, forward strand.
TAGAGCAATTTCCCATGCCCATTGGGTGACATTAGACCGAGAATTGGAGTCTGTTGCCGGAACGTTGCACGATAGTATTGAATTGAAATTACAGCAACCTGGTCAACTAGAACCAGTTATACAACAGCTAGTACCAAATATTTGTATAGTTGGTACTAGCTGCATTCAAGAGCAGGCAAATCCCAAACGTCATATTTTAAGCGCAATCAACCAAAGCAATTACTATGTACGTTTTTTTGATAATTCAGGGCGCTTAATTGCGATCGCAGGTACTTATCCAGAGCAATTGCCCTTAGTTTTTAATAAGGAACTTTGGCAAACTCTCAAAGACAACCAAGGAAACTTTTACCACCAGATTTCCTTTGTTTTACACACTAAAGAAAACCGCGATTGGGGTTATATCCAAATAGGGCGAAGTCTCGCAGACTTCAATAGTTATCTTGTTGCTGTGAAACTCATTTTAGGATTCGGATTACCAATGGTAATGCTTCTGGTTGGTATTACTAGTTGGTGGTTAGCAGGATTAGCAATGCAACCAATTTATCGCTCATATAGACAAATCCAACAATTTACAGCAGATGCCGCACACGAATTGCGGACACCTCTTGCAGCAACACAAGCGACAGTAGAATCAGCGCTTTTAATGCCTCAACTGGATGAAATAGAAGCACGCGATATTCTGCAAACTCTACAGCGTCAGAATCAGCGACTCACAACCCTTGTTACAGATTTACTATTACTAACTCGCCTGGATCGTCAACCTGCGCCAATGCAACGAGACATTTGCTGCTTGGATGATATTGTTAACGACTTAATAGAAGAATTTGCAGCATTAGCGATCGCATCTGATGTAACGCTAATATCTTCAGTACAGGTGTCAACTCCTTTGGATGTTATTGGTAATGCAGATCAGCTTTATCGCTTGTTTTCTAATTTAATTGTCAATGGAATTCAATACACGCCACAAACAGGAAAGGTGACTGTTTGCTTAGAACGTAATGATCATTACGCTATAATTCAAATTCAAGATACGGGTATTGGTATTCCGCAGCAGGATTTGACTCGGATTTTTGACCGCTTTTATCGAGTGAATAGCGATCGCTCCCGTAGCACTGGCGGTTCTGGATTAGGATTAGCGATCGCTCAAGCAATTGTCCAGGCACACCACGGTAGTATAGATGTGCAAAGTGAATTCGGTAAAGGCAGCACTTTTACTATTAAGTTACCTTTCGATGTTCGCCGACTCGATAGTGTACGCTCTACTTACCCATTTAACTAATTCGTAATTCGTAATTTTTGAGTTTAATTCCCCAACTATTGGAGACGCTGCGTGTAGCTTATATCATGTTCGGCTTAATACTTATGTCATTGCGAGCGAAGCGCGGCAATCCTAAAACCTTGCGATTGCTTCATTTCACTTCGTTGCATTCGCAATGACATATCGTAAGTGATTTGCCGAACTTGATATTACTTCCTCAAATGGATACGTCTATAACGTGGCGCAAGTCTCGGTCTAAATCTCCTTATGTAACAATCTTTAATTACGAATTACGAATTACAAATTACTTTAAAATAATATCCCCTCTCCATCAGCGAAGAAGAGGGGTAAGGGTCTACTTACATCCTAAAGAATTGCGAGTATCCACACCAGTTTTAGAATTCACACCACTTGCCTTAACACAGAGTTTTTTCACTTCTATCCCATCTAAAATTGCATTTGTAAAATCAGCACCTGTGATATCCACCTCATCAAAAATAGAACGCAGCATCATTGCATCGGTTAACACAGCATCACTTAAATCAGCATCCTTAAACCTTGTTAGATAGGCTATGCCTTCACTAAAATCAGCACCATGCAAATTTACACCATCCAATAATGTACCGTTAAATACGACACCACGTAGGTTAGCATTGGTAAATTTAGCACTCTTTAAATTGACATTGGTAAACTCAGTGCCAACTAAACTTTGACCAGAGTAATCCTTGCTCTGAAGTTGATCATTACCCACAGAACGGGTAATACTGGAAGAACTGGCGGCTTGCGCCGATAGGGGAAACAAAAAAAGAACCATAGCTAAGACAAAGCTAGCTAAAAATCGCCAATATTTCATAATGTCTTCTTAACAAATCTCAACACTTCCACCATTAACTATTAAACCTCACAGCAGGGGATAAGGGGATGAGGGTACAGGTTACAGGGTAGAGATTATTTCCTATTACCTGTCCCCTGTCACCTCTTCCCTAATCTCTCGTAGGATGATAGATGTTGAGGTGCGATCGCATAATAATTACCTGTGGCTAATCAAGAAGACAACGCCCAATCCTTGGCGCGAACCCCTTTATATCAATTGGGTGTAGAACTCAGAGCACGCCTTACCAGCTTTGGCGGCTGGGAAATGCCCGTGCAATTTAGTGGCATTAGCCGCGAACACGAGGCTGTAAGAAATACAGCCGGGATGTTCGATATTTCCCACATGGGCAAATTTACCCTCCAAGGTAAAAACCTCATTTCCCAACTCCAGCCTCTAGTGCCTTCAGACTTGAGTCGGTTGCAACCTGGTCAAGCTCAATACACCGTATTGTTAAATCCCCAAGCTGGAATTATTGACGACATCATAGTTTATTACCAAGGTGAAGACACCACTGGTACACAGAGAGCATTTATCATAGTCAATGCGGCAACCTGTGGTAAAGATAAAGCATGGCTATTGCAACACCTTGACTTAGATAAGGTGCAATTCCAAGATATTTCACCAGATAAAGTCTTAATTGCCGTGCAAGGCCCAAAAGCTATTAAATATCTTCAACCCTTAGTGCAACAAGACTTACACCCAATCAAAGCCTTCGGACATTTAGAAGCAACACTACTAGGTAAACCTGCCTTCCTAGCCCGCACAGGTTACACCGGAGAAGATGGCTTTGAGGTGATGGTAGATCCTGATGTAGGGATAGAATTGTGGCGAAGTCTCCATAATGCTGGTGTTGTCTCCTGTGGACTCGGTGCGAGAGATACCCTCCGGCTAGAAGCAGCGATGGCACTTTACGGGCAAGATATCGATGACACCACCACACCATTAGAAGCAGGTTTGGGGTGGCTAGTTCATTTAGATACCAAAGGCGATTTTATTGGTCGGACGGTTTTGGAACAGCAAAAAACTGCTGGAGTGCAGCGCCGATTGGTAGGTTTGCAAACACAAGGACGTAACATTGCCCGTCACGGCTACCAAGTGTTATCAGCAGGTAAAATCGTAGGAGAAGTTACCAGTGGCACTTTGTCGCCTACACTTAGTTATCCCATTGCTTTAGCCTACGTTCCCACCCAGTTAGCAACTGTCAGTCAGCAGGTAGAAGTAGAAATTCGCGGCAAAGCTTATCCAGCAGTTGTGGTTAAACGTCCCTTCTATAGGTCAAAAAATCGTGTCGCCTGATAAGCGCCGAGGTTTTGAGGAATAATGTGTTGTGAGTTACTCAATGTACAGTAAGGTTCATTACCAAATATGGCTTGGATGACTGTTGAGACAATAATTTTTTTGATAAGGGAGAGGAAGTGATATGTCCTTTGAATATCCTCAAGATTTCAGATACCTGGATTCTCATGAATACGTGCGACTAGATGGTGAAATTGCCACCATTGGCATTACTGAATTTGCCGTAGATCAATTGGGTGATATCGTGTTTTTGGAACTGCCAGAAATTGGTGACGCCATTACCAGGGGAGAAAACTTTGGCACAATTGAATCAGTGAAAGCCGTTGAAGACCTAAATTCACCCGTAACAGGAACAGTTATAGAACGCAATGAAGCCTTGATTGAATCTCCCGAACAAGTAACAGATGATCCTTACGGTGAGGGGTGGTTCTTGAAAGTGCGCGTCAATGACGCCGATGAAGTTGAAGATGCCTTGACTGCGGATGAGTATCGCGCCCTGGTAGAAGGGGAATAGGGAGTAGGGGACAAGGGG
>NZ_WBKM01000261.1 GCF_015714725.1 Nostoc sp. WHI
CCCCACTCCCCACTCCCTCCCAAAAGCTTCCCCAATTCTTCCACCCAGTTGGTGTAAACGCGCATTACCACCGGCAAATAATCTTGAATACCGATCGCTTTATTCTTTAAAGCTGGCACCAGTCCCGCATTCACCAGGGAACTTTTGCCCACACCCGATTGCCCATGAATTACTATCAGCTTATAATCAGGGCGACCCATGCGTTCAATTAAACGTTCTACATCCAATAGGCGACCAGATGCAGCAATTTCTGGGGCAATATTTCCTTGGGGAGAGTTTGAGCGCAATGTCTCTACAAATGCCTGTTTTGTTGCTTCTAACCTCCCCGCACCAATAAAAGCCCGCAAACCAAATTGCTGTTCAATAGAACGCCGTTGCTGTTTAATGTTGTATGCTTTGAGATATTCTTTCTGCTCAAAATAAAGCTGGTGCAAAAATCTGAGAATATCCAAGTAAAGCCTGACATCTTCTAGGGGATTACCCACATCCCTAGCAGTTTCTAAGCTGAGAGTTGCCTGTTGAGTTTGACCTAAATGGTATTGAGAACGACTTAAAATAAACTGATATAAACTCAAATCTTTTGATTCTAAAACCCTTTCAGGAATACCATCTAAATCCTCATACCCTTGCGTTAAGGCTTGATCCTCCCTAACCCTCCTTAAAAAGGAGGGAATTAAGCCCCCCTTTTTAAGGGGGGTTGGGGGGATCTTCCGGGGCAGAACATCACTAAATTGAGCTAAAACCCCTGATATATTCGCTGATTCCAGATTGGGAATCGCCGCAAAAACTTCTAAAGCTTGCTTAACTAACTGATTTGCTTTCACCCAGTTATTTTGAGCCAAAGCCACCTCAGCTAAAAAACCGTAATCCTTGGCTAATTCCCTTAGCTGGTTGTTAGTTTGATGGATTACTAAAGCTTGTTCTGCAAGACTCTGCAACGTTTCCCATTTTTGCAAGTCTCGCAAGATATCACCGAATTTAACTACTGCATTAGCAATTAAATCTGGACTTTGAAACTGGTTAATAAAATCTATATACTCTTGAACATAATGCCAAGTCGTCTGCCAATGTGGATGAGTGATATCTTGATGTTTAAAAGCTTTGAGATAATAGCAAAAGCCAATCTCACCGAGGATTTTTGCCTGTCTTTCTAAATTATGATTTTGCTGCCAGAGCTTCTCAGCTTTGTGATAATGCTGTAGCGCCGAATCTTTGTGATTATTTATCTGTTTGATAAAACCTAATAAAGATTCTAAATTAGCTTGAATCTCTAAATTATAAACATCTGGCTGATTGAGTAAATCTCTTTGCGCCGTTTCTAACTCGTTCTCCAGTTTAGTATATACATCAACGCTAAAATTTAAGTTATTACTAAACCATTGATTAGCAGTTTCGCTAATAAAATCTATCAATTCCTGTGTTGATATGGCAAAATTCCTTGTAGTTGCCCAACTTTCCAAATCTGGTGCAAGCTGTATTAGTTGTTTGTAGATTTCATCGTCAATCCACAACACTAAGGGAAAAGCAAAATTCTTGCGAAACTCTTCCCGCACCTGATTAGCAGAAGTTAACATCACAGACAAATTCTGCACTGATTCCAAACCGACAACCATCACACAGGCTGATATTTCTTCCCCGAATTCTGACTGAATCGCATTATAAAGAGTCCTGTGAGATTGCTGCACCGCCAAAACACGAATTTCGACTTGAGAGATTTGACGTAATTTTTGGATTAAGCGATCGCGCAAACTGGCATAATTACACCGTGCCAAAATCAGCTTAAACTGTCCCACAGAGGATGCGATCGCCCAAGCTAATTGTTTCAGGGAGCGGTCGTTGTTTACATGGTGATCTTCCGGTGATTGCTGTGGACTCATAAGCTTATGGAGGCAGGAGGCAGGATTAAAGATTAGAAAATTAAACTTCCTGGCGTTTTAACTCCTGTATCAATACTTGAGTACGTTTGCTAGCTTCTCTTGCTTTTTGTCTAAAATACTTGGCTTGCTGACGGTCACTTAAACACACTTCAGATGCTTTTCTACTAAATTCAACAGCTTGTTTACTGAGTTCTTGAATACGAGTCTTTAACTCTGGGATTGTTTTCATATTTCCTCCTGTTCTGAAATTACAATCTCTAAATTTTCTATCTCTTCATAAAGTCTATCTGCTCTACTAGCTAGTAAGCTAGCGTCATCAAAATCGCTGTTTTCTACGGCTTTATCTGAGGCTAAGTACAATTCTTCTGTGATTTGGTGCAACTGTGCGTAAGCTTTTAACAAAATATTTCTCGTTTCTGGTTTCATAATCTAATTATTTATCGGTTCCCTGATTCCTCACTGCAACTCCCTTGCCTCCGCCAAAACGGGATTAACATCAAACCAAGACTCGCCACCATCGCGATATTCAAATACAAAGCGACTGCGAATCAGTTTTTGATATCCGTGGTCATCACTCACCTTTTTCTTTTCTTTGACATGACGTAACAATTGCCACTCATCATCAGAAATCGGCAACATTATTTCATTCCGGCGAGAACGAATAACTTGCTCTAAGGTTTCACCAGTTAGGGGAAGACTCATTTCTTCCATAATCCAGGTATTCAACAGCCTCAGCACGTCCCGCACATGACCACCGCTCATTTGACATAACCGCTCTAAACTAGCAGCACGATCAAAAATCTCGGTAATTTTATTTAAACGCTCCTCTGGTGTCAAATCAGGAAAAGCTCTCGCTAATACCATCTGCTGCATCAGTGCCATTCCTTCTAGATGAACACTGCCATCAGGCCATTTTACAGGTACCATTGGTAACACTTTGGGATCTTCTGGAAAACGCTGGGTCAGCATTCCGTAATCGTTGGAAAACTTTAAAGACAATGGCATGGTGTAGATTAAATGACAATTAAGCTTCGTCAAAAACTCACCTTGATCGACAAATAAATATTCTTGCTGTGGACGACCCCAAGCTTTGACACGATTATCTATACGGTCAAGATTATCGACAATTACCACTAGACCATTTTTACCTTGCTGTTTGAGTTTAGCGATCGCCGGTTCCAATAATTCTTGATTAATCGCTTCCAACAGTTTAGTTTTTTGCGGTGCTAAATATTGATTGAGTTTTTCCCGCAGTGTTGGGTCATTTTTCATCTTTGCTGTGATTTCACCAATGCCCACAGACAGAGAAAGCTTTTCTTTTTCAGAAGTAACACCAAAATCGCCGACATTGGGAACCTTAACTTTTACCCCCGTCACCTCGGAGTTTAAGACCTTCCAAGCACCTTGGAGCAACTCATTAAACTTGTTAGGTTCCCCCAGGGTAATTTTATCCAGACTTTGACTCACCCGACGAGCGATCGCTAGCAGCACATCAGCAATATCGACATCGGTCATTTCCAGATCGTCACTAGACTCAAAATAGACCACATGGAAGCCTAACTTTTCCAGTTCTGCCTGTAACCGTAATAGTTCTGTCGATTTCCCACAACCAATATGCCCAGTAAATAAAGTGCAAGTGGGTTCATTGGGCTTAAAAAAAGTAATTTTCTGCTTCAGTTTGCCAAGAATATCACCACCTCGGACTGAGGAAAAATCTATATAATACTTGCCATCAGAGCTATTTTTGACAAACAGAGTTCTGCTGGGGTCGGAAGCCTGATAAAATTCCCGTAAATCTATGGGCATAACGCTGGTAGTGCAATTATCTCGTATTGTCTTAGATATCCTTGTTTAAAAGGATAAAGTTATTTACATCTTTGCATCTAAATATTTCGGACAATATTCGTTTTTTTCCCTTAGCTTTGGGCTTGTCGTCAAACCTTGTACTGCGATAATTGGACACAAGTATCAAGTTATAGCGTTTGCATAATTTTTTAACTTTGTTGTGAGAAGTACTTTAAATTACTTAATACATCAAGCACTACCCACTTTCAGGGTTAAGAGTTTGCAGATAGTTCGTGCTATTTTGGTAAAATAGCTATCATATAAAATATCTAATGTCAATTAAAAAAGTCAAAAAAACAGCCCTCAAAAGTAAGAAACAGGTTTTTTAGAAAAAGCTGAAAACTACATGGGGTAAGGAAAATAAATGATCCGACCGCGTAAGGTCTTTGGTCAGCATTGGCTCAAAAGTGAAAAAGCACTCGACGCAATTATTAAAGCAGCAGAGTGTACACAAGGCGATCGCTCCGATAAGGGCGATCGCGTCTTAGAAATTGGGCCAGGAACCGGCATTCTAACTCGTCGTTTACTACCCTTAGTCCAATCTTTGGTTGCAGTTGAAATAGACCGAGATTTATGTGAGCTATTAGCAAAGCAACTGGGTAAAACGGAAAATTTCTTACTGTTGCAAGGGGATTTTCTAACCCTAGATTTACCATCACATCTAGCGGCATTTCCCAATTTTCAAAAGCCAAATAAAGTAGTAGCTAATATCCCCTACAACATTACAGGGCCAATCATCGAGAAACTACTGGGTACGATCGCTAACCCCAACCCAGAACCATTTGACTCAATAGTGCTACTGGTACAAAAAGAAGTAGCAGAAAGATTGTATGCTAAACCAGGGTCAAGAACTTTTGGGGCGTTGAGCGTGCGGGTACAGTATCTAGCACAGTGTGAATTAATTTGCACAGTTCCAGCCGCCGCATTCCAGCCACCGCCAAAAGTCGATTCAGCAGTGGTGCGATTGCGTCCCCAAAAAAGGGAAATACCAGCACTTGAACCAAGACGGTTCGAGAACTTCTTAAAGTTGGGCTTCGGTGCCAAACGCAAAATGTTACGAAATAATTTGCAATCAGTTGTAGAACGCGATCGCCTGACCCACTTACTGGAACAATTAGAAATAAATCCCCAGTCCCGTGCCGAAGACCTCAGCGTTCAGCAATGGGTAACTTTAGTAAATGAGTTGGGAGTGGGGAGTAGGGAGTAGGGGAAAAGAAGACAAGATAGATTTTTTCCCATTCCCCATTCCCC
>NZ_WBKM01000280.1 GCF_015714725.1 Nostoc sp. WHI
ATTAGTTAGCTTTGCTATTAGTCCACCCAGTTCACTGCGTTTGGTATTGGTGGGTGGGGAAACTATTTTGCCAGAACATTTGCACAGTTGGCAACAGTTTCGTCTCCCTTTAATTCATGTTTATGGGCTTACGGAGGCGACAATTACCTCGACGATGTATCAATTACCCCTTGATACCAGTATTCCGGCATTTGGGTATAAGTTGCCCATTGGTCGCCCACTTGCCAATACTTTTATCTATCTTTTGGATGAACAGTTACAGCCGGTGCCAGTGGGTGTACCAGGGGAGGTGTACATTGGTGGAGCGGGACTCTCCCGTGGTTATTTGCACCGTCCACAACTTACAGCCGAGCGCTTTATACCCAACCCTTGGAGTCGTTTACCTGGTGAACGTTTGTATAAAACTGGTGATGTCGGGCGTTATCTGGCTGATGGTAATCTGGAATTTTTGGGACGACGGGACGAACAGGTGAAGTTGCGCGGTTTCCGCATTGAGTTGGCAGAGATAGAAGCACTACTGAGCCAATATCCATCCGTACAACAAACTGTAGTGATGCTGCGCGAGGATGTTTCTGACCACAAACGTCTGGTTGCTTATCTGGTTACGCACAATGATTCTCAGCCATCTACTGGGCAACTGCGACAATTCCTCAAGGAAAAATTGCCAGAGTACATGATTCCCTCTGTCTTCGTGTTCTTGGAAAACTTACCCCTGACCCCGAACGGCAAGGTAGACCGCCGTAACTTGCCCGTATCCGATATAAGCAGCCTTGCTCTGGATACTAGCTTTGTCCCACCCCTTGATATCGTAGAACAACAACTAGCAGAAATTTGGTCAGAAGTTCTAAATATCTACCCTGTTGGAGTAAGGAATAACTTCTTTGAAATCGGTGGTCATTCCCTTTTAGCAGTCCAATTGATGGCTAAAGTGGAGCAGCAATTTGGCAGGAATTTGCCCTTAGCAATGCTCTTCCAATACTCAACAATCGAACAAATGGCGACTATACTTCGCCAGCCAATGGATGCATTCAGTTGGTCTCCTTTAGTACCAATTAAGTCAAGTGGTTTTAAACAACCTTTCTTTTGCATACCTGGGGTTGGTGGTAATCCCATGTATTTATACAACCTAGCCCATCATTTAGATCGAGATCAACCTTTTTATGCACTGCAATCACTCGGTCTTGATGGGGAATCAAAACCGCAGACACGAGTTGAGGACATAGCATCGTATTACATAGAAGCAATACAGTCTATTCAACCCCAAGGTCCATATTTTTTGGGAGGTCATTCCTTTGGCGGTATGGTAGCTTATGAGATTGCCTGCCAGTTACACAAGTTGGGATATGAGGTAGCTTTACTTGCAATTCTGGACTGTGATGCGCCATATATGGAAATTGATCAACAAAATGTTGATTTTGATATGGATGATGCTGATTGGATGCACCAGATTGGCTCGATCTTTGAGGAATTATACGAAAAAAGCTTGGATCTATCTTACGAAGTTCTCAAATCCCTGACTCCAGAAGCGCAATTGAACTACTTGCAAGAGCGTATGCAAGCGGTTAATTTACTGCCTCCTGATATCGGCACTAAGCAACTTCGTGGTTTGGTAGAAGTTTACAAGACTCATATACAAATTGTTTATCAACCAAAGGAGGTCTATGCAAATAAAATTACCTGCTTTTTCTCTAGCGATATGTCTGATGAATCTTCTGAGTCTTCTGAGACTTCTGAGGGTTTAGAAGATTCAAGGTTGGGTTGGGACAAGTTTTCAGATAAATCTTTGGATATCCATATTGTTCCGGGCAGCCACTTGACAATGATGAGTGAACCCCACGTCCAAATTTTAGCAGAACGGCTGAGAACTTCCATTCAGCAAGCACACAAACAAGAGTTACCCGATATGGTCGCTGATTCTGCTACCAAAACTCATCACTAATGATTCTACTGAATAATTTTTGAGATTGTACTCAAAAATTTACTGCTTAAGCAGCTTAAGAACTTTATCAACAAGGAAATAGCATCATGAAAATCGCCCAGGCTCCTTTAGAGAATTGGTTACGCGAGTACTACTTTACTAATGAAATTGATATTAGTGGTAGCGGTGTAGAGGATTTTTCAATGGCCGAGCTTCGTCAACTAATTGGTCTCAAGCAAGAAGAATTTGATCAGCTAATCTTTCATGATAGTCCTTCTCTGGGAAGTCCGGGATTGCGAAAAGCGATCGCTCAACGCTGGGGAGACGGAGACATTTCACGAGTCATGGCCACCAACGGTTCGAGTGAAGCCATATTCTTGGTAATGAACGCACTATTAAAACCTGGTGACGAAGTAATAGTTTTAGACCCTGGTTATCATTCCCTGGTTCACATTGCTGAATCTATTGGTTGTCAACTCAAACGCTGGCCATTAAGGTTCGAGCAGCAATTTGCTCCCGATTTTGAGGAATTAAAAAGTTTAATTACTCAAAATACACGCATGATAATTGTGAATTTTCCTCACAATCCCACTGGAGTTTCAGTGAGCCTGGAACAGCAAACAGAATTGATTAACTTGGCGGCTGGAGTCGGAGCTTATCTTGCGTGGGACGCAGCATTTATCGAATTGACATACGATAAACCGTCACTTCCAGAAGTAAGTTTGTTATATGACAAAGCGATCTCATTTGGAACTTTATCCAAAGCTTACGGTTTACCAGGATTAAGAGTTGGTTGGTGTTTTGCTCCACCTGATGTATTAGAAGATTGCATCCATCTGCGTGACTATATTAGTCTTGCCCTTTCACCATTAGTTGAACTAGTTGCCCAACGTGCCATTGAAAACGGAGATTGTCTTCTGAATATTCGTCAGCAACAAGCTTACACTAATCGAGAAATTTTGGCTGAGTGGGTTGAAATAAATCAAGACTTTGTAGAGTGGGTAAAACCGCAAGGTGGAGTAACTGCTTTTCCACGCTTCCGAGGCATTTCAGATATTGAAGCTTTTTGCCATCATCTAATCAATCCTTACGGGGTTTTACTTTTACCCGGTACTTGTTTTCATCATCCGAATCATGTGCGCTTAGGATTTGGTGGTTCTACAGCCAACCTACAAGTGGGTCTTTCACGTTTGTCTAAGCTGTTAAGCATTTATCATTCCAACACCCAATTAACACACATATAAAGGAGTAAATTCATGTCTAAGCTTGTATTATCTCATCAAGAAATCAGTGATATTCAATCACTGTTGAAGGATATTATCTCACGGTACAATTCTGTAGAAAACCCTGATTTTATTAAAGAGTCATGTCTATATGCTCAGGAACTACCTTGGCGAATTCGTGAGTTCATCAATGATTTTAGATTAACAGAAGACAATCTAGGTACATGCATAATTTCAGGTTATCCTATCGATGATTCTAAAATTGGTTTAACACCTAGTCATTGGAAATGGAAAGCCGACGCTTTACACACCTTGGAAGAGCAAATTTTACTTGTTTTATATGGTTCTTTGTTGGGAGAAGTTTTTGGTTGGTCTACTCAGCAAGATGGGTATATTGTTCATGACATTTTCCCTATCAAAAGCCATGAAGATGAACAATTAGGATCTGGAAGCGCACAAACGCTATGGTGGCATAACGAAGATGCTTTTCATCCTTACCGAGCTGACTACGTTATCTTTCTATGCTTACGTAACCCTGATGAAATTGCGACAACTATAGGAAATTTGAATGTAGAAGAACTCAACCAAGAACAAATTCAGGTGTTGTTTGAACCATACTTCTATATCCGCCCAGATGAATCACACTTGGAAAAAAATGAATCCGAAATCAGGAGACAATCTCGAGAAAATAATGAAGGTCATTTGATTAATTTGGCTTATGAAAAAATTAATAAAATGAATTCTTCGTCTGGAGATAAAATCTCAGTTTTATTTGGATCTCCTCAATCACCCTATTTACGTCTTGATCCATATTTTATGGATCAATTAAAAGATAACAAAGAAGCACAAATTGCCTTTCATACTTTAGTTAGAGCAATAGACGCAAACATTGAACCTATTGTTTTGCAACCTGGAGATTACTGTTTGATCGATAATTACAGAGTTGTTCATGGAAGGAATCCATTTAAAGCTAACTATGATGGCAAAGACCGATGGCTTAAGAGAGTAAATATTACAAAAGACTTAAGAAAGTCAAGAGATTCCAGAGCTACAAGCACATCGAGAATTATTTTGTAGACTTTATTAAGTATCTGACAACGTTACTCTACAAGTAACCGTTCAGGGGGTAGAGCTTTAGCCTTTAGGCTAAAACTGTTGCAAAGCTAGGGTTTGGGGGTGATTTATGGTATGCGCTTAATAGTACCTAAAATGACCCCCGTGAACGGTTACAAATTCTGAGAGTTTAGAAGATACAAGGTTGGATTGGGAGAAGTTTTCTGCTAAACCCTTGGAGACATATGTTGTTCCAGGCAACCATGCAACAATACTGAATGAACCCAACGTCCAGGTTTTAGCCGAAAAACTAAGAACCTGTATTGAGAATGCACAAGCAACATGAAATTTTCACGATTAATTAGAACAAGCGGTGCATAATTACTCTAAGAAGTTTTTGTACAGTGAAAAACCCCAAGTCTGTATAGAACTAACGCACCCTCTACAATTATTGGCTTTATTGACAGTTCTATAAATTAAGCTTTTTAGCGATTTTTATGTGAGTGTTGTCATAACTTGAGTATTGCTCTTTGGGCATTCTGTTTTCAGAGTTGCTCTCTATTTATTTAAAACAGGAGGAAAGGATGAACAGATATGCTGTAAACCGTAAATTACAGGTTTTTATTATTGTCTGGTTCGGACAATTGATATCCCTTATTGGTTCAGGGCTTACTAGCTTCGCCCTTGATTTTTGGGTCTATGAGCAAACAAAGTCAGTTGTCCAATTTACACTTACTGCTTTATTTACTATGCTGCCTGGTTTGTTAATATCACCAATTGCTGGTGCATTAGTAGATCGCTGGGATCGTCGTTGGACAATGATACTTAGTGACGCTGGATCGGCATTGGCTACGCTATTTATTACACTAGTACTCTTCACCGGTACAATTCAGATTTGGCATATTTATATTTCTATTTCTATCATCTCAGTTTGCAACGTCTTCCAGAAGCTAGCTGGTGCTACAACTACTGCTTTACTTGTTCCCAAAAAACACCTCGGTAATGCTAGCGGACTAGTGCAAATTGGCGAGTCTGCGTCAGAACTTTTTCTCCCAGCACTGGCAGGAATACTGGTTTTAAAATTCCAACTTCAGGGTGTACTCCTGATTGACTTCGCAACTTACCTCTGCTCCCTAGCAGCCCTCTTGATTGTTAGGTTTCCCAAACGCAAAACTGCTAGCAAAAATAGTAACGAAGGTAAACAAGGGTTAGGTTCTCTAAAAAAGGATGTAATGTATGGCTGGAATTATATAGTTACACGTCCTGGTCTTTTAGGACTTCTAATATATTTTGCTATTAGTAATTTTCTGGTAGGAATAGTCAGTATACTTATCATACCCATGCTTCTAGCTTTTGTTTCCTCTGCAACAGTTGGAACTATACTAAGCATTGCTGGTATTGGTACGTTAGTTGGTAGTCTTGTGATAGGTGTGTGGGGAGGCCCAAAACGTCGAGTTTATGGCATCTTGGGCTTTGGACTTCTACTAGGAGTTTGCATAGTATTCGCAGGATTGTACCCCTCGCCACAACTTATTGCAGTCGCAGTCTTTGGCGGGTTGTTCTGTTTTCCATTTATTGCTAGTTGTAGTGAAGTCTTGGTGTTAAGCACAGTACCAACTAATGTGCAAGGACGAGTCTTTGCTGTCCAGGGAATAATTGCTGGCTCATCATTACCACTTGCCTATCTCCTAGCAGGACCACTAGCTGATTATATATTTGAACCACTTTTATCTAGCAGTGGGCCATTAGCTGGTAGCATCGGTAAGATTATTGGTACTGGAGCAGGGCGAGGTATTGGATTCTTATTCATATTGCTAGGAATACTCCAATTTTTGGTAACGTTCTTTAGCTTTTTCTATACCCCATTGAGAATTTTAGATAAAACCGCTACCAAAGAAAATCTTGACGTTGCTGATTGATGGGATAATTTTTGTTGTGTTGCAAAACAGGTGGGAGCAACGCGATTTGGTGAGGTCGGGGAAAAAAGGTGCGATCGCTAAAACTTATATTAGACCCATCCGAAAACTCACAAGCCAATATTTACAAGGCTTTGAGACCAGTCCTTGCAGATTCTGTTTCAACGAAGAAATCAGGGTTTGATATAGTTACTGATAGTTTAGAGCAGAAAAATACATAATCTTGACCGACGCAAACATAATTTTTAATTATGAATTATGTCGGTAAGACAACAGTTCGGTATTGAGCCGAGATACGTGTAAAAACCTGCAAGATGGTCTGGAAAGCGTTGCTATATCTACATTTCAAAGATTTCTGGTGGCAGATTAATAGCAGCCTCCAATGGTTGGGGGATATTGTGTAAATTCACCACATAATCACCGTATCTTTTGATATGTCTTGTGATGTATGGACTCATTGCTGCAAGGTGTCGCATGGGAATCAATTCTCCCTGTGACATTAACGTTTGGATAGCCAACGACATATCAACCGTATTCTGCAAAATAACTGCGCTTGCTACCAAATCAAGATACTTCAACCGCTTTTCCTGCTCAATAGGATCATTTTCAGTAATCGCTCCCAGCTTACCGAAAAACACCCAGTCAAGAAAAGCATTGTACATCTCCACAATATTCGTTATCGCTGTAATCTCATGCCGAAGAGCCACATTAGAAACTTTGCGATCGCTTCATCGACGATATTTCCCACAACCGGATCATAGCGGATGGAGGGATTAGCTTGTTTGGCAACCCGGCGGGCGACATGGACTTTATAAGCAGCCAATCGCTTGCCGAGTTTTTGCAACCACGGAATCGGCTGTTTAGTTAACCAAGTCATTGCATCCCAAGGATTTGTGCCAACAATTCGGGGTCGATTAGTTAATTCAACGCGGTCAAAGTCGATAGCGACGATATGTCCAACTCCCAAGTGGGACAACCATTCATTAATTAGCGAACCTCCGCCGCCAAGTCCGATAATTCCCACCTTTAAATTGGCGAAAATTTCTTGTCCGACATCGCCAAACAAGCGTGCGTGGCGGTCGTAAATGGGATTGGCGGCACAAAGTCGGGGTTGGGGCGAAGGATAAAGTCGCCGAATATGCGAACCGATGACGGTCATGTGGTCGAGTTGAAAGCGACCAGAGGGAGTCCAGATATCCCCTGCTACCGCGTTTTTGGCAAATACTAGCGCCCCTACCGGGCCACCACGAGTAATATCGAGCAGCGCCGGATACCCTCGTTCGTGGGATGCCATATCATCAGCAGAGAAACAAACTTCGTCTCTACCACCATGACAGTGTACAGCGAAGTAGCAGAGATTCTGTTCTGCACAGTAACCTGATATCTCAGCTACAAACTTTGCAGTTAAAGCACAATAGCCGCGAGTACCAGGTACATAGTCAATCCTGTCTTGCGCTAGAAAAACTTCACGCGCCAGCAGGCGGATACCGCGAGGGGTTTCTACAATACCTGCTGCAATTACCGCGCCATGCTCGTCACCATCACCAGGAAAAAGATGCTGATGAAGCTTTTGATAAAGCGGCTGATCAATTCTGAATTCAATAGATTTGTTCATCGGCTTCTCAACCACGAAATAACCTTGGTTAACTTGGTCGCAGCCGTATCAATAGCTGGGTTCAATCGCTTGGAACGCCTCGATACTTGGATTGCTGGACGATCTCGCCAAGGGTTAGGCCCAGACAATCCATCGCCTTTGATTAGACCACCATCAACCCGTCGCAACCCCCCATCAATAAAATGTGGGTACACATCTGCATGGGGATACTGAAAGGTAATCACGAAGCCTACCCAGCTAGTGGAAGGTATGTACTGTTCACCAATTAGCACATTATTGACGATGATGTATGCGCCTCCATTTGATTCTGCTTGTACATCAACAGGATGCTCTGGAAAGGCTTGCTTGATTTCTGCGATCGCTTGTTCAATTTCAGGTGTCATCGGTATCCCCTATGAGTTGTCATCAGGTGCAGTGGCGCGGAACTTTTGCCCCTCGTGCAGGGTAACGGTTTCGCAGTCTCCAATTTGCTTGAGGGGAGAATTACCTTTGACCTCAAACAGCACGAAATCTTCCTGAATCGCTACACCCTGTTTGATGGCAGTTTGCTTGATTTCCAAGCCCGTAGCCTTATGCTCTGAGAAGGTTACAGGGCGTTCGTTGACGTTGACAGTAATTGTTTTTGGCTTTTTCGCCAATAGTTCTGCATTTTGCGTAGATTCAATTTGCATATAAGACTCCTTGTAAATTTCATCTTGTGGTTTTGGAATGGGAGCATTGGGGAGTAGCAGATTTTGCACTCCCTAAAAACAAGTGGTTCGGAAAACAGACT
Organism: Nostoc sp. WHI; assembly: GCF_015714725.1. GTDB lineage: Bacteria > Cyanobacteriota > Cyanobacteriia > Cyanobacteriales > Nostocaceae > Nostoc. The sequence goes on from NZ_WBKM01000280.1 coordinate 8,498, forward strand.
ATTTAGAGCCTTTGTGCTTGGTAGGGTCAACTAGTTTGTAAAGCTGACCTGCTTGTGGTGTCGGAGGTAGAGGTTCACCTTTTGTTACAGTTCGTTCCTCTCCCGTTCCACCACCACGCGGCCCAGTAATCTCGTATTGACCTGACCGTTGTGCGATTTCGCCTGGTTTTTTCAGTTCGTCAGACATAAGCCGTCCTTTTTTGTTTGAATATCGAACATTGACTGGATACAAGCTAGCACAGTGTTCATAAAACTAACAAGAGTAAGAGTAATTTTATTGCCAAATCGGGCTAAGATTAGGTTATATGTTCGATTATCAAACAAAGATTAGGTTCAAAGGAGAATGAATTACGCAGAACTAGGTCGCCGAATTCGCTTTGCCAGGGAAGAGGCTTTGCTGTCTCAAGATGCTGTGGCACAGCATCTTGAACTGCCGCGTTCTGCTGTGTCTTTGATTGAGAGTGGCAAACGCAAGGTAGACAGTCTGGAACTCGAACGGTTTTCCCGTTTAGTTGGCAAGAGTATTCTGTTTTTTTTTGATGAAGAGTCTAGAGCAGTAGAGGCTAGTAATTTTGAGGAGGATGACCCAACTCAAATCCTTTTCAGTGCCAACCAAGTTGTTGACATATCGCCTGATAAGGAGCAAATTGAGCGGTTTCGCCAGTTTTACCGCAACTTTGGGGATCTAGCTCGAAAGTTGAACCGTATGAGTGAACCTTACTCAAGTGAGCCTTTATACAACGTATTTAAGCCTACTCCAGCAGCAGCCAAGTGGATGGCAGCACAAGAACGTGCCCGACTGGGAATTCCACTTTCTAGCCCGATTAGAAATATGTGGGACGTTTTGGAGAACGAAGGTGTCAGGGTGATGGCATGGAATCTGGTAACGCCCAAATTAGGAGGATGCTTCATTTTTTCACCTTTCCTTGGTTCCTTCATTTTGGTGAAAAGAAACCTTGGAGATTATTCAGCTAATATGCTTAATTTTGTGCTGGCACATGAATATTGCCATCACTTGATTCATCGTCAGCAAAAAGGCATTACCTCCGATCCCAGTGGAAATTATCGCCGACCGGAAGAATACTTTGCTCAATGGTTTGCTGCTAATTTATTAATGCCTGAAGAAGCAATAGTTCCACGATTGACTTCTTATTTAGAAAAGTCAGATGGAGATATTAACGCCGAAATCGTTATGCACTTGGCATTAGATTTTGGGGTTAGCTATAAAGCTATGCTTTATCGTATGGGGGATAAAAGAATAGGCTTAATTGAGAAAAGTGTCTTGCCAAAATTATCTAAAGAAAAGCCCAAACAACTGCTTGCTAAAATTGGTCGTTCTGTTCCTCGCTTGGAAAAATTTAGTCAATTTCCTAATGAGTATAGAGAGATGGTCTTTGATGCGTATCGTTCCGGTTATTTAAGCTTGAGTAAGTTGGCAGAACTGTTAGAAATAACTTTGGAAGAGGCAAAAAATGAATTACAGTCCAGAGATATTCCTATTAATTTGGGTATCAATTCTGAGTTAGAACTTTTAAGCGATATTGAGAACGCTTAACTATTTGGTGTGAAGATTGAACGGAAAAAATAGTGAAGTCAAAAAGTACAGAACCAGAGGCATCGCCAATAATTTTTGATAACACTGTACTGAGTAATTTTGCTCTTTCACAGGTTTTCTATGTCCTCCAAAGGCTCTACGCTGGTAGAGCCTTTGTTGGTAAGGCTGTCCAACGCGAAATCCAAGCAGGAATTAACAGCGCTTCCACATCTGCTAGTTTGCAAAATCGAACGAAACTAGAAGAGATTAATCAGGCTTTAGATGATGGTTGGCTGCAAACACCTTCAGACGAAGTTAACGCCAATGATGATGCTGTTGAGTTACGACTAACCTTAGAGTACAGTCAACGCTTTGGTGCGGGGGAGTCAGAAGCGATGACTATAGCCCGTAACCGTAACTGGGTTTTTGCTTGCGATGATGGTATTGCCAGAAATTTCGCTAAAGAAAGGGAGATTAGATTAACAGGGACTTTGGGTATTCTCATTAACAGTAAACCAAAAAGTTTTTAAGAGAAGAGCGATCGCTAATAAAGCTTACGTACTGTAAAGTGCTATATAGCACTTTACAGTACTATTTATATAATTAATACTTATACTGCTCTGAAAGGTTTCAAAAAATGAAATGATAAGAGTGGTGTGTAGCATATTGACTGAAAAAATTGACTGTTTCATCAGAAGAACTAGCTTTAACAGATTTAGAAACACTTGACGAGGTTCTTGAATGTTTAGTAGAAAATTTCTCCATTGAAACTCAAGGTGTATGTGACCAAAAAACTTTATTTGAGATTCTAATCAAGGCAGCCAGCAGTGGAGATAGTATTGAGAACACAGCTAAATTATTAAAGAATGTTCCTACAGCCAATGATATTAGATATCATCTTAACAAAATTAATAAATTTGAGGAATTAGAGGCACAAATAAATCAGGCATTGAAAAGTCGAATTCCTTTAGGATTAAAAAAAGGTTGTTTAAAAATAGCGATTGATTTAAATTTAATTTGTTATTATGGTAAGCCAACATCAGAGGAATCAGCATACATATATCGAAGTCAAGCTAAATCTGGTACTCATTCATTTTACGCCTATGCAACTTTATATGTGATTACTAAGAATAAGCGTGTAACCCTTGCAATTAGAGGTGTTCGCCAATTAGATACTAGTGTTGCTCTGATTACTTATTTATTAGCAGAGCTTGACTCTCTTAAAATAAATGTAAAGAAACTCTACTTAGATAGAGGTTTTTTTAACACTCCTGTAATCCGATGGTTGCAGGCATTAGATATTCCCTTCCTTATGCCTGCTATCAAGACGGGAAAGAAAGGAGGAATCAAGCAATTTTTAAAGGGCAGAAAAAGTTATAAAACTACTTATACAATCACAAGAGATAAAGATGATTCAGTTACATTTGATCTATGGATTATCTGTAAATATAGAAAGGGGAAGCGTAAGAAGTATGGAGTTCAATACTTTGCCTATGTTACCTATAAAATCAACACAAATCTAGAGTACATTTATCAAGATTATCGAAAAAGATTTGGAATTGAAACTAGCTATCGTCTGAAAAATATTTGTCGAATTAAAACTAATAATAAAAATCCAGTATTGAGATTATTATTTATTGGTATATCCTTTCTTATTGTTAATATTTGGGTAAATATTCTTTGGCTCAGAATCAGTCGTAAAAGGAAAGGTAGTCGATTAATTTATCGCACACTTTTTACACTTAAACAGATGTTAGCCTTTTTATCTCAAGCCTTGCAGCGCAAATATCAAGTAATTGAAAGGATTTATATTCCGTCAGGTTAGCACTGAAAATTTCTCGACCAACTAATCATAAGTAATCATAATCTATACTGTGTCTGCTGGTTAGAGAATTACATATTAAAAAGTATCAAAACATACAAGTATTTCAGCGATCGCTTTTTGGAGAAAAACTTTTTGGTTTACTGAATAAACTTTTACGTATACATTAAATATTTATACAATGAACTGAGTAATATTCGCTAGAAGACACAACCTGTGCTAAAAACGAGGTTTCTGTACATTGTTGCAACTATAAAAAAGGTAAAATTTCTTTTCAGGAATAGTTTTGAAATAGGAAGTATCTACTTTTATGGAGAAAAACATATATGCAAATCTAAATTTTGCCGATTCATTATCAGATTTTAAAGAGGATGTGACGAAACTTTTAGATTTGAAAAATATCGAGGAATGGTCTGGAAGAATAGTTAAAGAAAGAGAAGAAACAATTAGACAGGCTGCGTTAGTTTTAGCGGGTCAATGTATCGCCATATTATTGCATAAACTTTCTCAATCAGAGTCGGCTCATCAAACAGCAATTAATCAAACTAAAGGATGGTGGCATACCGATACGCAGAGACACGGTTATACGAAGAGAGAAATATTAACAGTAGGTAATGTTGTAGTAACTCTCAAATTACCATACGTTGTTCAAAAAAGAGAAAAAAGAGCGAAGAATAAATCTAATAATGTTGGATTCTGCCCCTTGTTAAAATGGTTAGGAATGTCAGAAGGCTTGACCCCATTAGTTTGGTCAGATATTACAAAATATGGTGCCATAGCTAGTTCTTTTGAAGCCGCACATACAATCCTGGTTGATTGGGGAATTAATATTAGTCTTAAACGAATTGAACGATTGACATATAAATTTGGTCAAATCGGCATTGATTTACGTCAAACTAAAATATCTAACTTGCAACAAGGCAAATTACCTGATGGGAATATACTTAAAGACCAAAGAGTTGTAATTGCTGTAGATGGTGGCAGGAGTAGAATTAGGATTAATAAAAAAGGTAGAAAAAATCCCAAAACAAACAAGCATGGCTTTATAGGGGAATGGGTTGAGCCAAAATTATTAACAATTTATGTAGTTGATGAACAGGGTAAAAAAGTTAAAAATGGCGAAATAAAGATTGTAAATGATGGCACTTATGAAGACTATAAAGGCTTTTTACCAATTTTAGCAATGCATCTGATTAGTTTGGGAATTAGTCAAGCAAAACAAGTTTTACTAATTGCTGACGGTGCTGAATGGATTTGGAAACATATTCCTCCTCTTTTAAAGAAATTGAAATCTCCCGATGCCACTTATCAATTATTGGATTTTTACCATGTTACTGAGCGACTACATAAATTTGCTGATGTCGCTTTTAGTGATGAGAAGGAGCGGAATAATTGGTTTAAAAAAGCACGTAGAACTTTAAAAAAAAGTAATGCCATGACCATAATTAGGCAGATGGATGAATTTATCTTTGAAGCCACGGGAGAGCGTTGTAAAACTATGGTCATACAGAGAAATTACCTTTTACGTGCCTATCGTGAAAGGCGTTTAAATTACGCTAAGATACTAGACCAAAAACTACCAATAGGTAGTGGGGCAATTGAGAGTTTAATCCGTCAAGTTGTCAACTTAAGAATCAAGGGTAATAGTAAATTTTGGTTGAAAGAAAATGCAGAAATTATCTTACATCTGCGTTGTCAATGGATAGCTGAAAGTTGGGATAGTTTTTGTGGTTCTATCTTTAATTCCTTTATCAAACCTCAAACTGGTTGATAAATTTTATACTTGAGTTGTCATCTTTAGCTATTGCTTGCTGTAATTGACACTAAGTATTAAAGACTTAGTATAGATATTTTGGAAAATAATCGTCAAATGACTTACTAGCAATCTTTTTGAGATATATCATCAAGATGAATTCTCGTGCAAAGCAGTATTTAAATTGTAAATAAAATAACTCCGTACTTAAATATAATTTTTAGCGATCGCACTTTTTTTGTCCGACCTCACAAAATCGCATTGCTCCCTAATTGAAATTAGTTGCTCTGTACCCCAACGGCTCAATTATCAATTACGTCCGAAATTGCGAACTGCGAATTGCGAATTGCGAATTGGTTTGATTCGATCTGCTACATCTGCCAAGGCTGTGAGCATGATAATTGGTACGTCTGATTGTTTCCGTAATTCTTGACAGACACCATAACCATCTAGTTTTGGCATCATCACATCCAGAACTATTAAATCAGGGGTCAAAAGGCGAAAAGCTGACAAAGCTTCTTCACCATCACTAGCTGTCACTACACTGTAGCCAATCATCTCAAGACGCGTCTGTAAAATTCGGCTTCCTGCTGGCTTCGTCATCTACTACTAAGATTGTGCCTTTATCACCTGATAAGTTTCTCAACGCTGTTCCTCCACAGCGAGAACTCTTAACCCTTCATTATCTGCTTATTAGAAGTCAAAAGCGCAAAACAATCTTGAGGTACAGTCATAAGGAAAGAAGCGATCGCTTAATACTTGCATCTGTGCAACAGATTATGCTGGGGCATCTGCCCGAAAAAGAGATTTGTACTCAATTGGTAAATTCTTCAGCAAGAGACTCGTATTTTCCATCGATTTGGTGTACCTTGTTACTTCTGTGCAAATTATTTATATTTATCTTCTTGCAACTTTACTCATCCAAATTTTAAACCAATGCCTTCGAGGGAATATTCAATGAAAACTTCTAATGATATAGATACCAAGAAGATCATCAAAAAATCTGATAAGCTTACCCTGAGACAGATGAAGCTAATCGAGGAGGCTGAAGACCAACTTCAAGAAGCTAATACTGTCAATTCTTCAACCCCTGTGGTTGAGGAGCAACCAGTAGCAATTTCAGAGCCTAGAGTTCCTGACTACATTCCATTTCTTGATAATCCTCCAGTACAATCGGTGGGCAATTCCGGCTGGCAGGTTTCTGATGTCTGGCGGGATATTCGAGTGGATGATTTTTGTAATTAAAGCAGACAATTTGTATTCCCAGACGGTTCTGCATCGAGGCGGTTGCAGTTATCCATGATCCGAATCTTAGAGATTGAGGGACAGGCACGAAGCAAGGGAGAAAAGTTTTCCCGAATGCATTCTTCGGCAGCAATACCTCTGTCTCTTCGTTAAACCAATATTATGGCAACCGCCTGAGCAACTTTTGTAAACTATTTTTGCACTCAGTCAAAGCTATAGTTGAATCGTGCTTATAATAAGTTACGGCTAACTATAACTAGAAATTAGCACCTTGTAAGTGTGTATTGCTGGATTACGCATCAAAAGCAATACCAAAGACAAAGAAAATTTATCGGCAGCGCAATAGTTTCTATTCTGTTGCCAACATGCACCCTCCGCGATCGCATGTTGGTGAAAGTGTAGTGTCTGGGGGAGAGTGTATTTTTATCGGAGTTTATGTCGGATAAAAGATAAGGGCATCTTATTTTGTGTTGGGCATGATAAAATGAGGGCTGTCACTCTATTTCCTCCAGCTAATTGCTCAACTTATGATTACAGTTACATCCGCCTTCAAGCGATCGCTAGTCTGAGATCGCTTACAAAAATTAAGCCCTAGAATAGGGAATTGGTGTTCGGAAAGATATGGAGTATGCCAGCAAGAGATGTTTTTCACGATGCAGTCAAGCATGGATTAATTGCCAATGGATGGAAAATTACCCATGACCCATTGCCAGTTAGTTTTGAATTGGGGGATATGTATATTGATTTAGGTGCGGAAAAACTGTTGGCAGCCCAAAGAGGGGAGGAAAAAATTGCAGTAGAGATTAAAAGTTTTGTTAGAACTTCGGCAATCTATGAATTTCACACCGCATTAGGACAATTTATCAACTACCGACTGGCGCTTTCTGAGCAGGAACCAGAACGCACACTGTATTTAGCAGTACCAATTGATGCTTACAGTTCATTTTTTACAATTAGACTCGTACAAAATATTATCCGTATTCATCAACTGAAATTAATAGTTTATAACCCAGAGACAGAGGAGATTGTAGAATGGATAAACTAATACAGTACAGTGAAATCGTACAAAAATTGCTACGTGAATATGCAGAGATTGGTAACCCTGATTCAGATATAGAAACGCAAATAGTATTTGATACCGAACGCCATCATTATCAATTGATGAATGTGGGGTGGAAAAATCAACGCCGAGTTTATGGTTGTTTTTTACATATTGATATTAGAGATGGTAAAGTCTGGCTGCAACACAATGGTACAGAATCCGAAGTTGCAGAAGAACTGGCAAGTTTAGGTATTCCCAAGCAAGATATTGTGATTGGATTTCACTCTCCTTTTA
>NZ_WBKM01000310.1 GCF_015714725.1 Nostoc sp. WHI
CCCCACTCCCCACTCCCCTGTCAATCATTTAATTCCATCAATTCTTTTGTTTTAAAATCAGCCGCTATGGGTTGAGAACATCCTGCAATCTGAGGAGAGATCGAGCAAATTGCATCTGTCGTTGTTTCAAAACAATTTGATAACCCAATTGTTTTTAACAATCCTGAACGTTCTAATAATTGTTTAACTTCGGGTTGTAAACCTGTGAGAATTAAACGGCAATTGTGCCGTTCCAAGTCGTGGTAAATATCCTCTAAGGCTACTAACCCAGTTGTGTCCATATTTGGCACATACCGCAACCGTAGAATTAAATATTTCACTTCTGGTTCATCGCGGAGGAAGGTAGCAAACCGTTCAGCAGCACCAAAAAATACGGGGCCATCTACTCGATAAACAGCAATTTCTTTGCCTAATTCCAGAGGAGTACCAGGGGGAAACACTTCGGTTTCAGGTATTTTGGCCAGGCTCAATTCGCTCATTCGTTTAATGAATAAGGCTCCGGCGGCAATCAATCCCACTTCGACAGCGAGAACTAAGTCAAACAAGATTGTCACTAGCCAGGTGAGAATCATCACAGCAAAATCGGAGTAGGTAGCACGTATTAATAAACCAATAGCTTCCCACTCAATCATCCGCACGCTAACCACCATCAAAATGCCAGCAAGTGCTGCTAAGGGAATCTGGGCTGCTAGGGGTGCTAAAGTTAAAACAATTACGGCTAAGGCAACACCGTGAATTACCCCAGACAGTCGGGTTTTACCGCCAGAACGGACATTAACAACAGTCCGAGCGATCGCACCCGTTGCGGGGATGCCACCAAAAAATGGCACAATAATATTTGCTAATCCTTGACCAATTAATTCGCGATCGCTATTGTGTTTCTCGCTCACAGTCATCCCATCAGCTACCACCGCCGATAGCAACGATTCAATACTTCCCAGTGCTGCCAAAGCCAAAGCCGGATTAATTAGTTCTCGAATCAAACCAAAATTATTCCAGTGGGGAATACCTTGGGGCATCGGTAAAGATTGCGGAATAGCTCCAATAGTTGGTACATCTAGATGAAAATAAGCAGCTATCCCTGTTGCTAACACCAACCCCACCAAAGAACCTGGTATTGTCCGATTAATCTTAGACCACAAAACCTGGGCTGCAATCACCAGCATTACCAACCCAACAGCAGCCCAATTTAAAGCTTCTGCGTGAGTTATGGTTTGCCAAAGTCCCGGCAAAAAATGTTCGCTACGCGGTAATTGTAAACCAAAGAAATTATTTAACTGACCACAAAAAATAATAACGGCGATACCATTAGTAAAACCTGCCGTCACTGGATAGGGAATAAACTTCACTAGCTGTCCAAGTTTGGCAATCCCCAAAGCAACCTGGATAATCCCAGCCATCACCCCAGCAATCCAAACTTTCTCAATGCCGTACTTGGCGACAATTCCCACCAAAACCACAGCCATTGCACCTGTCGGCCCTGTAATCTGTACCGGCGAACCCCCAAAAATTGCCGCGACAATTCCTGTCACAATCGCGGTGTAGAGTCCCGCCTTTGGTTCCACACCACTTGCCACTGCGAAGGCTAAAGCCAAAGGCAAGGCTACTACTGCTGCTGTCAGTCCTCCCGTCAAATCGCCGCGTAGTTCACGAAACAAGCGGCCTAGACGCAAAACCTGTGGTTCTTCTTGGATATTAGAGGTTGCCATATTGTCATTTTCAACTCTCATATACAATTCATTGATGTACACACAGATGTTATTCCATTCTTTCCAATGCCCCATGCCCCATTTCCGTTAAAAAAAGATCCAGCATCTTGACGAAGGGTAATTTTTAGGGTGTTGTTATGGGCAATACTAAGATATTCTTGCTTTCTTCGCCAAGATATATTGTCATGGTTCAATTCGATGAACAGCTACGCTGCTTAGTTACTGAAGCTTGTGGACACCCAATTGGAAGCCCTCAGCGTCAAAAGCTGCTCACACAAATTATTCGCTTGACAGCACGTAGACTCTGGAGGGAAAATGCTCCGTACTATCAAGATGCACTACAACAAACTTGGTTGTATTTCTGCCGCAATGTTTGTGATGGTTTGACTGGTCAAACCTATGACCCCACTTATGGTAGTATCATCACCTGGCTGAATGCTTACCTAAAAAGGAGACTACAAGACTTTTACCTTAACCAGAACCGGGAACAAGCCATAACAGTCCCTATTAGAACTCGTCAGTCTACATCGGGTGGAACAAGTGAAATCATTAACCCTGTAGATAACCTCCCAGCTACCCCCCAAGCACCTCCCATTTTAGAAGAATTGGAGATATGGACTAAGACAGACTCTGAAGGAGAACTGCGCGGTACTTATATTAAAGGGCATCCAGATGTGAATTGTCAGGTGTTAATTCTCAAACGCCTACCCCCGGAAGTTAGCTGGAGAGAGTTGTCTGAAGAATTTGGCTTGTCAATTCCGACATTAAGCAGTTTTTATCAGCGCCAGTGTCTACCGCGTTTGCGTAAATTTGCTGAATTGGAGGGATTGTTATAAGGGTATAGGTTTATTTTTGATCATCTCCATGTTTATCAGCCTTTGGCTCTAAGTGTGGGTTTTTGGTTAAGGTTAGCGATCGCTTTTGAACTAGACTTTGCTGATAAAATTTCCCAGCGATCGCTAGAAATCACTATATTCTTCCGATGGTAATAAATAAGATTGTGGAAGCTAAGGGATAGGAATGGTAACATTACCGTGGTAGCCTAAGCACCTACAATTAATCTTGTATATTCCTGGTTATCACTTATCTTTTGTCATACTTATGACTAAAAAAACTAGGATTTTTGGCACGAATTCTGTAAAAATTGAAAGGCAAAAGCACCCAGGGCGTTGCTTATTGTGCGTGCGTAGTAGCCACAGACGTGCAAAAAGTAAAATTTTTTACTTAATCAGTTTATCTTTGCACTTCTTGATGGCTTTGCTATGCGTTCTCAGTTCACCCGTGCTGGCAAAAATTCCTAGCTCAATTAATTCCTTATCCCAACTGCAAATTAACAGTCTGACATCGCTAGCTGTGGTCGCTGACCCCGCCTTACTACAACAACAAGGCAAAGCTTTATACAATGCCGGAAACTTTGCCAAGGCAATAGAAGTGTTGCAACAGGCTGTCCAGGCATATAAGCAGCAAGGGGAGAGTCTGACACTGGCAGCAACTCTGAGTAATCTTTCCTTAGCCTACCAGCAGCTCGGTGCATGGAGTCAGGCGCAGCAGGCAATTACAGACAGTTTAAATTTGCTCCAATCACTGGATAAAAACCAAAATCTGCAAATATTTGCCCAAACACTAGATATTCAAGGTCGTCTACAACTGACAATGGGACAGGCCGAGGCGGCTTTAAAAACTTGGCAGCAGACGGAAGAAATTTATAGGCAAGTAGATAATAAAAGCGGTGTGGTGCGATCGCTAATTAATCAAGCACAGGCGTGGCGAACCCAAGGATTTTATCCTCGTGCTGTAAAAACGCTGGCTCAGGTAAGTCAGACGTTAAAATCTCAACCAGATTCCATAGAAAAAACAGTGAGTTTGCGATCGCTCGGTGATGCCCTTTTGGCAGTGGGCGATTTGAAAAAGTCACACCAAGCGTTAGAAGAAAGTTTGATGATTGCTCGAAACCTGCAATCAAGCGCTGATATTGGGGCTAGTCTGTTCAGCTTGGGAAATAATGCCCTGAAACAACAGGATAAACCACAAGCGATCGCCTATTATCAACAAACAGTCGAAGCATCTCCCCCACCCCTAATAAAAGTCCAAGCACAACTGAATCACCTGGGACTACTCATTGAAGATCAACAATGGGCAAAGGTTCAAACTCTCTTACCGTTGATTGAGTCCCAACTCGACCAACTTCCCCTCAGCCGTGCTAGCATCTACGCCCGCGTGAATTTTTCACAAAGTCTAGCAAAAGTCAAGAGTGGTGTATTGCAAGCATCCAGTCAAAATTCTTCCTCCCCACTCCCCACTCAGCACTTAGCACTCAGCACTCAGCACTCCCCACTCC
>NZ_WBKM01000359.1 GCF_015714725.1 Nostoc sp. WHI
CTTCGACCTTTGAACTCGGAGCTTCGACCTTTTAGCTTGGAACTCCGACCTTTGAACTCGGAACTTGCAGAATTTTAAAAGAACAAGTGAAGATTTTGTTTGAACGGATATGAAATTACAGCAATTTTCAGGTAAGTAGACCACGCGGTAGGGGTACAACATTGCTCAATTGGTGTCCACTTCAGATCAAGCACTGAAATTTATCGTCGTTTTAGATCCCCCAACCCCCTTAAAAAGGGGGCACAAGATTCTAGTTCCCCCTTTTTAAGCTACCGTGTACACACAAGTCATCAAATTACCAGAAATCCTTGGAAAACCTCACCCTGTCCTGGCGGACATCCCTCTCCTTACTAAGGAGAGGGACAGGTTTTGCGTAGCATAACCAGGGTGAGGTTTTGAGAAAGACTTGTGTGTACACCGTAGCTCTTTTTAAGGGGGGTTAGGGAGGATCAAAAAGCTAGGTGATACATCGAAAAATTTTCACTCTTCTGATAAGACTAGGCTCTCACGTTAAGTTGACACCAATGAGTTGCGTGTTCCTAAAACAAATGTGGTTCAAATACACGAAAACTGCTTCTCCATGCTCCAATCCCGTAATTCGCAATGAAAGAGCTACACGCAATTTTAAAGGCATTTGAAGAAAGTCAGCACAATGCTGAACCAGTATTTCTTGCTACTGTTGTTAATGTTAAAGGCTCTACCTATCGCCAACCAGGTGCGCGGATGTTGATGACAGAAGCAGACCAAATAGTAGGAACGATTAGCGGTGGTTGCTTGGAAAAAGATGTATTTGAGCATACTCGCTTCTCAATGCCAGATAGACAAGCGATAGTTGTGACATACGACACTACTGCTGATGAAGATATTGTCTGGGGCTTTGGGCTTGGCTGTAACGGAGTGGTGCAAGTCCTGATTGAATGTCTAAGCGATCGCTCACTTAACCCTGTTGCTTTCATTAAACAATGTTTCTGTAACCAACAGCAAGGGATTATTGCAACTGTTTTTGGTGTAGAAGGCAAAGTTAACATTAAAGTTGGGGCACGTTTAATGCTCAACCTAGACGGTAATGTAACCACTGATATCAAAGAAGATTCTTTGACTGTTTTCCTCACTAAAGACGCTCAAATCGCCCTTGAAACTCAACATTCAACTGTCAATAAATACCAACTGTTATCAGGTAACGTTGATGTTTTTATTGAAGTTATCCAACCGCCCCCACGCCTAATAATTTTTGGTGCGGGTTATGATGCTGTACCGACAGCACAGTTTGCCAAAGCTTTGGGCTGGTATGTTACCATTGTCGATTGTCGAGCTAGTGAGGCAACTAAAGAGCGTTTTTTAATGGCTGACGAGGTAATTCTCACTCGTCGAGAGATTTTACACAAACAGATAACAGTGGATGCGCGCACTATTGCTGTGGTGATGACTCATAATTACCTCGATGATTTAGAAATCCTAAAAATACTAATGCCATCTCCTGCAAGCTACTTAGGCTTTTTGGGGGCGAAACATCGCACTGAAAGATTACTTCGAGATTTACGCGCAGAGGAAGTAAATTACACTACCGAACAGCTACAAAGGTTATATGCTCCTGTGGGTATTGACATTGGAGCAGATACACCTGAAGCGATCGCCTTATCTATCATCGCTGAGATTCAAGCTGTGCTGTCAAACCGTTATGGTGGCTTTTTAAAAGAACGTGCTTTACCAATTCATCAAAGGAATGAAGGCAAGGAAACTCAGTTAGTAATTAGTAATTAGTGAGAGTTTATGACTGCTTTAACTTTACAATTACCTGCTAATCTCAAATTTACCGATGAGGAATTTGAACAGATTGTTGCTGTTAATAAATACTTGCGATTGGAATTAACTGCTGATAGGGAATTAGTAATCATGTCACCCACTGGAGGAGAAACAGGTAATCGAAATTTTGATTTATTAGGTCAACTATGGTTTTGGAATAGTAAAAATAATTTAGGGAAAGCTTTTGATTCTTCTACTGGTTTTAAACTTCCTAATGGTGCAACTCGTTCCCCTGATGCTTCTTGGATAAAGATGGAACGGTGGGATGCTCTCACACCAGAACAAAGAAAAAAATATCTCCCGTTGTGTCCAGATTTTGCAGTAGAATTGGTTTCTGAAACTGATGATGTGGAAGATACTCAAGCCAAGATGCAGGAATATTTAGCAAATGGTTTACAACTTGGTTGGTTAATTAATCCTAAAAGGCAACAGGTAATAATTTATCGTCATAATCAAGCACCTGAAGTTTTACAATCTCCTATCAGTTTATCTGGTGAAGATGTTCTTCCTGGTTTTATTTTAATACGCTTGGGTTGAGATCCCCCCGCCTCCGGCGACCCCCTTAAAAAAGGGGTAAAAGAGATATTAGCCCCCCTTTTTAAGGGGGATTGGGGGGATCTCCGAACACTAACTATCACTAACCCAAGCGTATTGGGTTAACCAATTTTCGGATAAGAGACTTCAAAAAAAGCTTTGTTCCTTGTTGTAAAAATGACAGTCACCAATTCCAAAGTAGAAACGGCTGAATTAAATGTTGCGATTATTATTCTGGCAGCAGGTGCATCAAGCCGGATGGGTAAGCCTAAACAACTTTTGCCTTACCAAGGAGGTAGTTTACTCAAGCATACAATTGAGAGTGCGCTCGCTTCAGTATGCAAACCTGTAGTAGTTGTTTTGGGAGCAAATGCCCAACAAATACGTTCTGAAGTTACACAGCCTTCTGTACAGGTGGTTGAAAACCCACAATGGAATTTAGGAATGAGTACTTCAATTCGTAGCGGAATTTTATCGCTTTCAACCGTAGATGCAGCAGTGATTGCTGTTTGTGATCAGCCGTTTCTTTCTTCTGAAATTATCAATCTTTTGGTTGAAACATATCATTCCACAGGAAAACCGATCATAGCTTCTCAATATGCAGAAACATTAGGCGTACCTGCTTTGTTCAGCCACATATTTTTCTCAGAACTAGCAGCGCTAGAAGAGACTGTTGGCGCAAAACATTTGATTAATAGATACCTCAACGAAGTGTTCTGCGTTCCATTTCCATTAGGTGCAGTTGATATTGATACACCAAAGGACTACGAACAACTGCAAGCAACTATCTAGTCCAATACGGTTTGGTTAAGACAAGAGACGGCGATTTATCGCGTCTTTCCAATATGACAAAATTTTATTATTAGTGAGATTTTTAAGGCTTTTTAACAAACTTAAGCCATCATAACAAGATTCCTACTGCATTCTATCGATTGTCCGGTACTGAATTGCTTCTGCTACATGATTGCTTTTTAGCTCATCTTCTGCCGCTAAATCTGCAATAGTTCGTGCTACTTTGAGAATGCGATCGCTTGCTCTTGCCGATAAACCTAATTTTCTAATTGCTACTTCTAATAAATTGCGACTTGCATCATCTAGCTTGCACCATTTTTGAAGATGAGAACTCTGCATGTGAGCATTGCAACGCAGATTTGGTTCTCCTTGGAAGCGGGTAATTGCGCGATCGCTTGCTTGTTGAACTCGTTGTAGCACTGATGTTGATGCTTCTCCGGTAGGTTGTTGGGTAATTTCTTCTGGTTTTAAGCGATTCACTGCAACTTGCAAATCAATTCGATCCATTAACGGCCCAGAAAGTTTTGCCCAATATTGCTCGCGTTGCCGGGGAGAACAAGTACATTGTTGGATGGTATCGCCATAGTAACCGCATGGACAGGGATTGGTACTCGCCACCAAAGTAAACTGCGCCGGAAACGTTACCGATAATTTGGTGCGGGAAATTGTGACATAGCCATCTTCCAAAGGCTGACGCAGAAATTCTAAAACATCTCGTTTAAATTCCGTAAGTTCATCTAGAAAAAGTACACCTCGGTGAGATAATGATATTTCCCCAGGACGAGGAAAGCTACCGCCGCCAACAAGAGAAGGCCCGGATGCTGAGTGGTGAGGACTGCGAAAAGGGCGATCGCGTACTAACGAACCACGATTTTTCAATAAACCAGCCACCGAATGAATGCGAGTCACTTCTAAAGATTCATCAAAACTCAGGGGCGGTAAAATTCCTGGTAAGCGCCGTGCTAACATGGTTTTGCCACTACCAGGTGGCCCAACAAATATTAAATTATGTCCGCCAGCAGCAGCAATTTCTAAGGCACGACGCCCATGAGCCTGTCCTTTAACATCGTGCAAATCTGCGCCAGGGTAGGATACTGTTGCTATCTCCGTTGTGCCATCTATTTGCACAGGTTTGTAACGACCCGGATTATTTAATAGGTTTACCACATCAGACAGATGTTTGCAACCGTAAACAGCCAAGTCTTTAACTACTACCGCTTCTTGGGCATTATCAGCAGGGATAACTAAACCTGTAATTCCCATTTTTTGGGCTGCTGCTGCGATCGGCAAAACACCAGCCACCGGACGTAAACTGCCATCTAGAGAGACTTCGCCCAAAAATAGATAATCCCCCAACAAATCAGCGCTAACTTGCTCAGAAGCCGCCAAATGTAGAGGAATAATACGGTTGAACAATTTGAGCGATTTAAAAGCTTATGCCTGCGTATGCTACTAAAAAATACGGTTGAACAATTTGTCCAACTGCTTAATATTCCTTCATATTCAATGAATAATACGATACAACAATTTCTTTAAAAGCTTGTACTGCAAGTATTTCAAGACTAGACATAAGTCTGTTTTTGATTGATACTGCTTAAACTCATTCGCTCACATCACGCTTGGGACGTTGGAACGTGAAGGTAAAAGTGCTGTCACTTTGTATAACCTGACGAATCTCGTTGTACATTGGATAGTTGCCAATACCGCTTAAATAAAGCCAACCACGAGTTCTGGTCATCGCAGTAAAAAGTTGGTTGCGTGCAGTAATATTGCTTTCATTCCGGGCAATGTAATCTAAGCCAACAACATAAACTACGCTTGCTTCATTACCCTTAGCACGATGAATTCCTGCTATTGTCACGCTATCTGGATTCCAAAAACGGTTTGGAAAAACATTTTGGCTATTATTCGGAAAACAATTAATTGTTGGTGCAGTCGGAATATAATAATTAATTCCCACATCCAAAAGATGATTGGCAGTTTGTTCTTGGAGCCTTTTGGTTTCAAAACTATTCCCCAAAACAATTACTAAAATATCCTGACTGGGATTTAGCTTTTCATCTTCAATATTATGCTTAATGCAATTAGCCAAAGCTTTAAGTTCGGCTTGCCGAGAACTGTAAGATTGAAACGATATCAGTTCTTTATCCCAAAGGGTCTGTATAGGATTGGGTGAATTTTCCTGGGGTCTTGTTAAAGTAACAGTTGCTCCAGGAATGCGAAAATCTCCTTGGGTTACTTGATAGCCAATTCGCTCCCAATCTTTTTTGTTGGTAATTCCTGCCAGCATTCCTTCGGGTCGCAATAATCCCATACCCAAGGCTTGGGCAGCAGCGAGAATACACCTGGGAGTGCGATACGAACGTTTTAGAACGTGAGCTTTTCTAATCTTGCCAAGGTAGAATCCCCCACTACTACCGCCGATAATTTGACTGAGTTCGCTTCCCAAAACTTGCTTTGAAGTAGGAATTACTAAGCTGTTTAGGCTTTGTGCTTCATCATAAGCCCAAATTAACCGTCGCAGTTCTGGTGTGTTTGCCTCTGGCGATCGTAAGGCTTGATACGCCATCCAATAAAATGGTTGTTTGCCTTGAAATTTCAGTGCATCGTCATCAATGATTAAATCTTGTCCTTCATCAATCAAGATGGCATCAAATTGTGGTGCTATTGTTGCAACTTCAAGCAAATCTCGACACGCAGCAGCTAAAGCCGTTTCTGGAGTGAAATTGGGGAAATGGCTCACATTTTTAGGTTGCACACGAGAAGCTTTACAAATCGTGCTGTACAGTCCTGGTTGGTTTGTTCCACCCCAAGCGTGCAGTATTTTAAGTTTTGAACTTTTCGCGTTGTAGCAAACTTCACCACCACTAAAATAGCGCAACCACTGATCTACGAGTTCGATAATTAAGTTATAAAGACTACGGGTAAAAAATACTAAAGCAATATCCCAATCCGAGTGACGTAAATGCATCCGCGCCGCCTTCTGGCATAGCAAAAGTGTTTTACCTGAACCTGCCGTACCTCTAATGCGCTGTGGCCCTGGAGGTATTTGCATTCCAATTTCGGTTTGCTGCCAGTCAACGTCGCTAATCCACTCATGCAGGTGAGCAATAGCTTGACTACGCGGTGACGGTGTAGTGTTTTGGATGACTGGAGGCGTTTTATCTGGTATTGGAGAGACAACTTTTTTAAGTAACTGCTGCCACTGCTGGTCGTTCAAAGTTGAAGCAGTGTGACGAATAACCGTAGCATTATTAGCAATGTAATCGAGTAAATCTGGTTGCCGTTCTAAATCATCTTTGAAGATAATCGGTGGGCAGGCTAGATGGTTATCGTCAAATCCTTTACCTCTCCAAGCACGGCGTGTAATTTTTGGTAAAGCTACAATAACTCTTGCTGCAACCTTGTTGTTAAGTAAAAAATTTTCGTCGCAGCGATTTATGATAGCAAACGCTTGTTTTTCAGCTTGCTCAATGGGAGCGAGGTATTCCTTATAAAAACTAGGTATCATTTTCCATCGGTTAGCCTCAACATTCTTGATATCACTAATACCGATAGATTTCACTTCGATGATGGCTAGCCCCAAATCCTTACTAACAAGTAAAATATCCATCTCGCGGCGACTTCGTTCTTCCTGGGAGAAAGCGCGGTAGCCCCATATTGCAATACCTTCTCCTTGGGTCAAGTTCTGACGAAGTGTGTCCCAGACGATTCGTTCACCTTGATAACCTGCTCCACCAGTTGACTCGGTTTCAATAAACTTCCAAGTAACAACTTGGTTATTGGTAGCTGTAACCATAAATATAATTAATTATTTAAATGCTGGGATTTTAATTTAAGAATAAGCTAGAAATCTGTCTTGAAAAGTTCATACAACAATTAATTATTTTTAACTATTAAATTCTCAAATGTCCAGACCAGAACAATTAATTAAATATTTATAGATATTTGATAAATCATCTCAATTATTGGGAAGACTAAAACTATCCTTCTCCCACCATAAATATATTTAATGGGCGTGCCTGGATAATGAAGAGTCTTTTGAAAATCCCGTCCTTACTGCTAAAACTGATAAAGCCAAAATCTAATAAGCTTGAAATCGAATGCTACGGTCAAAGCGATAGTGGACTTGAGACGCAACAAATTCAGCAGATTATGGAGTGGCTGTTTGCGAGTCTAATGAATGCAAGATACCTTGGTAGGTCGCATCTGATTTGGGATTTAGGCGAACAGGACTGGAACAAAGTGGCGCTGACAGGGCTTCTGAGAGATGAGCCAGTATTTTTATATCGTTGTAATGACAGACCTTCTTTACCACCAGAACACTGCTACTGGCGCTTAATGGCAGAATATCCATCTTTAAGAATTTATCAGTTGGAAGTTTTGGAGCAGTAAATTCTCATTTGATTATTTAGTTGTTGTTTTAGTGACGGCGCAAACTTGAGGAGAAGCAGCGGAGAAATAAAAAGGGAAGCTTTCGGACCTGTTGTTTCTATTGATTCGTCTCCACTAATTATGTGGAGACGAATTGTATATTTCAGTTTATCGAGTAGGTTGATAAGTTTCCATTAATTTACCTCCACATCACATAGTTATTGGAGACCACACGATGATAAGTTACCACGCTAACAACGACTTATTTCCATTAATTCGACTCCACACAGTTAGTGGAGACTACTGGTACTGTCCCCGCGGATGTTCAGACTGCGGTAGATAAGTTTCCATTAATTCGCCTCCACATAGTTAGTGGAGACATTTGGAGGTGTAATTTTGGAGGAAGAGAAAGTAAGTTTCCATTAATTCGCCTCCACATAGTTAGTGGAGACTTAAAAATCTAGTCATAGGTAAGGATGAATACATCGTTTCCATTAATTCGCCTCCACATAGTTAGTGGAGACTTATTGTGGGTAATTTCTTGGGATTGGTAAACACCAGTTTCCATTAATTCGCCTCCACATAGTTAGTGGAGACGTGAGCGAAGTTGGTTGGTTACGTGTCGTAAGTCAAGTTTCCATTAATTCGCCTCCACATAGTTAGTGGAGACTTTGGCTATCTGCCTGACACTGGCGACATGGATTTAGTTTCCATTAATTCGCCTCCACATAGTTAGTGGAGACTTCTTTTTCTAACTCTACATGGGAGTGTATAGCATGTTTCCATTAATTCGCCTCCACATAGTTAGTGGAGACACCAGCAGTACTCAGCCCTTACGGGGATATGTCCCGTTTCCATTAATTCGCCTCCACATAGTTAGTGGAGACTCTACCGATGATGTTAGCTACTCTTTCTACCTTGGAGTTTCCATTAATTCGCCTCCACATAGTTAGTGGAGACAAGCTTAAGGTATCTTCCAGTCTCAAGAATGAGATTGTTTCCATTAATTCGCCTCCACATAGTTAGTGGAGACTAATAGTTTATTGGGTAATCCTGTTGGCAGGATGATTGTTTCCATTAATTCGCCTCCACATAGTTAGTGGAGACTGCTGGGGGCTAGAAGCCATAAAGTAAAGGACTTACAGCGCCCATTTTCGTGAATCTGATCCAAAAGTACTGTTTCAGCTATTGCCTGTCAAGTTTCCTTTTGAACAAAAATACTTTAAACATGGTCAGTATAAGCTTTTCAGGTTTTCCGCGAACCTCCTTTGGGTTTGCAATCGCTCAAGAATAGTTGCAGTAGGGGTTTGAGGCTCGAAAATTGGCATCTTTAAAAAAACAGCTAGGGGTTCGCGGATTTTCCTACGGTCAGCTATGGTCAAATAGGTGATGGCACTACATTGTTTCCATTAATTCCACTTCTCCGAAGAGAAGCGACCAGGATCTCAGAGATTTGCAGAACACTACCAACGGTTTCCATTAATTCCACTTCTCCGAAGAGAAGCGACTCTTGCTGCTTATGTAACTGCTATGGATGCTTTACCTACTGGTGTAGGGTTTCCATTAATTCCACTTCTCCGAAGAGAAGCGACGTATGGATGGAGTTTAGACCAAATCGGTAAACTCACGTTTCCATTAATTCCACTTCTCCGAAGAGAAGCGACCGTGTAACTGGTAAGACATTCCCTAGTGCTGAGAAGTTTCCATTAATTCCACTTCTCCGAAGAGAAGCGACCCTATTTAGACGATGTGGACGGCGGCGTGGGTGAAGTTTCCATTAATTCCACTTCTCCGAAGAGAAGCGACTCCAGGTGCTTTAGGGTTAGTTTTACCGCCACAGGGTTTCCATTAATTCCACTTCTCCGAAGAGAAGCGACTCTTGGAAGTTTAAGAATTTTTGTCAGGACATGACAGTAGTTTCCATTAATTCCACTTCTCCGAAGAGAAGCGACTTCAGTAGTAATGTTGGTCACTGATTTTGTTTGCAGTGTTTCCATTAATTCCACTTCTCCGAAGAGAAGCGACAATCTCATAGCACTTGACCCATATCGTGCATACGGAGAAGCGGTACAGTTTCCATTAATTCCACTTCTCCGAAGAGAAGCGACAACGACATTTGATAGCAAAGCAGAATTTGATTGCTACTTGTTTCCATTAATTCCACTTCTCCGAAGAGAAGCGACCAACTTTGTTTCATCTCAACCTACAGACTACTGGGAGTTTCCATTAATTCCACTTCTCCGAAGAGAAGCGACAATTTAACGATGTTAGGGATGATAAATTGCTTATTGGGGTTTCCATTAATTCCACTTCTCCGAAGAGAAGCGACCTTTTCTATAATAAAATCCCCCTAGATAAACCCATGCGTTTCCATTAATTCCACTTCTCCGAAGAGAAGCGACA
>NZ_WBKM01000367.1 GCF_015714725.1 Nostoc sp. WHI
CCCTGCCCCCTACCTCCTACCCCTTTGCGATCGCGTTAACTTGAGTGCATAAGTTAAATTAATAAAAAAGTTTGTATAGATGAATCAAAGCTTAGGTGTTGCTCCCAATCTGGCAGAACACACTGATGAACATCCTGCCGTTCCGAAACAACAGCTATTTTTAAAACAAGCAATTGTCCTTGTATTGGAAATGCTTTTAACTTTGCCTTTAGGTTTATTTCTGGCAAAGTTCCATGTTGGCGGGATTGCCTGGATATTTGGCGGGATTGCTGCTGGTACTGTGGTTCTTCAAGGGTGTCGGGTTTTCTATAAATATTCCCCCAAACCTAACCGCACTGCTAGGAAAGTGGGAATGGCACTTGTCGGCTTAACTGTCGGCGCTTCCAATGCTCACGGTAATCTAGCTAGTGCTGCTTCTGGTATTCCAATCTTTATTTTTCTGACTTTGTTTTTGATGTTGAGTGGAAGCGGCATTGGTTATATTTACTCCCGCATCAGCAAAACCAATCTGTTGACAGCAATGCTGGCTACAGTTCCAGGCGGTGTAGGAATTATGGCAGCGATCGCCGCCGATTACAATCAAAATGTTAGCTTGGTTGCCCTAGTTCAGGCAATTCGCGTCACCTCAGTAGTTTTTTTAATTCCCTTCATCGCTAGGACATCAGTTGGTAATTACTATCCACAAACACTTTCAATCAACGCTGTTTGGCTCAATCTCGATCCATCTCAACTAGGATTACTCCTATTAGTACTGCTAATCACTGGATTAGTAGTTTATCCCGCTATATTATTTAAAATTCCCGCAGGCGATTTCTTTGGTGCATTGTTGATTGGCATCGGGTTTAATCCTTTGTTACATTGGCTGCCTTTTGTGGGTGATATTAGCTTTAGTCCACCGCCTTTAATTAACTTACTCGGTCAAATACTCTTGGGAATTACTATTGGTGAGTATTGGGGAGACAAACCCAATTTGACAAAACGAACTGTCGGCTATGCTTTGATGTCTGTAGTGATGACCCTTGCAACCGGAGCGATCGCTGCTATACTTGCGATGCAATTAACCTCTTGGGACTGGTTAACTTGTCTGCTAGTTACGGCACCAGGAGGATCAGCAGAAATGATCCTGGTTTCGTTAGCATTGAATCATAATGTTGAAATTGTCACAACTGGTCATTTAGTGCGACTGATTGCAATTAACAGTTCCCTACCACTTTGGGTCTTTTTGTTTCGCCGTCTTGATAAGCAATTTTCAGAACCAGCTTAAAGAAGTCTACAAAGGGACTTCTAAATAAAAAAATATCCAATTGCAATGCTTGTTCACAAGTATCAAATACTCGTTCACGAGTATCAAAGATGGATGAATGGAGCTAAAAGACTCGTTCACAAGTATTAAAGGTGGATAAACGGAGCTAAAAGACTCGTTTACGAGTATCAAAGACTCATTGTTGCATTCCAAAATATATCTTCTCTGCTCTGCTACCCGCCTGCTTCTGTGCCGCCTTTCCTTTAAACTATCAGCTTCAGGTCTTATTCTAAATTTAGATATTACCGTTTTTGTCAACTGCTTTTAATGGACTGGTGCTTTAGGAGTTAGGAAAGAATGGAAAGAACAGCAAGCCCAAGAGTCAAAATTTGCTGTATTAGCAGCATAGAAGAAGCATGGATGGCCATTCGTTGCGGTGCATCTGCCCTCGGTTTGGTTTCTTATATGCCGAGTGGCCCCGGTGTTATATCTGAGGAACTAATTGCCAAAATTGCTGCTTGTGTGCCACCCCCAATCGCCACTTTTTTACTGACTTCAAGCCAAGATGCTCAGGAGATTATTCAGCAGGTAAGACGCTGTGGGATAAATACTGTGCAAATATGCGATCGCCTAGAGTCAGGAAGCTATGAAGATATCAGAGTAGCCTTACCTGGGATCTCCATTGTCCAAGTAATTCACGTCATTACAGAAAAATCCATAGACGAGGCAATCAGCGTAGCGCCCCAGGTGGATGCAATTCTACTAGACTCCGGCAATCAATCATTGCTGATTAAAGAGTTGGGCGGTACAGGACGTATACACGACTGGAACTTGAGCGCCAAAATCCGTGAGCAAGTAAACGTGCCAATTTTCTTAGCTGGAGGTTTGACATCTGAGAATGTTGCTCTTGCAGTTGATCAAGTTGCTCCTTTCGGACTTGATTTGTGTAGCTCCGTTCGCACCAATGGCAAATTAGATGAGAATAAGCTCAAGTTGTTCTTTCAACAATTGAAATAGGGCATTGGGCAAAACAGTTCCGAGTTAAGAGTGCTGAGTGCTGAGTAAAGAAGTGATATTCCCCACTCAGCACTCCCCACTCAGGACTCAGCACTCAGCACTCCTAAAGATGCAACTTGAATGCTAATTAGCTTATTCTTTTGTTATCCAAATACTAAAGATGCTTTAGATGGTTGCCCAAACCCAAGAACTTGAAGCCCAGCACTGGGTTAAAACTCGTTCTTCCCTCGACCCTAGCGAATCTACTTTCCTGATTTGGAAAGGTAAAATTTACGCCTTTATCCCCGGCGAGAAAAGACAACTGCTGTTTAAAATGGTGGGATTGAGCGTTAGCCGATGTATTCCCACGACAGAAGGTAGTTGGAATTTTACTTCCAGGGAACTGACTTATTACCTCAACCCACAGACAGATGAGGTTTTGCATAAATGGGAGAATCCTTGGACAGGTGATACAGTTCCGGTGATTCACGTTGCCAATAATCCCGTGCAGGGTAAGTTTGAGGGAAATTTTCCCGCCCAAGTAGATGGTGACAGCACAACCTTCGTTTTTGATATATTTCCCTATTACCCTAATCCCTTAGCAGACGATCCGAAATTTGCCGAGTACTGCCCAAATCCAATTTATCAGGCGGCGGAATTATTTAAATTAACCGTGCCAACCGCAGATTTATTCAACACAGCACTTAAGTCAGTTTCTCAACTCAAACTGAGTTGGGATAGGATTGGTCAATGGCTTCCCTGGATGAAAATGGGCGATCGCCCTGGTCAACTTATCTACAGTGCTGTTGGTAGCAAAGTCAATGGTTTAGAAGAATTGCCCCCACTGCTGCAAGAGGAAATTAATAACCGTATTCCTTTATATAAAAAAGCCCCAAAAGCGCTTATAGATGGGGAAGATGTGACCTCATGGTTATACTTCCAAAAGCACTTTCAGGCTTACTTGGCTGGTGAAATCTTCCCACTCCCCCAAGCAGAAGAGCTTTAAATTAGCCTCAAAGCATTATCGAACTCTTGCTAGAAGATAGCAGTGATCCGACAAGCAAACTTAGTACACAATTTCGTAAATTCGTGACAAATTGAGGGTTTACAGCTATTTTCAGGTAAATAGACCATGCGGTAGGGGCAATTCATGAATTGCCCCTACGACAGATGCTAAAGCTAGTAAGAAAAAACAACCAAATCTAAAAAGGTTGTTGAAAATGCACCAATAATACCGGGGTTTGATGTGGAGACTAGCTTATGAAAGTTCAATCTTTACAACTAAAATATTTTAAGAAATTCCGATCTCCAGATTTATTTGATTTCACAGATATAGAAACTGGGTTAGCACAAGATATTATTGAAGCAGTATTTGATCCAATACAGTTCAGATAAGACCAAAACATTTGTAGAGACGGCGATTTATCGCGTCTCAAAAACCCAAAATTTTGTACCAGTAGCCCTTAACCCAAGCGTATTGGTATTTGATCTGGTTTCATGGTAAAGATATTCAAAAAGCTATGCAGAAACAGAAATCTCAGTACATTTCTCTGAATGCTTTTTTTGATTGGGCACTTAATCAACTTGATGTTAATCAGTACCCCGATTTAATTGAGTTACAAAACAGAATTGGCGATCGCTATTGAAGGAGATAGTATGATTGTTCCCGAACCACAAGGAGAGATGCTAGAGCAAATTCTGCCAAAGCTGAAGACGGATGACCGTTTACTAGGTGTAGCGATCGGTGGTTCCTATTTGAGTGGAGAAATGGATGAGTATTCTGACCTCGATCTGAGTATTGTTGTAGATGATCTTCATTATGAGCAGGTTTTAAAAGAGCGTCAGCTTTTAGCCAACCGATTGGGGAAACTGCTGGCAGGTTTTACTGGCGAACACGTCGGCGAACCCAGGTTATTAATCTGTCTCTATGACAATCCTCTTGTACACGTCGATTTGAAGTTTTTGCTTTTAAAAGATTTCCAAACAGACCGCGTAGAAAATCCTATTGTTTTATGGGAGCGAAAAAATCTACTAACTTTAGCTGTTTTAAATAATCCACGCAACTATCCACCCTTTGATCCACAGTGGATTGAAGACCGCTTTTGGGTGTGGGTACACTACGCTGCAACTAAATTAGGAAGAGGTGAACTTTTTGAAGTCATTGATTTTCTTTCTTTTCTGCGTGGGCAAGTTCTAGCCCCATTAGCCAAGGTGCAAGCTGGACTGCTTCCACGCGGTGTAAGGAATCTGGAAAGGGAAATTCCATCTCATTTGAACGATTTTCGGCAGACTATTCCCGCTAAACATGACCAAAAAGAAATTGGGCGATCGCTTCAACACACCATTCACTTTTATTGCCAACTTCGCGCTGCATTAAAAATGCCAAAATTAGTTGTCCGCTCTCAAGCCGAAGCTGCTTCTACAAAGTATTTACAAACAATAATAGATGGCTTCAAATAGCTTTGATAGGCTAATAAGTTCCATCAGTGACTGAGAATGAAGAGTGCTGAATTAAAAGTGCCTTTATATTTAAGTAAAATTTAATTTACAAAAATTTAAAGTTTCAATGAAGACAGATTCCGTGTCCTGAGTTTACAGAAGTTGTTGGTGTACTATTTACTTGAAGTAAAATTTACAATTGCGTAAATATATTTACGTTAACTGTAGGTTTGGCTGAATTTTGCCCATCACATAAGTAAAACTCCCAATTAAAGGCTTTTCAATGAAATTAAGTAAGCTAAGTACAGTCATCACTGCACTCATAGTAGCAACGACATTTGATCTACTCACCGTCGCCAAGGCGGCGGCAGTTAGTCTAGTAGGACTAACTGAAGACAACAATCTAGTTCTTTTTGATTCCAGCAATCCCACCATTACTAGTACTGTCTCAGTCACTGGGATCGAGGGTACTTTGTTGGGTATTGACCGTCGCCCAGCTAACAATCTGATCTATGGTCTAACAACTAACAACATATACACCATTAACCCGTTCACGGGTGCTGCTTCTTTTGTAAGTGCCCTTTCCGTACCCTTCGACGGCGGGACAATTTCTGGAGTAGACTTCAACCCAGTACCTGATCGTCTACGGGTCGTTGGCGCCAATGACCAAAACTACCGCATCAACGTGGAGACTGGTGCGGTTCTTATTGATGGGACATTAAACCCAGGAGATCCCAGCATCACTGCTGCGGCATACACTAATGTTGACAATGACCCGGCAACCGGAACCATGTTGTACACTGTTGACTACATCACCGACGTATTGAACATACAAGCCCCTCCAAATAATGGCACTCAGGTACTAGTAGGTTCCCTCGGTCTCGACATTAGCTCGGCAGCAGGGTTTGACATTTTCACAGACAACGGAGTGAATACTGCCTTCTTGGCAGCCACTCCAACCTCTGCATCTGGCTCCAATCTATATACCATCAACTTGGCTACAGGTGCTGCTACCTCAATAGACACCATCAGTAGCGATAAGCGTCTTATCGGCCTGACAGCTGTTGTCCCTGAGCCTAACGTTGGTCTTGGCGCTTTACTCGGTGTTGGTGTTTTTGCTCTATTAGGTCGTCGTCTCAAGTTGGTCAGATAGTCAGACTTCTGATCTCTCTAGAGATTATGCCGAGAGAAAGCTTTTAGTGGTTTTGTGCAAGCAAACCGAAAAGATACTCAGCATAGCTAGTTGTGTATAAATGGTGTGAGGTTATAGATTCTGCACTAGCTGTTCGATTAATACCATTTCACGAAATTTTTGCTAGATATACATGGATAGGAGCGTACATTTGTACGCCCCTACACCCAATTTATTAGTTGCAAATATTTTTGAAATCGGTATGGAGAATCATCTTCGTAAACTCTCGCATCTGTTACCTGAATTTACGGCACCTCAATTGGAATCAAAGCATTTTCTGGCAAGTGGTTGGAAAAACGTCCTTCATCTGCAAGCACCAAAATTAGGCGCAAAGAATAATCTGGCGGAACTTGCAAATCTGCCCACGGTACTGCTAACTCTAAACAACTATTTATTGCTACTTGAGCGCGACTGAAACGGGGATGCCATTGATAATTGTCTCCAGCTTCTCGAAACTGAATCGATTGTGTCAGTAAGTTAATTTCCAGAAGATGGTGGAAAAGGTAATTAAGTGGGGCTGCATCCGGTACATCTGCCAAGGGAACTGGGCTATTGACCATTGTTTTTTCTGGATAGAACCACAGCAAATTCAACTCTGTTGGCAAATCCCGCCCTGGTGCAGCCCCACTTTTAAAGTCCAGCCGCAAATAAAAATTGAGGTGATCCACTCCATACCAAAGTCGCTGGATGACACTGCTATTGTGCATCGTTCCCCGCGCTCCGCCGATTTCTATGCGTCCAGCTCTGTCCCAGTCTTGTTCGTCACCTTTGCCATCGATGATGGGATGAATAAACCCTTGTGGTGCGTGTTCTGCCAGTGCCTGGTGGCTTTCCACTGGTTGTTTGAGATAGGGCGGTACAGGTTCATTTAATGCTTTGTAAATGCCAAACAGATGTTCTCGAAACAATCGATCAAAGATGGCATCTTGATTTGAAGAGTGTCCTGCGCCAAACCACCAAAACCAGTCGGAACCTTCTGCGGCATATAATGCTTCCCACGCTTCTGGGTTGTTTTCTTCCGTCGCTTCGGGGTGACTTGCGAGCATAACCCTTGCTGCTGTTAGATAATCCCAAGCACGATTTTTGGCGGGATCGCCGATCCAAGTGGTGAAACTGCCATCTACCCAAGAACCGCTATGTAATTGCTCTCCGGGAATGGTGGCTGTAGCTGGAAATTCTTCGAGAAATTCGGAGACTGTGACAAGTTTGAGGTGGGGTTCATCGCTCAAACTTTGATACAAAGCTTCTAAGAAGGGTTTGCCGTCTTGGGGATAAAATTCCCAGCAATTCTCTCCATCCAAAGCGATGGTAACTAACCAAGGTTGTTCACTTTGACTATCTCTTTGCATTTTAGCGATCGCTTGCAAATGCCCCACTAAGTCGGCTGCTGCTTGTTTTGCTGGCATTGCACTGTAGGTAAAGCCAATTAAATCTGATAATCTGTGGTCACGAAACACAATGGACAAGTCACCCTCTGGGGTTTCCAAACGATAGGGTCGGTACAGCAGTTCTGGTTGCTCTACATTCCCCGCCCCATCCCGATGAAAAAAGTGTTTCAGTGTCCATCCTAAGACGGCTTCATCTGAGCATATCCACTTAAATCCTTGGTTAATAATGTGCGGTAGTACTGCCGGACTTACTGACTGTTCCGAAGGCCACAAACCACGAGGTATCTGTCCAAAACGGTCTTTATAAAAGTTCCAAGCTTTCCGCAAGTGGCGGGGAATATCTTCTGCCCACTGAAAACGCTGCTTAGGTAGTATCATATTAGACACAGCTACCCGACCAGAATTGGTATCAGCTAGCAACGGCAAAATTGGGTGGGTATAAGGCGTGGTAGTAACTTCTAGCTGCCCCGCCTCCTGCATTTTTCGATGTTGGGGGATAATGCGGCTAAGAATTTCTCGTTGTTTGGAATAAATGCGCTGGCGATCGCTTAAAGTAAAATTTCGTCCCTGTTTTAACCAAGTAGCAATTTCCGGGTCATCCCAAAACAGTGGATCGATCCAAGCCAAATTGTGCCAAGCTAACAAATCACCATAATCTGGCAATTCCCAATTTGTTAAACACCAAGCTTGCCCTTTTTCCTGTCTTTGGTAATACAACTCGGCATAGCGGGGATGGGGGTCAATTAGGGTATGGTGATTGGCATCAAAAAAGTGTTGGATAATGAATTCGCGCTGTTCCTGAGTGAGTTGTTCATCTGGTGTCAAGCTGGCTGTAAGGTAAGGGTCAAGAGCAGTGCCAGCAATATAATCTTCGAGTTGCAATATCAGCGATGGTACCAAATTCACCGTTTGGTGTAACTTAGGATACCGTTCTAGAATTAATATCAAATCCAAATAATCTTTAGTCCCATGCAAACGTACCCAAGGCAGGCGGTACTGCTGACTAGGAGATAGTGAAACGCCGCTGCCAGGAGATTTGTACAGCGGCTGATGTTGATGCCAGATAAAAGCGATGTAAAGAGGATGGGACATAAGAATAGTTAGGAGTTAAGAATAAGGAGTTAGGAGTTGATTCAAAACTCATCACTCCTAACTCCTAACTCCTAACTTTTACACCACTTGCTCAATTTCTGCAATTTCAGGAATCATTTCCTTGAGGCGGCGTTCAATACCCATTCTTAGGGTCATTGCAGAACTGGGGCAAGAACCACATGCACCTTGTAACCGCAGTTTTACAACAGGCCCATCGAGTTCTACGAGTTCCACGTTGCCACCATCAGACATGAGATAAGGGCGCAATTCATCTAAGACTGTTTCAACGTTGTCAATTGTGAGTTCCATAGTTTAGACCAGGTAAGTGAATGATGGGCGTTGGGAATAGGGCATTGGGCATTGGTGAATGATAGATAACTGGTAATCTGAGAACTCCCATCACCTATTCTCCGTTGCCCTAAAATTTTATTTTCTAGCTTTGTTAAAACAATCCTAGACGCAATTGCAGCTAGTTTGTCAGTTCTTTAGTTGGCATTTGCCATTTGTCAGTGGTCTGTTA
Organism: Nostoc sp. WHI; assembly: GCF_015714725.1. Lineage (GTDB taxonomy): Bacteria > Cyanobacteriota > Cyanobacteriia > Cyanobacteriales > Nostocaceae > Nostoc. Next base: position 8,871 of record NZ_WBKM01000367.1, read on the forward strand.
TCTATATTTTAATGACTTTTGACTAGGCATTGGGAATCTTTCTGCCCTATTCCCTATTTACACGCAGTCCAATTTTCCTCAGTAACAGACCTTACAGCCTAGTTGGGAACAAGCTATATTTTGAGTATTACTGGTTTATTTGCGATCGCATAGCGACGTTATATGGGCGATCGGCATAACGTAAAATAAAATGTATCGCAGATTTGACAAATAAGTAGCATAGAACGCTTCATGCGGCGAGACTCAATTTTTTACAAACTTTTCCAACAATCCCCCACTTTGCTATTTGAACTATTGACAAATTCTCCATTAAATGCCAAGGGTTATCGATTTGATTCGGTAGCTGTTAAAGAACCGAAATTTGAAATAGATGGAGTATTTCTCCCACCAGAAAACGCAGGTGCTGGAATTGTATATTTCTGTGAGGTACAGTTTCAAAGAGATGAACAGCTTTACGAAAGGGTATTTGCTGAGTCTTCTTTATATTTCTATCGCAACCGCGCCAGATTTAGCGATTGGCAAGCGGTTATAATTTATCCGTCGCGCGGTATTGAGCAGAGTGATATTTACCCTCATCGAAGCCTACTTAACGGAAACCAAGTGCATCGCGTGTATCTTGATGAATTAGGGGATATTCGCCAATTACCTTTATGGGTAGCGCTGATGGTGTTAACTACTGTAGCAGAAGAACAAGCACTACAAGAAGCTAGATATTTACTTGAGCGTTCTTCTGTTGAGCAGTCCGAAACTGCAAGTCGCGCCATAATAGAGATGATCACGACAATAATGGTGTACAAGTTTGAACAATTAAGCCAAAGGGATGTAGAACAAATGTTAGGTATAACACTACAGCAAACGCGAGTTTATCGAGAAATCAAGGAAGAAGGACGCCAGGAAGAGGCAGGTAATCTTGTAATTCGCCAGTTGACTAAACGATTTAGGCAGGAATTCTCTGAGGAAATACGCTTCTCAGTTTCTAGTTTACCTTTGCCTGTTATAGAAGATTTGAGCGAAGCACTGTTAGATTTTACTAGCGTGGCTGATTTACAGGCTTGGTTAGAAGCACGATGATAACTCCCCTAAGCCAAGTCTAATGTACGGGGTAAATACACATACTATTTTTAAACCTTGCGATCAATCAAATTTTCGTGGCTTTTAATGGTCTGCTTATTTCCGTCAAGCTGTACTAGCCACTACGGTAAATTATGCCCGTCGAACTCACGTTTATTAAATAATAATTGCTCAAATAGTTTAAAGTTAAAAAATCAAAACCCAGTATTGCCAAGTATCCAAACTCAGCACTCACAACTCAGCACTCACAACTGTTTATTGAGTCGCTATCACTAGATGAAAGTATGACTGGTTGTTGATATAGTGGCACGGTGAATGTGACTGTTGAGCCAAGTCCTTCACCCAGACTATAAAAATGTACTTCGCCGCCCATTGCCTCCACGAGCTTCTGGGATATTGCCAGTCCTAAACCTGTACCCCCATACTGGCGAGTGCGGGAGCCATCCACCTGAGAGAATAATTGAAATAGTTTATCTTGTTTGTCTAAGGAAACACCGATGCCAGTGTCGGCAACACGTACTCTGACCATGCCAGGAAATTGCTGACCTTGAAAGTTCGCCTTCGCTTTTTTAAGTACTAAATCGGCGCTGACAGTTACGCCGCCTTCATGGGTAAATTTGATGGCGTTACCTAACAAATTCATCATAACTTGTAGCAACCGTTGATAGTTGCTTTGGACAATAATTTCATCAGAGGTAGCAGGCATCTGCATCCGAAAGCTGAGGTTTCTCATTTCTGCTTGGGGACGCATAAAATTTTCTACATCACTAAATAGCTCATCTAGCTTGACTGGAGCGTAAGTTAGCTCCATTTTACCAGCTTCGATTTTGGCAATGTCCAAAATATCATTAATGATATTCAGTAGATGTATCGATAATTGGTGAGCTTCTGTCAAAAATTGGTTTTGTTCTTCTGGATCATCTGCCATCCCTTCTAAAATCAGCTTTAAAAAGCCAATCATCCCGTTAAGGGGGGTACGAATTTCATGGGATACATTAGCCAGAAACTCGCTCTTCAGACGGGAAGCTTCTTCAGCTTTTTGACGGGCTGCTTCTAATTCTTTATATAAAGTAGCATGAGCGATCGCAGTTCCCAGTTGATCTGCTGCTTCTTTTGCAAGTTCTAGTTCCGATTCTGTTAATGTGTAGCATTCATCCTGCCAAGTCAAAGCAACTAATCCATTGGCTTGGTCTTGATAGCAAGTCGCAACCACCAAAGTTTTCTGCCGCCCAGACTCCGTGTATCCAGGCACTTCTATCACAACTGGTTCTAGGGTTGCTAATGCCTGAGCAAAGGCAGGCTCAGAATCTATATCTATTTCTTCTGAGCCAAGCATTGAGGTAAGTTCTGGCTGGTGATACTCAGCCATCACTTTCACTTTTGAGCTACAGGGTTGGTAGGGACGACAAATAATGCAGCGTTCTAGTCGCAGTGCTTTCCCTAAACTGTCAACTGTTTGTTGCCAAATAATATCTAAATCCAATGTCCGGCGGATATTTCTGGTAATCCGATTTACCAGTTTTTGGTGTTGCTGTGAACGTAAAACCAATTCTATTTGTGTGGGCTTTCTTGATGCCACACACACTTGTTTTTTGTTGAGTGTAGCTTGCAGCAACCGTCCCATCACTAAAACTGTAGTGGCAGCCGTTCCCAAACTTGGCATAATCGGACTAATTACCAACTCCAACTCAAATAATTCCTGGTGGTAGCTAAACCAACATTGAAACCTTTCTGGGATCAAACTTGTCAATATTCGGTGCAATCGTTCCAAATAGCTAACCTTATCCACTGGCCCAAAGGTTTGGGCTTGGTTGAGATCGTCAACTATTTTTTCGGTATTTAACCCCAGGAGGTCGCTGTACTGCCAACAAAAGGTCAGATAGCGCCCTGCCGCATCTTGCGTGTACACCAACTCGGCTCCTAGTGTTGGCAATGAACCATCAGTCTTACTGGTTATAGATTCCAGATTTGGGGGAAATGCATTCGCTAATTGAGAATTGGCAATAATAGTCATTAATTGAGTTGGATAGACAAAGGGTATCCGACCGTAATTTTACTAAAGCTGCTCCAACTTTTGCATAAATTTTTACAGCTTTTTCGTTTTTATTGGCTATTTCTTGGTGTTCTGAAATCCAGATTGGCAAACTTCACTTTTTTATAGTGTCAATCGTTCCATTCACCCCGAGGAGGAACGGGGGTACGCACAGGTGTGCGCGTCAGTTCATCATCTCTGAGTATTTCACCCCGTAACCATTGGCGAATCGCCACCTCAATCACTTTACTTGGGTCATTGGTGAGATGCTGAATTTGCTCTAGTAACTCGGAGTCTAGGCGGACAGCAATTTCTACCTTATCGGCTCGGGTGTTTTCCGCTTCGGTAGTTTTCTCTTGCATATTCATAGGTTTGACATACTGTGAATTGGTTTAGTCTAAAGCTTTGTAAAGTAGTTATATTCATCATTATTTGGGCTAATTCACTGAAAAAATCTTCAAGGGCACAGTTATATAGTTCCCCGAAATAGCACCAAAGTAACAGCTTAAGTTTCAAATCGCATTTTTCATATAACTAACTAGACAATAGCTTTTTAGAACTTTTGTCGGGAAATCAGTGATTTTGGGCGATTACGGGTGATAATTGCCCATGATCCCTACATTATCCCTACACGTACTTATTTACATTTATTGTACGCTCCTAGCTGTTGAATACTAGCAACGACAAATAGACTTTCATAATATTCTTAAAAGTTCACCTATTTAGATCGAAAGTTAAAGATGGGGTGAAGAGGGGAGTAGGGAGTGGGGAGTAGGGAGTAGGGGAAGAATAATACTTCTAACTCCTAATTCCTAACTCTTAATTTCTAACTCCTAACTCCTAACT
>NZ_WBKM01000074.1 GCF_015714725.1 Nostoc sp. WHI
GGTTATATTGCTTGTTATTCTCGCAATGAAGAAGGAAGTATTTATTCTGTTGGTGGTGGAATTTATGTAATGGGTCAAATCCGATTACAAGGTCGATACATTGGGCGGATATTTCACCCCTTGGGTTATGAGGGTAAAGATATTAGTGCTGCTGTTGAGTTCAAAACCCTTTGCAATCAAACATTTTCTGCTGCACGCAATGGCGGCTGGGCTGGTGGTGATACTGGCGGTTGGTTTGGAATCGAGTAATAAATATCGTTTTTAATTTTCCGGAATCGCTAACTTTACTGTGGTAGTAACACACAGACAAGCAAATATAACGCACTTTCTATAATTAACCTTTGGGAATATAGGCATCACCGTGCCAAAACGGGAAAATTGTACGATAAGGCTAAAAGCGTTGCCCAGCAAGCATCTTAGCCGCTTGCTTTTCCAAGCATCCGTGAGTGGCTGTTTATCCTCAGTTAATTGGTGGAGAGTAGTAACAATACTCTGCACCAACTAGAAAGACTAATTCGAGTCAAAAGTGATAAATACAGGTATGCCATTTGCTCAAAACAACTGATTTTCATAGCGTTGAGGTTAGCATCAGCTTCTTAGCGTACAATTTTCCCAATTTAGCACGGTGACGCCATCAACAGCGCAAGGAATCTTTAAATCGCTGGTTGCCGCATTAGGAAAAGTAGCGACCAAAGTAATTTGATTGCGACCGCTCCCAATCAAGCGAGGAAACTAAGCGATCGCCCCAATCAAGCGAGGATGGATAGCGATCGCCCACCATGTACCACAAATTTTTTTTGCAATAGGTCTAATTGTTAACAGTTAACTTCAGAGCTTAATTTACAAAAGTAAAGTTAAATTTTAAAATCTATCAACTCCTTTTCAGCCTGAAGCCAATGTTCTACAAACTTGCCATTTGGATAGCCCATTTGTTGCCAAATTTCATAAGCTTTCAAACGGATTTTATTTTCATCTGGGTGGTTACTGATAAAATATTCACAGGAATTAGTAGTAAAATTATAGGGGGCTTCTCCAAAAAAATCTTGACGACCCAGAATTTCATCTGTAAAACGGGAACAGTTTTGTTTGATCGGGCAATTTTGTCCTGGGCACATCGTCATATCGTAAGGCATATATTTTTTCCTCTCGAAAGAACCACCGATGCGATCGCCCTAATTCTTAGAGGAAACGAAGCGATCGCTTCGTTGGTAGCAGGGGCAGCGATCGCACTGACAACACTCCCCCCCTATTTCTTCCACGGTAGCTTTGTCCCCATCTCGGTCAATGCCGAGAACACCAGATACATAACAAGCAGACCAGCACTAATAATAAAAATTACAACGTCATTATTCATTGGTAAAGTGGTAATTCTAGCTGTCCAGGTGAGGTATTTGACCGCCTTCGCGCCCGACTATGCAGTGAAATATGGCATGGGGTGCAAAGCGGAATTAGGTTTTCAAGTCGGTTATCTTCAGGCGTGAAATTGGCGTGATGTACAGAAAGCGTCATTACTGTCCATTCAGCGCGGGACAATCCCTTTGGCTTTTCGCCAGGACGCAAACACTTTTGTCCGCAGTGCCGACAGCGCCACTGGGCTGCTTGTTTGATAGACAGCGCTATTTCATCCCAATTGTTTGCGTAGCGTTTTCTGTAGATGGGCATTGCCAACGATACAAACAAAGCTGTTCAGTAGTCTTATTAACTCTACCAATTTTTACAGCCAAAGCGTAGCTTGGCGTCGTAGACATTACTTATCATTCTTAGAGGAAAGGAGCGATGCCTGCGGCGGCAAGCGATCGCAGCCCCCTTAAGACACAGCTTGTTTTTTAAGCACCACTATCTCTACACCCTGCTCATTGCCGCACCAATTCTGTTAAAATCGCGTCTGCGATCGCATAAATAAATGTTGAGGCAGTGCTATGTGTGCAAAGGGATTTGGGCAATCTCAACCCACTAAAATTGATAAACTAGTTGAAAATGCAGTGCGTTACTGCTACAAGCGACACCCAGAAGCCCTAGACAAAATTTTTGACAATCTGCCTGTTAAGCTTAACCAGCAAGTAGTGACAGGGATTTTGGCAGCATTCCAGAAAGATATTGACACCTTGAGTTGGTTTTGCGGTTACATGGCATCAGAAATAAATCGCACCCAGGACAACCAAAAGCCCCATCATCCCATCGCGGAACTTAGCAAAACTCTGATTACATCGGGGATGGAACCCTTTATTGATTTTATGCCTTACCCCGGTTGCCGCCTCGTCATACTCAACTCAGAAAAATTTGAATCATTGCCAGAGTCAATTCAAGCCATAGTGCAGCAAGCTTTTGACATTAGAGAAAGTTCATCAGAGGAAGCGCATCGGATAAATAATGCCTTGCTGCAAGAACTGACTGTTACCCAGGATTGAGTAAAAAGTTGAATAACCTTCTACCCAAACGGTTGCCCCCAGCGTTCCCAGTTCTCCTTATTGAAAGGCGATCGCCACTTCAAAATTAAACTCAACTCCAACTCCTGCCGTGCGCGTCGGTCTGTGGGAGTGTCCCACCAAAAAGCGGCATTTACTGCTGTTTGCAACCCATAGCGATAATGTAAATCCTGGTAGCTGGCGATGTAATCTTTACAGGCGTGTATACCCTTCCAGCGCTTGTTACTTCTGGAAGTTTCCCCCACATATAAAATCAGTCCAGCCGCAGAGTCAACGATGAAGTACAGACACGCATCGCCGGGGCTATCTGCTGGCATTCTCCAAAACGAGAGCGATCGCACCTGTAACTGCAACGGATCAATCCGGTCTGGGTCGCAGTGCTTTGGTGCAATGTCGAATAACGTCGCCTGCTGCACTGGCTTGGTTTCCCTCACCCGTTGCTGATAGTCAAAGATTTGCGCTTTCCACTTCAGCAGCGCATCAGCACTCATCACCAGCGTCTCTGTCAAAAGTGCTGGTGTGAGAGTCAAATCTGAGAATAGGTTTAGCTGATTTGGTTCCAATTGGGGTTTACGGGGAGCGTGCCGACTAGCTGATTATCCAAGAGAACTGACAATTAAGAGCATTTGCCTTTGGTTTCACCAGAATAAGGAAAATGGTAGAGTTAAGAACTCTAATGAGATAAATGCTGCTACAACCATTACTGTAAAATGAAAGAAGGGTTCTATGAAAGAAACAATAAAACCTTTTAAAAAAATCGCCATATTTGATATTTTGTCAGGAGAGAATTCCGAAATAATTTGTTCTGACAAATCAAAAATTGCTGCTCAAGTTACTAAATGGGTAAACAGAGCTATCAGCAACGGTGCAGATTCGTGTTATATAAGATTATATGAGGCAAATAGAGAAAATATAGATATAATTATTGAGAATCTATCCTACAAAGGATTGCAAATTATTTTACCATTTTCTCTAAATTATAAATCTTCTTTAGTTAGTGCTTTTCATTTTAGAGAAAAAGACCAAATTAAAATGCCAGAGGCAAAAAGCAATAGTATACTGTTTGGAAAATCATGTCACTCATTAAAATCTCTAAAAGAGGCAGAGGATGAAGGATTAGACTATGTATTTTTTTCACCTATTTTTGCGACCCCAACTCATCCAGAAGCAAAAGGTATTGGTCTAGATATGCTCACTAAAGCTTGCAAATCAACACAAATGAAAGTTTTTGCTCTTGGGGGAATTAACGAAAACAATTATCAAAAATGTCTTGATGCTGGTGCGTCTGGTATTGCAGCAATTAGCATGTTTAAAAAATAAAATATTTTTCCTTGATGCCTTTTTCTTAGCGCTATTAGCATTTGCTCCCGCCCCAGGAGAGATTACCCTTCTATCGCTTGTTACTGCGGCAAGTTTCCCCTACATACAGCACAACAGAAGCCGCCGAGTCAATAACAAAATACAGACACGCTTCCCCTGGACTATCAACTGGCATCCTATAAAATGACATTGGCACAAGTCGCAGCAAAAGCGGATCAATTTGGTCTGCGTCATAGTTGTTGGGTGCAATGTCGAATAATGTCACCTGAAGAGGTGGCTTGTTTTCCCTCACCCGTTGCTGATAGTCCCAAATCTGAGACTTCCACTTCAGCAGGGCATCAGCACTCAGCACTCATCACCAATGTCTCTGTCAAAAGTGCTGGTGTGGGTTTCACATCTGGAAATAGGTTTAGCTGATTAAGTTCCACCAAGGTCATCACTGCGAGTTACAAACCAATAAATTATCCCCCAGAACTGAATCGAGTAAACCTACGGGTTTAGGGGAGCGATCGCTCTACCCATTTAGCACTGCGGCTACACTACTGAAAAGCTTGAAAAAGTTCTAGTATTTTTGCCTTGAGTGCTTAACTGACAAAATTAGCTGTGTTTACCTACACTAATCTATACTCTGATTAACCTGTCATTCAAATTCCTATGAGTTGCGAACATTTAGACAATCTGACTACGGAAACTCTGATTTCTAAAGCAAACTACCCAGTATTTCGTTGTGAAGAGTGTATCCGGCTCAATAGTCGCTGGGTGCATCTCCGTATTTGTCAAAGTTGCGGCAAGATGCTGTGCTGTGATTCTTCTGTTCATCAACATGCCCGACGGCATTACGAGGAAACTGGACATTCAGTAATTAGCTCGGCTGAGTTAGGAGAACAGTGGTTATGGTGTTTTTTGGATGAGCAGGCAAAAAATTATTAAATGGCGACACCGAATAGCCCGCCGCAGGCATTACCACTTCAAAATTAAACTTAATTCCAACTCATGCCGTGTGAGCGCTGTGTTGATTTTGGGAATTTTAAAATAGCGTTTACTCAATATTGCCATGTTTAAAGGATTTGGTCGCAGTAAGAAAAAACCAGTGCTTGAGGACAATGAACTGACTACAGGTATTGTGCAGCATCCTGTTACGAAGCGTTGGCAGACTTGGATATCATTTACTGGTCATGATATTCAGTGCATTACTGCCCATAATCAGCGAGAGGATGCTAATAGAGTGGCTAAACAGATGGCTTCGGCTTGGAGTGAGGGAAAATATCAAACCCAAGAGGAGGTAACAGCTTTTATTAAATCTTTGCCTACTGATGGTGTCATAGATCCATTGCCCCAAGATGTTGTGATGCAACTGAGCAAGCAGGCATTAAGCGCAAGGAAGTAATTAGAGCGATGGCTACGCCAACGTCAAGGGCGAACGCTCTAAACAGTATCATCCATCCATCCGCACTCTGGATTTTGACAGTCCCAATGCACCCTTGAGGTATAGTCCCGATCAAATTCAGCGCCACATTGAGGACATCTACCAGTAAACATTGGATGCCAGTCAATCAGTTCTAGCTGCTGTTCTGGTGTCCACCTCGCCTGTGGTTGCACAATCAACTCGCCGTTGTAAAATGTGCGCTCTATTGTCAGTTCGCCATTAACATATCTTGCCCCTTCTGGTTCCCATTGCTGGTTATTATCGTTACAGGGATTGTCATCAGTCTCGCCAATGCCTAGAAAGTCTACAAATTGCTTAGTTTCTAATTCGGTATCATCCCGGAAATCAAGGCAAGTGTTACCGGATGGGCCAGTTGGGTGAACGGCGCACACTAGCTGAGGGTTATGGGCGCAAAAGAGACAGTGATTACACTCTATTAATTTTGGCATAGCACGCGTTTTAAAAGTCGTTTCTGTAACATTTGGCAAGCATTGGCAGAGTTGTTGCCCAACTAATAGCCAAACTTGGCTTAAAAATGGACTAGCAGGGAGATGTCTGATGGGAGCCTCCATTTTAAAGATTAGGTCAGTATACTGCTGCCAAGTGTAGTTTAATCGCCATTCCACAGGAACGCTAAATTTAACGTAATCCTTTTAAAAAATGAAAGGGTTAATGATATATTAGTACAAAAGAACTATTAAAATATTTTGCGGTAGTTTGAAACTGCAATATTGATTAATAATTCGCATTTAATAAATGAGGAATATGCAATGACAGATTCTAATTCCTTACTTTCTTTGTATGAAGAATTAGTGCAAAACCATATCAGTCAATTCGACCCACAGATTGCAGATTTGCAACAATTAGTAAAAGCACGAATGCAAGAACTTCATGACGCAGAACAGACACTGGTAGAAACACAAGCAATAGAACTTAAACGGATCACTGATGCTCTGGCTACCGATGCTCGTTGCTTGTTGCCAACGCCAGGATTAAGAACATTTGTACAAGAGTTAAAACAGACTAAGAGCAAGAATTGGTATACGCGCAAACCTGAGTCTAGCATTGCAGAAGATCCAACGATCTGGTTATTGGCAACGCTGGAACTACCGATAGGTTTGACCAACTACCAGAATAAGGAAGACCCTGATGGTTACGATGACGAACGTAACTATATTGGATATAGCTATACTTTGTCTTTAAGATTAGGTTCAGTCGAGCATTTAATTGAAGTACCATTGAAACGCATATATAACTTGAATGACTGTACACAAACGAATATCAAAGAGCAAATTGATTACTACATTCGGAGTGAAGTAGAAGGTTTGTTCAGAAATATGGAATACCCAGAGGAGCAAAAACAGCAATTAGCTGAGGAAATAAGCGTTTTAGTAGGATATTCCCCAAAAATTTTCACTCTCACCCCCAGAATTGCAATCTTTGAATACACATCAACATGGGAGAACTGATGGAGTTGTACCTGAGTTTGTCAGCTTACGGTGGAATATCAACCCGTGAAGCATTAACAGTATTTTGGAATGCAGGAATTCGGCATACTGAACTGGCAATTGGGCCTCGACCTGATGCTGATGCAGCACAAGCAATTGAGGACTTTAGACAACTGGGAATGGTTTATCGAGCGCACCATGCTTTTGTTTGGGGCGTGAGCCACTATCCCTTTAATCTAGCCCAACCGCAAGATTGGAAATATTTTCAGCGACTGACAGACTACTTAGCAACTATAGGTATTACAGCCTATTCAGTGCATGGAGGAAATTTTTCCAAAACAACTGAACGCAAGGGTGCGTATGCAATATTTGTGGAAAACATTCATTATCTTCATCAGCTTTGCCGGGAGCGAGGTATTGTTCTGGGTGTGGAGACAATGTATCCTACACCATCCCTCAGTGCTGTTGAAAACCTTTTAGACAATGGGGCAGAATTTGCCCAATTTTGCCAAGATGCTCCACAGATCAAGATAGTCTTTGACTTGGCACATCTCAATATTTGGCATGACAAAGACGAAATAGGGCTGAATCAATGGTTGGGACTTCCAGCAGAGAGACTTTTAGAGATCCACATCTCAGACAATGATGGACGGCAAGATATTCACTCACGCATTACACCCCATACTTGGTGGACATCGCATATTACTCAATTTCCAGTGGGAGTTCCACTTGTGCTAGAGAGCCGATTAAATCGATTGCCTGTTTCAGTAGTACAGCAAGAATACGAGCGGATCGTTGCTTTAATAGTAAGCTTTTAATGTCAAATGAGACTAAGCACTAATAGATTCAGATAACAAACCAGACATATTTAATACTTGTTGCATTTTACTACTGGTAAGTGCTTTAAGTCCAAAACAGAGCGCCTGGTTGTGGGATGATATATGCCAAAATCACGAAAACTAGAAGAAACTTTATCTATTCTTGCCCAAATTCGAGAGCATCCCACAAGTGAGGAAGGGATCATAATTTTACGCCAAGTTCTTAAGAGCAAATATTCTATGGCTGTTGCCCAAGCAGCTAAGATAGTAGGCGAATCTACTATTACTGAGTTGGTTGGCGATCTTGTAGAAGCTTTTGCTCGAATGATGGTCAAACCCACACAAGTAGACCAAAATTGTCTTGCCAAGAAAGAGATAGCACAAGCACTGTATCACTTAGAATACAGCGATGAAAACCTTTTTCTGCAAGGGATTCGACATATTCAGATGGAGCCAGTATGGGGAGGAGTTGAAGATACTGCTGCCCATCTTCGGGGTATATGTGCTTTAGGTCTAGTGAGAATCAACTACTCAGACGTAATGAACGAATTAGCTGATCTACTAGCTGACCCCAAACCAGAAGCAAGAGTTGCTGCTGCAAAAGCGATCGCCTACACAGGAAATCCCCAAGGTGTACCTTTACTTCGTTTGAAAACCCGCATCGGTGATCAAGCACCACAGGTGATTTCGGAGTGCTTCAGTGCTTTGTTACAACTAGCTCCGATTGATTCACTGGCAATAGTAGCTGGTTTTCTTTTTGACCCAAAGGAGCAAATCTGTGAGTTAGCAGCATTGACGTTGGGTGAATCAAGATTAGAGCAAGCATTTGATCTTATCAAAAGTTGCTGGGAGCAAACAAGAAACGTAGAACTTCGTCGCACATTGTTACTCGCAATTGCAATGCTGCGACAAGATAAAGCAATAGATTTTCTGATCTCACTAGTGGCTCAAGGAAAAAACATCGATGCAAAAGATGCGATTGCAGCGATGGGTATTTATCGAGAAGACCGTGAACTGTGGCAGCGAGTTGATCAGGCTAGTAAACAAAGAGCCAATCAATAGGGACTCAAAAAGGGAGGATGTAGTAGGGAACTGCGAAAGTCTTAGCTGATAGCAACAGACTACCCACATCCTCTGCTGTCAAGATTCCTCGAATAGGCGTGAGCCTTGATGTAAGCGATAAGCGATTTGATAGGTTTGTCCAAGCGATCGCATTGTGGGAGAATGGGCTGCTAAATACCGAGCAGCAGCAACTAATACATGAATCCCAGTAGGAGTGTCACCTAATAGGGAATACTGACGAAAAGCGGCTTCTATTTCTTGAATTACATGAAAATCGCGGTTTTCTCTGAGCATCAATTTCCCTAGCATCGCCATAAGTCTTTTAGCATTGCCACCACTATATAAATAATTAGCCACTAATTGACCTGTCTGGTTAACTTGCTGCTGACGATTTAATAAATCGGGTAGCTGTTGGAGTAATTCTTCGGGATTTGAAACGGAGTCTTTGGCTTCTGGAAGTCGTGCTGGTGGTACATTCAAAAAACGATTCAAATAAACACTCATCGCCGCATCAAACACACCTCTGAGTAGTTCGACTGTTGGTACTCGTCGTAACCCTTGATGCACGGCGTTAGCAAAAGTAAATGGATGATGTGCCGAATTCCAATCTCCAAAGTCATTGTTAGTATTAAAACGAGCTACACGCAGTGCTGCCGTATAAGTAACTATACTTGATAATTGTTCTTCCGTACAACCAGCTTGTAGGGCATTCAGTAGCGAGTCGGCGATCGCTTGTGGGTCTTCACCTAATAAAATTGGTATTAATTGCTCCGAGTTTGACTAAGTTCCTCGTTGAGATTTTCCCGCATTTAAAACAGTGGGTAATTGCTCAAAAGCTGACTTTAATATTGCTACTAAATCTACAGGGTAGCGCCAGGAATTAGATTCTTCCATACGGGATGCACTAACTAAATCCGAAACTAAGCTAGCCAGAACAGATTCTGCTGCTTGCCAACCAACAACATCAAGTGCTTCTAGTGCTTTGTTAATAAAATCAAGGGTATGCCCAATGTCGAGATAACGATGATCTGTAGCCGATGAAAACAGCATATCTGCAACTTGCTCTAAATTAGCCCCTGAGCGAATCGCAGATACCAGACATCTTTGTGCAGCTTCACTATCCCGTACCTCAATAAACTGGCAAAACCAGCTTTTAAGAGTCGCAAAATCAACTGTAGAGTTAGGCAATGGCTGAACGACAAACAGAGGTGGCGCACCTGCACTATCATTAGCGACTGCCGAAAGTCCGTGGAATAACGCACGGGGTTTGTCTTCTTCATCCAGATAAGGTAGTAGATTGATCATGCAGGTATGGATAGTTAAACCTGTACTCCAACCTGTTTTGTTGTAACTAGTGCCAAATTTTAGCCCGATTTGAAATACTTCAGCCGGATTTACTCCTATATCTAACAGTGCGATCGTTGATTTGGCAATCACTTCCATATTTTGAAGTATTTGCATTATATTCCGGATCAGACTGATTCAAGGGAGTGTATGTATAAAAAAGAGACTATATTCCCAGATGATTAACCAAATTACCGCCTTAGAATCCTGTTGGCATATTTCTTCTGAGTGGGATCAAACCATGCCTCCACTAGCAGTGAAAATGTTAGAAAAAGTTTTGTTGTCAATCTCAGACTTGTCAGGCTACTGCTGTGGTGTTCAGTGGGAAAGACAGGAATGGATTTATGCAATTGTTTGCCAGAGTGAAACTCTCTATTTACCTGAGCAAGAATTTCAAAGAACAAATGTACTACAAAAGTCTACTATTTCTACTCCGGCTTTTGAATTGGGGGACATAGTTGAGGTTGATTTCGGTGAACAGCCGACACACCGTATTATTCAAGGGATTTTTAGTCTCAAAGATAATTGGCTTTATGGGGTAGAGTGGCGCTCCCCAATTTTAGAAGAAGTGTTTGCCCAAAGTAGAATAATATGGCTTGCTGATGTTGATTTAGTCAATGTAGGTGTATAATTGTTGTCACTTTGGACTAATGAGCAGTGCCATAGTGTACTAGCAACTTGGGTTATTAATCTAACATTAAAACATCTGAGTATGGCAAAGCCAGACGTTCCACTTACAAGAGAGGCGCTGATTAAAGAAGTCTGTCGGCGAATTCAGGTAGCCCGTAGCTATTGGGATGCCCACAACAACGCTGCCTGTCGCGGTGAACGCGAGCGCGCCTTAGCTCTTTACAACACTCTGAGCAAGGAAGAAAAAGAGCAGATTCCGCAAGTGTTGCGGGTATGGTTACGCTATCGTAGCGAGAAATATTTTGGCGTACATCGAACGCCACCAAAGTCAGCACGAAAATCAAAAACGCCATGATTAGCTGACGGTGGCATCAATTAGAGAAACGATCACTCTTACCACCACACTAGAAGTCTACTTTGCATTTGTTGAGCCGACAATGTACAGTACAGATAAAGTTAATTGCAAAGTGTACGGAAAGGCTAAACATCAAGAGCATTACGCATTAGTAATATGGATTAATGCACTTGAGATCCTCACAGCCAAAACCTTGAGTCATCATTGCAGATAGCTGTTGAGAAACTTCACCATTAAGGTTGAGTTCTCCCATGATTTGATCATAGGCTTGTCCTTGGGATATCCGCTTTGCCATTTGCTCAAACTCTAACCAAGTCAAATTACTCTCAACAAATGCTTTAGCAAGGATAATTACTAGTTCCTCATAATCATTGTCTTCGAGTTTCGTCATCATCCGATGTTCAATGTGAAGCGAATCATCGAAACAGTAATACCAGGATTTTGGTTGCTGCTTAAGTACTCTTCGGAAAAAAGCCTGCTGTTTCGAGCGGCTAACAGCATGATCTGCCTCACTACATACCATTAAGATCAGGGTACAAACGCAGTCTTGAGCATTTTCTAAAACCTTGTGTCCCAATTCCAGAAATATTCGTAATGCCTTGAGAGAAAAACCTTTATAACCAAAATTACCAGATGCATCTTTGTTAAACCATTCAAAGTAAATTGGCAAGATTTTGATAAGTTGATCAAATAGTGAATAACGGCTACCCAAATAAGGCGTGAATAATAAAGTGGTGTCAATTTCCTGGGGATGCTCTAAAGCTAACCAAGCAGCTAAAGTTCCACCTGTTGACAATCCACCAATTACAACTTGTTGGCCTAGCGTTTTTGCAATTTGTAACCATTTTAGGAGAAATTGTTGATATATCTGAATATCTGTTGGGAGTGGTGGAGGATTTTGACGATTCCAGTTACCTGAGCGTCCATGTCCGGGTTGTAAAGGAATCAGAACGTTATATCCGTTGTTAAAGAAGGCTTGACCGAGCGGCTCGAACTGGTAAGGGCCTGCTGTAAAACCATGCAAAAACAAAAAAACTTTTGACGTGAAGTAAGGATGAATTAAAAATTTGGAACGACAGGCTTCGTTTTTAAGACCTAACGTGGACTCCAATTGGTGAACTTGCTTCAGGATTTCCGCTGTCTTTTGAATGTTAACTTTCATTTATTACTGCTCATGTTCACAGACATACGTTACTTTATATAAGTAACTACTCTGAATCTAGCAGAGGATATATTGTTGAGTTAAACGAGCAAAAGTGATCAACCTTTTTAAAGAAAGTAATTAGCTATTTTCTAAAGGACAAATATTAAATATTAATCAGTTTCAGTTACAAATCTACTTAGATCATGTGAATAAAGCAGACAGCAAGTCCTACGGTGGTCACTGACCTTTGTCGTAAAGCCTGCGGCATAGCTACGCTTAGGGCGCAGTCTAAGAAGAGAAGTACGGGCTACGCCTACGTACTCTGGAAGTTTTAGCATAGTACTAGTATACTAAACGATCGCTGCTTTGGGTTAAACTGGGAACTGGTTGTACTGTCTACTAGGGAAGATTTTAATGGGGATTCAGACCCTAACCAAATCTTACTCATATTTTCTGACCCAGGCTTATCAAAACCACTTGATAGCAATCGTCTAGAGTAAATGCTTGCCTATGGACGTTAGTAACTTTGTGTCAATTGTTCTATAAGTTGCAGTAGATTGTTTTCAATTTGCCCAAGGGCTTCTGGGGCAGAGGTTTTATCTATATCGTGAACAAGCCAGTATTCAATAGTATCTATCCATTGCGGAAAGCGCTCATTCATCAGTGGTCGGTGTTCAAATTCGTCTAGGGCAATAACCCTGGCAGCTAATTGAAAATCTTGCTCACTTGCTGGCTGCGGAAACCTTTCATCATCTGGTAGTTTCACCAAGCGCACTGCTAAAGCCTCAAGCGCATACTGGGAAATTGACCCGACATTGTTGATACCCCGCTCAAGTGCTAAACCTCGTGAATCAGCCTGCCAATCCAACCCCTGCTTAGTAGCCAACCAATTAAATAGGTGTTCAGCAAAGCGGCTGCGGTAGTAATTGCCTGTACAAAGGAATAAGATTTTATTCATTGTATTTCACTAAATGATTTTCAGCTAATTCGTCAGGAGCCCCGCGCTCTATCGCTTCAATGAGCGTCGGGAGGAATGGCGAGTCTATCGAGAGGGTTCAATGCCCCCTCGATAGACAAACTCCTTATATATTGCCTTAAAACATCACTTAATGTCCGCTCCGTTAATTCGCAATACCTATCAAGGTGAGCTTTTTCTACATCTGAAAGTCTCAAGGAAGTATTCTTCATGTATTGCGTAAATGTATCTATTTGATGTACAATGGTATCATGAAAATTGCCTACCAGTACAAACTAATTCCGACTTACGAGCAGGAAAGCCGTATGGACAAATGGCTTGATATGTTGAGGCATCAATATAACTGGCTATTGTCGGATCGCTTTGACTGGTGGGAAATGAACCGAACCGCTATTGATGTATGTCCTTTAACTTGCAGTATTGCTACACCAAGGGAACAACCTGAATATTACGGGCAAAAACGTTCTCTTGTTCTTCTAAAAAAAGAACGAGATTGGTATAGCGATATTCATGCTGATGTATTGCAGGATATGGTGAAACGGGTTGACCTTGCATTCTCTCGATTTATAAAGGGAGACAGTAAAGGAAAGCATAGCGGTAGACCTCGTTTTAAGGCAAAAAACCGTTATAGGACTTTTGCTTTCCCACGAGTAAAGGCAGACTGTATTCAAGGCAATCAAATCACTCTACCAAAGCTAGGTGCAATCAAATTCATCCAGCATCGTCCTATCCCTGATGGCTTTGTAATTAAACGTGCTTTGGTCACAAATAAAGCCGATTGCTGGTATGTCACCTTAACCCTAGAAGATGTTTCTGTTCCAGATAGTCTCACGGATGAAATTGTGGCAACTGAAGCCAATAGTTTAGGGATTGATGCAGGGCTTGAATACTTCATAGCTTGCTCCGATGGCACTATGATTGAGCCACCCAAGTTTTTCCGTAAGGCTGAAGGCCGATTGGCTAAACTTCAAAGCAAAAGGGAGTTACGATCCAAAGGCGGAAAAGCTCGGCGTAAATTAAATATCCGTGTGGCAAAGTTACATCAACGCATAGCCAGACAAAGAAAACAATGGCATTTTGAAATAGCTGAGAAGCTGGTCGATAGAGCTGAAGTCATCTTTGTCGAAGCACTTAAAGTTTCTAATATGTCCCGACGCAATAAGCCCAAGCAGGATGAAGACGGAACGTTTTTACCCAACGGGCAAGCGGCGAAATCGGGTCTTAACAAAAGTTTTGCTGATGGTGGGATAGCTGGATTCTTAAACGAAATTCTACCGTACAAAGCTGAAAAAGCTGGGCGGTCGGTTCGTAAAGTAAATCCAGCAGGAACCTCTCAACATTGTGCAATATGTCTGAATCGAGTTCCAAAAGAGTTGGGCGATAGGTGGCACTACTGTTCTTGTGGTGCATCAATGCCGCGTGACCTTAACTCTGGAATCTTGATCAAAAAAGTGGGGCTGGGCATCTCCCTCACTATAAAACGCGAAGGTTGAAAGACTGGAGAAGCCCGCGCTCTACCTGTACTCAGGTGAGCGTCGGGAGTATGTCACTAAGTCTACGGGCTTTTTACTAGAAAATGAGTTAATTTGCAAGAGTTCCAGGCATAATCTAAAAATAATCAGAATTTAACCCAGATAAGCAGTTCGGTTAGTTATGATACAGTTATTTAGTTCGGAAATTACTGAACTTACGAGGTTAGATCATAGCTAATGTTACCTAAAATTAGGCATCAATTTTATCGTCGTGGGTGGTTAACAGGAATAGTAATAGTTTTACTAATTACCTTCAACACACTATTCAGTGCAAAAGGTGCAACGACTGTTGAGGGTTTTGAAACTGCCTCAAAAGGCAGTTATGCCGCAGCTGATGTCACCCTCAGTACTGGTCTTTGGAATTTGGATGATGCCTTGATTGGTAATCTTGCGAGTGATGCTAAAAGTGGCACACAATCTGCACGTATCCGCAACAGTGGTAAAGTCTCAATGAAATTTGACCGAACCACTGGTGCTGGTACAGTTAGCATTAGACACGCAAAGTTTGGTTCTGATGGTAGTACCAATTGGCAGTTATGGTGTTCAAGTAATAGCGGTAGTTCATGGTTACAAGTAGGTTCAACAGTCACAACCAGTTCAACAACTTTACAGACTGCTACGTTCACGCCTAACATCTCTGGCACATCTCGCTGTGAAGTCCGCAAGAGTGATGGTACTTCCAACAGAACCAACATTGATGATATTACCATCACTGATTATGGTACTTCAGGTAGCGGCGGTAGTACAAGTGTACATCTAATAATGGGGAATCCTAGTAGTGCTGGAACTTCTAGTCTGAATAATTATTTGCTTGACAAAGCCCAGTATGCAATTGGATATAATTGCTCATTAGGACGATCCAATTGGGTATCTTGGCAGTTAAATAGTAGTTGGTTAGGCAACACTCCCCGCCAAGATGACTTTCGTGCTGATACTACCTTACCAGCAGGATGCTATCAAGTTCAATCTACCGATTTTAGTGGCAGCGGATTTGATAGAGGACACATGACCCCTTCAGGCGACCGGACTAGCACAGTTGCGGTTAACTCCAGCACCTTTTTGATGAGTAACATGATTGCACAAGCGCCTGATAACAATCAGGGGATTTGGGCTAATTTAGAAAATTACGCTAGAACCCTGGTTAGCCAGGGGAAAGAACTATATATCATCTCCGGTGGATATGGAACGGGTGGTACTGGAAGCAATGGAACCTTCAGCACTATTGCTGGTGGTAAGGTGACAGTTCCCAATCGCACTTGGAAAATTCTTGTTGTCTTAGATACTCCTGGGTCTGGAGTCTCTGGTGTCACAACATCTACAAGGGTCATTGCCGTTAACATTCCTAACGCTCAAGGGGTTCGGCCTGCTGACTGGAGAGACTATCGTGTTAGTGTTGATTCACTGGAATCTCTAACAGGATTTGATTTTCTATCACTTGTTTCAACATCTATTCAGTCTGTCATAGAAGCACAAGTTGATACTCAATAAGTAGCAATAGATTTTAAACGAGCAGCCTGTCTGTATATAAAGACGGGCTGCAATTTCGGGAGATTTTTTGAGGGAAAATTTCACCTATTTACTAAGTTTCAACCAGTTTCGTTGCGACTCCCACTAAATCACCGTTTGGAGTTTTTCCAACAATATAAACGTCAACATTTGTTTGCCCAACACGATAAACTTTGACTCCATTGAGGTTGGATTCGAGTGTCTGGACAAGTCGTTGAAATTTCGGAACATCTTGTTTCTATCATTCATTGTGCCATTCTTGCTCAAATGCACAATTACGAAAGAAATAGTTTAAATCCACTACTTCTATTGGCAAGTTTTGAGAATCTGTTAGGTGTAAAATTTTCTCTGATGTAGCAGGGGCAGCACCTAACCACTGCACAATTTCAAAAGGATAATCAGACTCGCTCATCATTAACAAGCCGCTAGATGCCTGCTGGAGGTTTTCAACAATTTCGTTAGTCATTTAATTTAGTTATTAGCAATACTCGTAATCTATCATCTCTCATGTATTTTGGCTTATCCTCTCTTCACACTTCCTCCACTATCGGTTCAAGGTAAGTTGCAGTTGTGGGGGATAAGGCGATGTGTACTTTAAAGGGCTGTGAAGCTCAAGCACATAGATACCAGTGGTATTGGGACTAAACTTCAACTAATTAGGAGTGAACTGAGTGGCTAATAGGATTATGTTTTTGATATTCAATCCGCACTTGCTTAACGTCAAGAAGCTCAGACTCTAAAAATTCAAGTTGCTCTACTTGGTATAATCCTAAACTTTCAAACTGTTGAAGTTCCGAGCTTGATAATGGCCAAGGTGGCCCATTCGGTTCAGCTTTTGTGTCTCGAACACGAGTAATCAGCAACAGGGTTCCATTTGGAGCAACTACATAAGCAACTGAAGAAATAACTGAATAACGCACATTCAACGGCAAAGCTTGAATATTACGACATTCAAAAACAAAATCAAAAGCTTGATGCCATTGTGAGGGAATTGCTAACAAATCTGCAACTACATAGTTGACAGTCGAATCTGGAAATCTCTTCTGACACCAAGCGATCGCTGTCGGTGAAATATCAAAGGCAGTTACTTCAGACCCTCGATGAGCTAAAGCTTGTGCATCGTCTCCCAAGCCACAACCAATTACTAACGCCTTTTGCCCAGAAGCGAACGGTTGATGATTCGTCAACCAATCTTGTAGATAAGGATGAGGAGCTAACTTAGCCCAAGGAATTTGTGCTGTGTCCCCTTTGGCTTTGGCATATAAAACTTCAAACCATGCCGAGGGGTCTGATTTTTGTAAAGCAACACTCGCTAACTGTTTGACATAAAATCGTAAATCTTCAGGTTGTTGTTCAAACATAAAAACCCATCATTGACACTAATAACTTGAGGTAACTGATTTTGCGCTATAGCTACGCTGAGAGCGAGAGCAATTATACTAGCAAAAAATAGTTTGGTAATTTTCACTCCTAATAAAATTAAGGTATTATAATACACACTCTTACTAGAAGTTTTTATCTTGTGTTCCCGCAAAACTGGAGTGAGCGATGTCTGCGACAAACCCAACTCTTGGAGACGCTCTACGCGTTCGGGTAACGCACCCATTTATGAGAACGCTATTTGTCCTATGCTGAAGCGGAAAGTAAAAACAACAGTTATGAAATTTGCACAAAATCTCACCCACCGCCAAAGCTTATGGAAGGAGAAGTCGGAAAAATTGTAAGCTGAAATACCTAAAACTTTGTTAATGGAAGAATAAAGCCATCGTTCATCTGGAAGAAGAAAATGCTTAAAAACGTGTCATAGTTTTACCTCAAACTCTGGAATAAAATGAGGAGCAATTGTTTTTTGCAGGTCAATCATGACTAACACCGTTTCTATCTGGGCTACATCTACATCATGCCCAAAAACTGTTTGTCTACCTGAGTAAGTGCCGTGTAGCATGAAGTATGAAAGGTATCGCCTGCCTTGTTCGTTTCCTTTCTCGTGGATGGCATCGCTAATTAAATCGACTGCAAGCATATCTAGTATCGTTTTGTACTGCCAGTTTCTTAGAGATTCAACACCTAGCCATTGGGCAACTGTTGAGGATAAGAAGTAGCCATAACCTTGATAAAATC